>PADE01000192.1 GCA_002702965.1 Planctomycetaceae bacterium
CCGCGTCGTACATCAGTGGTCAAACGTTCGGCGTACGAGGACACTCGCTGGCCGGAAACGAGTCGGGGATCCTTCAGCGCGCGGTGCACATCTTGGTAACGTGTCAGCACCCACGCGTTCAGGCGATCGCTGAAGTAGACGGGTTGCTTGTCACGCAGCGCCTGGTAATAGGGATACGGATTGGACAGATAGGCAGCGCTCAACAGGCCGGCATCGAAATCCCACGTGTCAGCTGGTGGCATGCGAAAAACAACTCGCTTCTGGGGATTGTCCGTGCTCCTCGAACAGACCAACGGATGTCTGGCGGAACGCTATCGCGTAGAATACCAAAGGTGGCCCCTGGAGTCGTTTGGGGGCTGCGCCGTTTGGCTATTTGTCTGATGAAAGCCAACATGCCCACTTTCCTGATCCTGTTCAGCCTGCTTGGCGCCGACCAAATCGATCCGGCGGGGGTCGCTTTTTTCGAAAAGAAAATTCGTCCGGTCCTGGTCGAACACTGCTACCGCTGCCATTCGGTCCAGGCCAAGATGCCCAAGGCGGGACTCCACTTGGACAGCCGCGCTGGGATCCGCCGCGGTGGCGAGAGTGGACCGGCGATTGTTCCGGGGAAGATCGACGAGAGTCTGCTGATCCAGGCTTTGCGGCACGAGGAACTGGAGATGCCGCCGGACCGCAAGTTGCCCGAGCGTGTGATCGCCGATTTTGTCGCTTGGGTCCGCAACGGGGCGCCCGACCCACGCGATCACCCGACCGTCAGAAAAGCGGAGGGTTCCTGGGCAGCTATCCTCGCTCAGCGGCGGACGATCTGGAGCCTGCAGCCGGTTGCCGCGGCGGTGCCACCATGGGTGGGCGACGCCGCCTGGTCACTACACCCGGTCGACCGGTTCGTTAAAGCGGCGTTGGACGATGCCGGTCTACAGCCTGCGCCACAGGCCGACCGTTACGCGCTGATTCGCCGCTTGAGTTTCGCACTGACCGGGTTGCCACCTGCGCCGCAGGAGATCGAAGCGTTTGTGCAGGACCGATCGGCCACGGCCTACGAGCGGCTCACCGATCGCCTGTTGGCTTCGCCTCATTTCGGTGAGCGGTGGGCGAGACATTGGATGGATGTGGTTCGTTTCGCAGAGACCTACGGACACGAGTGGAACTGGGAAGTGCGCGGGGCCTGGCGTTATCGGGATTATCTGATCCGTTGCTGGAATCAGGATCTGCCGTATGACCAATTTGTCCGCGAGCAGATCGCCGGTGATCTGCTTGAGGCGCCGCGCTTCAACGCCGTCGACAAGGTCAACGAATCGTTGATTGGCACCGCGTTTTATCGATTTGGCGAGGTGGGACACGATGACTGCCTGGAATTTCGCGAAATTAGCCTGGACGTGATCGACAACCAGATCGACACGCTCAGCAAGGCGTTCCAAGCCACGACCGTATCATGCGCCCGTTGCCACGATCACAAGTTGGATCCGGTCTCGACACGGGACTACTACGCGCTTAGCGGTATTCTCAGCAGTTCGAGATTTGTCGCCCGAACGATCGATCGTCCGGACGCCAACGACGGTGCCAAGGCAGAACTGGAAACGCTTAAACAAGAGATTCGCCGCGCGCTGGCAGCGCGTTGGGTTGAGGATGTCGAGCGGGCGAGTGGGTACCTGCGCGCCGCTCAATCGGCACCGGACGACGCGACCGTGTCCGGGCTTCAGCCGGAGCGCCTGAAGAACTGGGTTGCGGCGCTGCAGGCGTTCGAGAAGAAGCCGCCGCCACTGGAACACCCGCTGCACGCCTGGCACGCATTGCAGTCGGCTCCCGAACTCGCCGGCGCCTGGGCAAAACTGAAAGCCGAATACAGACAGCAGCAGAACGTCCGGGCGTCGTTCAATTCGGAGCATTTTCAAACGGTCGCCGATTTTCGGGAATCGGGTTCGCCGGGCAGCGGTCATGAGACGGGCTGGCGCGGCGAGGGCTTTGGTTGGGACGCCGGATTCTGTCGGAGTGGAGATTTTGCGGTGACCTACCAAGGGCCGCAGATCGTCCGGGCCGTGTTTCGCGCCGGGATGTACACCCACCGGCTGTCCGACCGACTGAACGGTGCACTGCGCTCCTCGTTTCTACCGAAAGACAAAAAGTTCCTGAGTGTCGAGGTGCTCGGTGGTGGCGAGAGTGCGCTGCGGACGATTTATGATAATTGCCACCTGGGCGTGAACAATGTCGTGCTCAACTCGGATCGACTTCAGTGGATCACCAAGCCGACATCGAACGAATACGCTGACAGCAATGTCTACGTTGCGTTGGTCACGAAGTTCGATAATCAGAGTTTTCCCACGTACAACACGCAACACCCCGTCGACCACACCAAGATCCGGTCGTTCTTTGGTGTGACGCGGGCGGTCTTACACGATTGCGAGGGCCCCCCACGCCAGGATCTGACGCACCTGCAACGGCTGTTCGCCGAACAGGAGGCGCCCACGACAGTGAAGCAATGGGCCGCGCGCTATGGACGTGTGATCCGCCAGGCAGTCGATGCCTGGGCGCGCGACCAGGCCAGCGATGACGATGTGCGCTGGATCGAGTGGCTACTGACCAGCAAACTGCTGTCCAACACCATCGCCCCGGCCGATCAGCTCGGCCGGTTGGTAACCCGCTACCGGGAGATCGAAGGGCGGATTCCCCCGCCGAAGCTGATCAATGCGATGGCGGATCTCGACCGGGGGTTCGATGTGCCGCTGAAAGTACGCGGTGATCCGTTTCAACTGGGCGAGCTTGTGCCGCGTCGGTTTCTAGAGGTGCTGGAGGGATCGGACGCGGGATGGAACGTCTCGGGAAGCGGGCGACGTGAATTGGCGGAGTTGATCGCGAGTCCCGGAAACCCACTCACCGCCCGAGTGATGGTCAACCGCATCTGGCATCATCTGTTCGGTGCGGGCATCGTGCGTACTCCGGACGACTTTGGGGCGCTCGGTGATCGTCCCTCGCACCCCCAACTGCTCGACTACCTGGCCGACCAGCTGGTCCGCCAGGACTGGTCACTGAAGCAGTTGATCCGCTCGCTAGTGCTCACCCGCACGTACCGCTCTGCGAGTCGTGTCGATGTCGCCGCCCGGCGACTCGATCCCGAGAACCGGTTGTTGCATCATTTCCCGCTGCGGCGTTTGGAGGCGGAGGCGCTCCGTGACGCGATGTTGGCGTCGTCGGGGCGTTTGAACCGCGGTGTGGGAGGGCGGAGCATCGATCCCTATCGCGTCCAGGAACGCAAAGACCGACGGTTGTTCAGCGGTCCCCTCGACGGGCGCGGGCGCCGCAGTCTGTACACCAAGGTGACGTTGACCGAAGAGCCACCGTTCCTGACGGTGTTTAACCTGCCGGAACCGAAGCAGACCCGCGGGCGTCGTGACGTGACCAGTGTTCCCGCTCAGGCGCTGACCCTGCTCAACGATCCGTTCGTGAACCAGCAGGCCGACGTATGGGCCGAGCGCATGCTCGCGGATCGTCGCGAGGCCGTTGCCGCCCGGATTGAGGCGATGTTCCTCAGCGCGCTGGGCCGTCATCCGGAGTCATTCGAAACGGCGCGATTTGAAGCTCTGGTGGACCGGCTCTCGATGTTCCATCAGGTGCCGTCGGTGTCGGTGCTGACAAGTCGCCTGGTATGGCGGGACGTTGCCCATACGATGTTCAACTTGAAGGAATTCTTGTATGTCCGCTGACAGCTCATCGAGCGCGCCGCGATCCTGGACAGCTGTGAGCGTGTGGGCGACCCGACCGAATCGGTGTTGCGGATCTGGCCCCAGTGCGGTAGGAGCTTGAACATGAACCGAAGTATGAACGCTCAAACGTGTAGCTGCCCGGGATCGGTCGCAGCGCCGCTGTCGCGCCGTGAAATGTTGCAACGATCGGCCAACGGGTTTGGGGCGCTGGCACTGTCGGCGCTGCTTGCCGAAGGGGGCTACGCCGCGGCGAGCGGACCGCCAGGACCCCATTTTCCGCCCCGGGCAAAGCGCATCATTTTTTGTTTCATGGACGGAGGCGTTTCGCACGTCGACTCATTTGATCCCAAGCCGGAATTGACGCACCGCAATGGCGAGTCGGTGCACATCGACAAGCGGACCAATCCGACAGCAGCCGGAAATCGAAAATGGCTCGGCAGCCCTTGGGAATTCAATCGCTACGGCCAGTCAGGCATCCCTGTCAGTACGCTGTTTCCGCATCTGGCGACGTGTGTCGATGAGTTGGCTGTCGTCCGGTCGATGGTCGGGGATTTTCCGTTGCATTCGCGTGGAAATTTGTTCATGCACACCGGCAGCAACAACGCCGGAAAGCCCAGTTTGGGATCGTGGATTAACTACGGATTGGGTAGCGAAAACGACAACCTGCCTGGATTCGTGGTACTGCACAACGGCATGAATATTCCCAGTGGAGTGGAGAATTTCTCCAACGGTTTCTTGCCGGCGCGCTATCAAGCCACACTTGCCCAGACCGCGGGCGCACCCATCGATAACATCGTGCCCGCGGACCGCGATGGCCGTGTGCAGCGAGCCAAGCTCGATTTGCTCCAGGCGCAGGATCGCGGGTTCTCGCAGGCGCAGGGTGACGCGGAAGCCGTCGAGTCAGCGATTGAAAATTATGAACTTGCCTACCGGATGCAATCACTGATTCCCGATGTGATGGATCTCGGTCAGGAGACCGCGGCGACAACACGTCTCTACGGGATCGACTCAGAAGATGAAAATAAAAGTCGTTTTGGAATGGAGTGCCTGAGAGCCCGAAAGCTGGTCGAACAGGGTGTGCGTTTTGTGGAAATCCTGTGTCCCAATGTCTACGGAAGTACGGGGACTTGGGATCAACACGGCAAGTTGAAGGAGGGGCACGAAAAGAACGCTTTGAATACCGACCAGGGGATCGCGGCGCTGATCAAGGATCTCAAGCGGCGCGGCTTGCTCGACGAGACCCTCGTGGTCTGGTCTGGGGAGTTTGGCCGTACACCCCATTCCGCGGGGACCGATGGCCGCGATCATCACCCGTCCGGTTTTACGCTTTGGATGGCCGGTGGTGGTGTCCGGGGGGGAGTCGTCTACGGCGCCACCGATGAACTGGGCATGCATTCGGTTGAGAACGTCGTCACGATACACGACCTGCATGCCACCATGCTCCATCTGCTGGGCCTCGACCACGAGCAACTGACCTACCGTTTCGGTGGTCGTGATTTCCGTCTGACCGATGTCTACGGCAACGTCCTGGAAGCGATCCTTTCCTGACCCGCTACCGGTCCCCCGGTCGATCGGGTACCGAGCTGACGGTTTGCCAGGTGTGTGGTAGGATCGAACGGAGGACCGGCTCGTGGTGCGCCTTCGCGAATGACTCGGCGCCGCGCAGCGAGGATGAATGCGATCATGACATCAGGTGGGCTGACAGAGCGGTTCCAGGACCAGCGGTTTGCGAACGGCTACCAGCTCATCGACGGCGTCCAGATGAGCGCCGAAAACGGAGATCGATTTCAGATCCCCCATCCACTGCTCAAGAAATACGTTCGGGTGGGGCAGTTTGTCGAATTGAGAGTCGATTCTCCCCGCTTCTCGGTCCACGCCGATGCCCCCCAGCGGTGCACCTGTCCGGTGTGTGAAGGGGAGGCCACCAAACCGATTCTCGGTCATGAGCACCCGGCCACGTTACTGCCCCTGCCCCCCCAGCAGGTTCCGTCGCGCGGCTGGGGTGAAGACTTCTGGGTTCAAGTGACCGAGCGGCAGGAGCAGTTGTTTGCGGCGGTGGTGGACAATCCGCTGTACGAAGCGCGGTTGCACGGGATCGAGTTGGGGAGCGAAATCGTGTTTCACGAAGATCACGTGCTCGCGGTGCACGGGAGCCATCGCGAGGAACTCGTGCTCTCGATGGAGAGTGATGATCTGCGGCAATTCATCGAGTGGCTCGGTTCCTTGCCCGAGTGACTTCCTGGTTCTCGGATCGGCGCGCGTCTCGCGCTATCGCAGCGCGCCCAGGTAGGCCAACAGGTCGGCAACTTGCTGGGCCGTCATGTCGCGGAGCAGCAACTCGGGCATCAGGGACTTGCGCTGCGGAACCAGTTGTTCGACTTGGTCTGCGGGAATCGCAATCAGCTTGTTCTGGACGTCTCGCAGCACGATCTGGTCGGCATCACGCTTCACGAGCAGGCCCGTCACGAGGCGGCCTTCATCGGTTTCCGCCAGATAAGTCACATACTTCGGATCGATCCGCTTAGACGGCTCGAGGATGCTCTCGAGCAGTTGGGCGGGTGTCAATTTCTTGCCAATCGCGGTCAGATCGGGACCGATTTCAGGGCCCTCTTTCCCGATCCGGTGGCAGTTCTTGCAGGCTACCCCGGCGGTTTGCAGGAACAGCTGCTGGCCGCGCTGCGGATCACCCTCGATCGCCAGGAGCTGGTCGACTTGGATCACGCTGCCCAGACGCTTGACACGGTTTTCGGCCGGCACGAAGCGTTCAAACAGCTCACGGATCTGGACGTCCTGATGCTCAGTCGCCGCGGCGATGGTGAGCTCCGTGACGGCATCGTTCAAAGAACCGGCGTCAACGGCCTGCAGTAGTTGCAGCGCGCCGCTGGTGGACGCCAACAAATCGTTCACGAGTTTCGCTTGTTCGGGCGGTGGTTGCGGCGCGAGCAATTGTGCCAGACGACCCTGCTCGGTTTTTCGAAGCCGCGACGCGGTTTCATCGCCGCGGGTTTTGGGCTCCTCCAGCTGGGGGATCTGCTGGAGCCATCGGGAGATCAATTCAACGCCCGCGAGGTCGACCTCGGTAGAGCCCAAATACGGCATGCGTCCGCGCCCCATTTTCGACATCCGGTATAACAGGACGGAACGGAACGGGTCGCCCGGGGCGATGACCTGCGCCGCGTGGATCCCGAAGGTACCTTGCGTGGGGCGGACCCCGACCATTTTCGTGTTCTGCAACGGCAGGTCGTAGTGCATCAGAGACAGCACGGCGCTACCCGCGTGCATGCGGTGGCAGTGGGCGCAATTGACCTGCAAGTAGGCGCGGGCACGAGCCGTCAGGTCGGCCGTCTGGTCGGTCGGATCGGCCAGCTGGGGCCGGTTCTCAGCGGGAACCGCGGACTCCAGCAATGCGATCTCAGCCAGCCGATCCAGTTGCTCGATAATCGTGCCGCCGGCATCGTGTTTTTTGTTCAGTTGCGGTGTGTTGAAAGCGAGCACCGGTCCGGACCACTTGTTATGGCAGCGCTGGCACTCGGCGCGACCCGCGAATCGCCAGGTTTGCGTTCGTTTTCCGCCGGGCGCATCGGGATCGACCACCGTGAATCGCTGTTCTGCGCCGTTGGAATCGACTAACGTCGCGTCCGACTGGGCATCGTTCCATCGGTACGTGTACGGCTGCCACTCGCTTCCATCGAAGTGCAGGATTTGCGTTTCGATGCGGCGCCGAGTGCTTGGGTTACCGCGCTCGGTGTGTAGAGAGAGCGTTTTGGCGAGCACCGAGTCTTTCGGAAATGACCAGGAAATGCCGCTCGGTTTGACCGTCAAGCTGCCCGGCACGGCAACCAGCCGTTCGCTGATGGCGTGGTCGGCCCACGGGTCGGCGTTGATCGAGTAGGGGAGCACGCCGGGGGCAGGCGTCAGTGCCGGGACCGATGCAAAAAGTCCGGTTTCACTCAACCGCCGGGGAAACACGCTGCTGAGGTTCTCGGCCGGATTGGGCACGAGCTGGTGAATCGTGCCGGCCGTATGATCCAGGACGTAAAATTCCCCCTTGTTGTCTTCACCAAAACCGACAATCCGAACCGTGGTGTCGGCCAGTTCCCGGTGGTCCACCACTTTGCCATTGGCGTACCGGAATCCCCAGAACTTGCCGGTGTCAAAGTCGCCGTACAGGTGCGTTCCGCGCAGGTCAGGTAGCCGCGTACCGTAGTAGGTCAAACCCTCGGTGATCGAAGAGGACTCCGAGTGCGGATGGTCGATAGTCGGGGGCAGTACGGGAGTGGGGCCGCGAGGCCACTCGGGGTTGATCGACTGTCGCCCCTCGGTCACGCTCCAGCCGTAATTGCCGCCGCGTTCGACCCGGTCGAGCATCTCCCACAGCTCCCAGCCCACGTCCCCAACCCACAGATCACCCGTCTGTCGGTCAAAACTCATCCGCCAGGGGTTGCGAAATCCATAGGCCCAGATTTCGCCCCGCGCTGTCGGCAACTCGACAAACGGATTGTCCGCGGGGATCAGGTAGTTGCGATCTGCTGCCGTGTGATCGACATCGATTCGCAGAATCGCCGACATCAGGTTGCTGATGTCCTGGCCGGCTTTGAACGTGTCGGGAGGGTTGGCAGGTGAGGCATCGCCCGTCGAGATGTAGAGGCAGCCGTCGGGACCGAATTTTAGGCAGCATCCGTTATGTCCTCCCGACAGCCAGCTGATGAGTTTGTGTTCGCTCGCTGGGTCGATTGTGGGAGGGTCCGTACTAGATACCGTCAGCCGTGAGACCTGCGTTCCGTCAGGTTTCCCACCGGCCTTGATGTAACAGATATAGCAGTAACCGTTTTTCGCGAAATCGGGGTGAAAGGTGAGCGCGTAGACTTGCTGCACCTCGGGAATTCCCGCGGCGATGTCAACGACCAGGTCGGCGGTTTTCACGTCCTGATTGTTCGGGAATGAATAGATCTTGCCTTTTTGTTCGAGTACGAACAGGCGATCACTCCCCGGTGCGCTGGTCAGGTCCAGGCACTGTGTGAATTTGAGCGATGGAAAGGCGCGCGTAGTGATATAGGGTAGTGGCGGTGCGGGTGAACCGGTGACTCGGGGTGTGGTCCAGGCGACCCGAATGGGGGTATCGGATCGCGTTTTGTCGGCCGCCGCAGCGCGGGAAACGCCGGAAACGGTCAGCGCCATTGAGATCGTCAGTGCGCTGAACAGGGTCATCGGCGCGAGGGTTTTTCTGTCACGGGTCGCGATCATCGGAGACGAGCCTCAGGGTTTGGGTTGAGTTGGCTGCCCATAGTACAATCGGTGGCACGCGCCTTGGCAAGCCGGGCGCGGCGAACCTCCGCTGTCGCCGGACAGGAGTTTTCATGGGTCCCTGTGACGCTTAACGGAAGCGAGACCATTGACGACGATAGAAACGACGACTTCTCGAGGCCATCGCGCTTCCCCAACGCGGTCTGAGTTTGCGCTGATCGTGCTGCTGGCGTGTGCTGGCTGCATCGAACCGGACAACCTCGATAATGCGGTCGATCCCAACGCGCGGGTTGGCGGCGATCGGCGGGGGCCGAATTTCCGCAAGATGAAGAACAAGCTGCTGCCGCAATTCGTCGGGAATCCGGCAGCCGCGCTGGAGGAATTTGGTGTCGAGATCCGCAGGGACAAAGGGGGACGGATCACCCGTATTAATTGTCGCGATACCGAGATCACCGACGGTCATTTGGAACGGATGAACGCGATGACCGCCCTGGAGCGTCTCAATCTGGAATCCTGCGCTTATATCACCGATGACGGTCTGAAGTTTCTCAAACCGCTCACCGCGCTGCGACATCTTTCGCTCATCGCAACGTCGATTAGTGATGCCGGATTAGCGCACCTGCAAGGGATGGAACTGGCGACGCTGCGAATTCCGGAAGAGGCCAAGACCGATTTGGGATTGCGCAACTATCTGATGGCACTCGCCGCGCGCCGGCGCCTGCATCTCAAAGGCTGGCCGATCAGCGACGCGGGGCTGGCGCACCTGCAGGTGATGGCCGGTCTGGAGGCGCTCAGTATCAGTGGCGTTCCGATTACCGATGCCGGTTTGCGCTCGCTGAGCGATTTGCCAAAGCTACGCGCGATCGGCTTCCGTGATTTATCGATCAGCGACGCGGGGCTGGTCCATTTTCGCGACATGGATTCGTTGACCCGGCTGGTCTTGATCCGCACCAACGTGACCGCAGCGGGGGTTCATGAACTCCAGAAGGCACTTCCGAACTGTGAAATTGTCGCCGCGTTTTGACCGATGGTCGCTGCTTTGCGGCCACCCGTCACGTGGAACCGGGTACCACCGACGGTGTATACTTGGAGTTTTAATCGCGGCGCTCAACGGTACGGGAGCCGGTTGGGAGTGTTCCGATCAGAGTGGCGACAGCGAGACCTGTGATGCAGTCGATAACGCAGCGACACGGCTGGCCGGTGATGGCCGGCGCTTGGTTGCTGGCCGCGGTGGCCGGTGCCTCCGACCCACGTACCGAGGCGGGTAACGCTTTTTTCGAAAATCGTATCCGCCCGCTGCTCGTCGAGCACTGTTACCGCTGCCATTCGAGTCGCGCCAAAAAGCGACAGGGTGGTTTGCGTCTCGATCTGCGGGACACACTGCGGCGCGGAGGTGACAGCGGTGCCGCGATCGTGCCCGGCCGTCCGGAAGAGAGCTTGTTGATTGCTGCGGTTCGCTACGAATCCCTGAAAATGCCGCCGCAGCGTCAATTGCCCGCTCGGCTGATTGCCGACTTGGTGCGCTGGGTGGAGATGGGAGCCCCCGACCCCCGTACCTCGGGACCCGGTCAGAGGCCCGATGGAGCGGACGCTGACGGCCGTCAGCACTGGGCGTTTCAGCCGGTATCACCTGTCCGTCGCCCCGAAGTCGTCGACCGTAGCTGGCCGCGGTCGGAGCTGGACTATTTTATCTTAGAGCGCCTCGAACGGGCGGGTCTTCGTCCGGTGCCAGACGCGGATCGTTACACCTGGCTGCGGAGAGTGACGTTTGATCTCACCGGGTTGGCTCCCACGCTCGGTGAAATTCACGCATTCCAGCGGGACGCTTCGCCGCGCGCGTGGGACGCCGTTGTCGACCGTCTGCTGGGGTCCCCCGCATTCGGAGAACGTTGGGCGCGGCATTGGCTAGACCTCGTCGGTTATGCGGACCAGATCGGGACGTCGAATAATGTGTTCGCCGAGCACGCCTGGCGGTATCGAGACTACGTGATCGCGGCATTCAACGGGGACAAACCGTTTGATCGCTTTATTCGCGAACAGATCGCGGGAGATCTGTTGACATTGGACTCGGCGCCACAGCGCGCAGCGAGCATCACCGCGACCGGCTTCCTGGTACTGGGAGACTTGGAAATTGTCGAAGCCGATAAGGCCAAGCTGCGTGTCGACGTGGTCGACCAGCAACTGATCAAGGTCAGCCGCGCTTTTCTCGGATTGACCATCGGTTGCGCTCGTTGCCACGACCACAAGTTCGATCCGATCCCCCAACGCGACTACTACGCAATCGCTGGCGTCTTTCACAACAGCCAGTCGGTATACAAAACGCATCGCGGTGTGTGGAGCGATGTGGTGGTCCGGGAGTTACCAGAGACCGATGTTCAACAAACGTCGCGTGCCGAACGGACTCGGCGTCACCAGGAGCGCCTCGGGTCGCTGAAGGCGGAGCGGGCTCAGGCAAAAAAACAGAAAGCGCAACTCGATGCGCAGAGCGAGCCGGGTGCGACGGAGCCGGCAGAGAAGACGGCTGCTGACGAACGAAAGAAGATGCAGGATCAGCTCAACGGGCGGATCAACGAGTTGAACCGATTGATCGATCACGCGGAGTTTTTCGCGCCCGGGGTGCCTGTGGTTTACGGGGTTCAGGATGTCGAGCAACCGGCCGATATGCAAATCACTATCCGCGGCAATCCGCGGGCTCTCGGCGAGACCGTGCCGCGGGGCTTCCTGCAAGTTGCCACGAGTGCGCCAGCGGTGATTCCCACCGACGCGAGTGGTCGCAAACAGCTCGCCGAGTGGATTTCCAGTCGCGCCAATCCGTTGACGGCGCGGGTGGCGGTGAACCGTATCTGGCAGAAGTTGTTCGGGGCCGGGTTGGTGGCTTCGATCGATAATTTTGGGCTGCGCGGGGTGAAACCGTCGCACCCGGAGTTGCTCGATCATCTGGCCGATCGGTTCGCGGCGGACAACTGGTCGCAAAAAAAGCTGCTGCGTTCGTTGACGCTCAGCCGAACCTACCGCATGAGTAGCGCCCACAGCGCGGCCGGGCATCAGAGCGATCCCGACAACCGTCTGTT
>PADE01000193.1 GCA_002702965.1 Planctomycetaceae bacterium
GGTGGCACCGGCTACGTGCTGGAATACAGCGGTAGCGCAATTCACTCACTCAGCATGGAAGAGCGAGTGACGGTATGCAACATGTCGATCGAGGCGGGAGCTCGCGCGGGCATGATTGCACCGGACCAAAAAACGTTCGACTATCTTCGCGGGCGGAGTCACTCCCCGGCTGATTTCGACGGTTCGATTGTTCACTGGCAGCAGTTGCCGTCCGACGAGGGCGCCCAATACGACGTCGTGCACCGATTCAACGGTCGGGACGTGGCTCCACAGATCACCTGGGGTACCAATCCGGGACACGTCATGTCGGTCGAGGATGTGATTCCCGACCCCACGGATCTTGTCAATCAGGCGGACCAACGATCGGCAACGGACGCCTTGAGCTACATGGGACTTGAGGTTGGTAAATCTTTGACCGATGTCGCGGTGGATCGTGTGTTTATCGGGTCCTGTACCAACTCACGCATTGAAGATCTCCGAGCCGCCGCAGCGGTTGCGAAGGGACATCACGTCGCTTCACACGTGGATGCCATGGTGGTTCCCGGAAGTGGATTGATCAAGCAACAGGCCGAGTCGGAAGGGCTCGATGCCGTGTTCCGGGGCGCAGGATTTGCATGGCGTGAGGCGGGTTGCAGCATGTGTCTGGCGATGAATCCGGACCGGTTGGATCCCGGACAACGGTGTGCTTCGACGAGTAACCGGAACTTCGAGGGCCGCCAGGGGAAAGGCGGACGGACCCACCTCGTCTCGCCAGCGATGGCCGCAGCCGCGGCCGTGCGTGGGCATTTTGTCGACGTCCGTGACTGGGATTACGCCGGCTGAACTGGCCCCTCTAGAGCCCACTGAATCTCAGCAAATCGCCCGTGTCTGATCACCGCGTGGGGCAGCTTATTGGCGCAGCTTGCGCTGCCATTTATCGAATGCTTCTAGAGCGGCGGTCAGCTCGAGAATTTCACCGTTACGGAAAACACGAACCTTTGCTTCCGTTCCGATCTCCGTGTTTCCAATCATGTTGTACAACTCGCTGGCATCTCGAACTGGCTTCCCGCTCCAACTCAGAATGACATCTCCGGGCTGGACTCCCGCTGCCGCTGCGGGCGAGTTCTCGGTCACCCGAAACACATAAGCGCCGTCGAGTTGGTAGGTGGCCATATCCTCGTTAAGGGGAAGACCGAGCTCCTTGGCGAGTTCTTCGGAAAGAGATCGCGGCTCGATGCCCAGAAACCCGCGTTCGAACTTGCCGTGTTTTCGGATGCGCTCGAAGACAACGCGGGCTACGTTGCTGGGCACGGCAAAGCTGATCCCTTGGTAGGACTCACCGACGATGGCCGTCGTAATACCAACCAATTGTCCGCGCGCATCGACCAGTGGGCCCCCACTATTTCCGGGATTCACGGCGGCGTCGGTTTGCAGATAGTCTTTGTGGGGCCGGTCCCTGGGCCCCAGCCATCGGTGCTTGGCGCTGACGATACCAAAAGTAATGCTGCGATCCAGTCCGAACGGACTGCCGAGAGCCCAAACCATGGCGCCCGTGTCGAGTTCATCGCTATTACCCCAGTCGATCGGCATCAGCCCCGCGGGCCGAATCTTGAGCACGGCTAGGTCGGTTAATTCGTCGCTCCCGACAAGCGTTGCGGGAAGCACTCGCCCCCTTCCGATGGAAACCTGAATCCCATCTGCATCTTTGACAACGTGGGCATTGGTTAGAACGTAACCCTCCGCATCGACCACGACCCCAGAGCCCTGGCCTTCGCTCAACCCATTGCGCATCCAGCTACGCGATCGCTGCTTACCCAAGACGTTGATGTGAACCACACTCGGACCGGCTCGTTTAGAGACCTGCGTAGACAGTTCATTGAGTCGCACATTCTTGAGTGCCGTAGCGGCCACTTCGTATTCGGCTTGTTCTTTTCCCAGGTTCCAGGAATAGCTGATCCGTTGAATCAGTACGGGGACAATTGCGGCAGAAACGAGCAGGAACGCCACGAACGCCATGAGCCAAGTTACACGAGACAGCGATGGACCGGACGGCGCGGGAGTCGGCTTGGAAACAAGGGCGTCGTAGGGGTTTGTTGGCAGCTGCGCCGCCAGTGAAACGGCATCCGGACTTTGAGAAGCACCGGACTCCGCGTTGGCTTCCCGAGTCTCTCTAGGGGTCGGGTCGAATTCCATGAACCGATCCTCGGTTTAGTGCACAGATGTCTCAGGCGGTCTGGGAAACGAGAAGCGTCTGGGCCCAGTCGCTAATGGGTGCCTTGTATTATAACCGTGCGCGGATCACGATGTGGTGCGTCAAGCCGAATTACCCGTTGTGGAGAGTTTCCGCAGGTGTAGGGAATTTGGATCGATCGTGTCGAATACGGTGACAGGTGCAGGGCGGAATGTCAGAAGTTGCCGAACCGATTTACTTTCCTCCAGTGACCGCGGCGATGGAGGGTGGGCTGTTGCGCGTTGGTGGCCGGTTAACTCCCGACTGGCTGTTGACGGCTTACGAAAGAGGAATTTTTCCCTGGCCCGTGATTGAGGATGATTGGGAGATCCTGGCCTGGTTTTCACCCGATCCTAGAGCGGTGATCGAATTGGATGGACTACATGTGTCACGTCGCTTGGCGAGACGCATCCGTAGTCAGCGATTTGAAGTCACAATGAACCACGATTTTTCCGGTGTGGTTGCGGGTTGCAGCGAGCCGCGAAGGGATGACAGCGGGACGTGGATTACGCCGGCGATCTGCGCCGCCTATCGGCAATTGCATGAATTGGGTCACGCACACAGCATCGAGGTATGGTGCCAGGGGGCGCTGGTCGGAGGCCTCTACGGTGTCGCACTGGGCGGGATGTTTGCGGGCGAGTCCATGTTCTTCCGGATGCGAGACGCTTCCAAGATTGCGATGTTTTTCCTACTGGAACACCTCCGACAACGGGGCTTTACTCTATTCGATATTCAGCAGCAAACGCCGCATGCCGAGCGTATGGGTGCGGTTGAGATTTCTCGCTCACAGTTTCTCTCTCGTCTACACTGCGCCTTGGCGTTGCCCGTGACGTTTGGCGAGCGACTCCAAGGCGATTGCCCAAGTCTGGGATGAGTGGATGTCTATCCTGCCGCTCATTTCGTCAAGTGAGATTGGTACCACTGGTGTCCGTCGTTTACGACTCGAGTACAGGGAGCATCCATTTGAGTCTTTCGTCTGACGAACAGAAGCGTTACGCGCGACAGTTGGGCCCTGGCGTGCTGTCGGAGCAGGGGCAGTTAGATTTAGGTCGATCGACTGCGTTGGTGACTCGGGTGGGCGGCATGGGAGGACCTGCCGCTCTGATGCTTACCATGGCCGGTATCGGTCGGGTCATTATTGCGCACGGCGGAGAGCTGATTTCTCCGGACCTGAATCGTCAGGTACTGGGTTGCGAAGCGGGGATCGGGCAACCGCGCGCTCCGCATTTTGCACAGTATTTGCGATCGGTGAACGGTTTTGTGGAAGTCGAACATGTCGACCACGAGCCGGCCGATAGCGAAGCGCTGGACCTGGCCCGCAGGTCGAGCATAGTCCTCTCTTGTCCACCGACTTTCGAGGAGCGTTTGCGACTCAATCGAGCTGCTGCAATCGCGGGTGTTCCGCTGATAGACGCTGCGCAATGGGGAATGACCGGGACGCTGATGGTGATCCGAGCGGGCGAGACAGCGTGCCTACAATGCGTGTATCCACAGGCGCCACCGTTCGAGGAGTTCTTCCCGGTGGTCGGCGCTATTTCCTCTGCGATCGGCTCCCTGGCGGCCCTCGAGGCGATTAAAATCCTCTCCGGAACGGGCCGTCCTCTGCTGGGAAAGATGTTGACCTACGACGGCCACCAGGGACGGGTGACAACCCTGTCATTGACACGCCGAGACGATTGCCCCTGTTGTGCGGAGATGTGAGAGGCCGGCAAAAGTGGGAGAGGTGCAGCTATGCAGATTCGTGTGGTCATGATGGGCCGCCACTATCACGAGTTGGAAGGACTACCCGAGTTCCTCGATCTATCGGAGCCGGCTTCGGTAGACGATGCGATCGATCGACTTACCGAACGACTCCCTCCGGGAAGTCATTTTCCGGGTTCCTGTTTGGTGGCCGTCTCGGGCAAGCACGTGGGGACCGTTGCGTCGCATTCCTCGGTGTCGCTGGTCGACGGTGATGAGTTGATGCTGCTTGCGCCAGTTGCCGGTGGCTAAACGCCGCCCTATAATCCGCGACTCGTCCGATTCTCTCGAGCCAGACCTACGGACCGACGACATGAAGATCCATGAGTATCAAGGCAAACAATTGCTAGCTGCGGCCGGAGTCACGGTGCCTCGCGGCATCGTCGCAAGAACGCCCGACGAAGCGGCCGCCGCGTTCAGCGAACTCGGCGGTGAGATTGCCGTCATGAAATCTCAGATTCACGCCGGCGGCCGCGGCAAGGGGCGGTTTAAGGAACAGCCCGATCAGCCGGGCGTCATCTTGGTCCGATCGGCCGACGAGGCGCGCGAAAATGCCGAACGAATGATCGGCAACACGCTGGTCACGATCCAGACGGGCGAGGCGGGAAAAACGGTCAACGTCCTATTCGTCGAGCAGGGGCTGAACATCGCGCGTGAGCTTTATCTGGGGATTGTTGTCGACCGTGAATCGGGTGGCCCTGTCGTGATCGCTTCGTCGGAGGGCGGCATGTCGATCGAAGAGGTCGCTGCCGAGTCCCCGGAGAAGATTTTTCGCGAATCGCTGGATATCAGTACCGGGTTGCAGCCGAGCCAGGTTCGCAATCTGGCTGACAAGCTGGGTCTGGATGGCCAGGCGGCACAAAGTGCTACAACCTTTCTGCCCAAGCTGTGCCAGTTCTTCGTCGACAACGATTGCAGCATGACCGAAATCAATCCATTGGTGGTGACGGATGAAGGTGAGTTGACGCCGCTAGATGCCAAAGTCAGTTTTGATGACAATGCGCTATTTCGCCACGAGAATTTTGCGGAGCTGCGCGATCTGAGCGAGGAAGACGAATCGGAAGTTCGTGCAGCCGATGCCGGATTGAGTTACGTCAACCTGGATGGGAACATTGGCTGCCTGGTGAACGGTGCCGGATTGGCCATGAGCACGATGGACTTGATCAAGCTTCACGGCGGTGAACCGGCCAACTTTCTGGACGTCGGCGGTGGAGCCGACGTCCAGGCGGTGACCGAGGCGTTTCGCATCATCCTGGCCGACCCGAACGTCAAGGCGGTGCTGGTAAACATCTTCGGCGGGATAATGAAGTGCGACACCATTGTGGAAGCCCTGCTAGGCGCCTACGAGAAAGTCGGCTTTAGTGTGCCGTTGGTCGTACGGCTGGAAGGCACCAACGTCGAAGTCGCTCGCGCCATGCTTGCCGAGAGCGACCGTGACATCACTACGGCGACCGATCTGACCGACGCGGCGGAGAAGGTAGTGGCGACCCTCGGTGCGTGACATCTGCTCCCTCGCCACGCCTAGTGAGAGCGTTTCAAGAGACGGAAAGACACATAATGAGCATCCTCGTCGACAAAGACACGCGCGTTATCTGCCAAGGCATCACCGGTCGAGCTGGGTTGTTTCACAGCCAGAAATGTCGCGAATACGCACGCGACGAATGTGGACGCGAACAGCCCGTTTTCCTCGGCGGCGTGACGCCCGGCAAGGGGGGGACCGATGTCGATGGTTTTCCGGTGCTCAATACTGTCGCCGAGGCGGTCGAGACGATCGGAGCCAACACATCGATGGTTTTCGTGCCGCCGCGGTTCTGTGCCGATGCGATAATCGAAGCCGCCGATGCAGGCATCAAACTGATTGTTGCTATCACCGAAGGCGTCCCGGTGCTCGACATGGTTCGCGCGAAAGCGCACGTTGACCGAACCGGCAGTCGTCTGGTTGGACCGAACTGTCCGGGAGTGATCACGCCGGGCGTGGCGAAAATCGGTATCATGCCTGGTTATATCCACACGAACGGTACCGTCGGGCTGATCAGTCGCAGCGGAACACTGACCTACGAAGCCGCGTGGCAGATGGGTAGGGTGGGGCTAGGCCAATCGACGTGCGTGGGCATCGGTGGTGATCCGATTATCGGGACGAATTTCATCGACCTGATCGAACTATTCCAAAACGACCCCGATACCGAAGCCATCCTGATGATTGGCGAAATCGGTGGCAACGCCGAGGAACAGGCGGCCGAGTACATCGAGCAAAACGTTACTAAGCCGGTCGCGGCGTTTATTGCCGGTCGAACCGCGCCTCCCGGCAAGCGGATGGGGCATGCGGGAGCGATTATTTCCGGTGGCAAGGGAACCGCCGCAGAGAAAGTCGCCGCTTTGGAATCCGCTGGAATTGAAGTTGCCCAGAGTCCGGCGGACATGGGCGAGGCCATGCAGCGCGCCATCGCCCGCCAGGACTAACGGCCGCTGAGACCCATCGACCGGGCGCTTCTTGACTACCCGCTGGATGCGTTCTGCACGCTGGATTGGATCGGGCGGCCATGCTGCCGCGCGCCGACCGAGATGACTTCTGAACAGAGTTCGGACTAACGCAAGACGCCCGCGCGGATCATGAAGGTGTCATTCATCCTGAAGCTCTCGGCGGGATTGTCTCGGTAGAGTACTTCACGCCCCGTGACCCATCCCACCTCGAGAAACCCCCGGCGTCGTCGCAGGCGCAACTCAGATTCCAACCCCCATTCCAGACCCACGATGAGTCGGACATCGTTGATGTCGATCTGATCGCTGTATTCCTCGCTGACTTCGGGAAGGCGCGCAATCCGCTCAATAGTCCAGCTCCCCCCCCCGTATTCGCCAGCCAAGTAGCACCATAGGTCATGATTTCCGATCGAGGTCCAATATTGTGAGATTTTTGGTTTTGGAAAGTAGAGATCAAAGCGTGCTTGGTCTTCGGGTTCCCAAATGAGGCCGGCCGCCGGCAACATTTTCAGATCGATTCGATCCAGGTAAACGACACCCGCTTTGAGCGTTGCCTGGGGTGTGACCCGCAAACGGAACAGTCCTTGGCCGAGAATACGGAAACTCTGTGAGTTGAACGTCTGGAAATCCGAGAAGAAACCGGTGCGCAGCCCGATCTCCACGCCGGCGGCGCGGTTCAGGTCCGAATACCAGGCCGTGTCGAGAAACAGACTGTAGGCCTTAGACGGCAGCTCGGGGGACGTGTGGCGAGGCCCCTGCCAAAGATGGAAAGAAAACGACGGGACGACAAACAGCGGTTCATTGGAAAGCAGAAAGTTGGGGAACGCGAATGGCAGGCTAACATCCGAGTTGTGTATTTGCACCTGTCGATCACTCTGTCCACCAACCAGCCAGGTGTGTCGTAATCGAGGAGGGAAAACGACCCGGTTGTAGTTGCCCAGGGGATTCGTGTTTGCGATTCCAGGTTGGGCGTTCGTGGTAAACCAATTGCCGGGGTTCCATCCTTCGGGAAACAGAGAGCTGGGGGCTGCCCCGCCTGGGTACGTGTTGTACGGTGCCGTTGTCGGTAATCCCAGTGGTGGGGGGGATGCGAGCGGCGGAATCAGTGTGTTTGCGGGGGGCCCGATCGCGGTGGGCGGTCCAAGCGTCGAGGGGGCCGTGATGGTGCCACCGGGACTGGTTGCGTAGGGATCCCAGCCAGGCGTCTGTAGCGTGGCCGCCGGAGTCGAGGGAGGCCGTTCCGAAAATCCGTTGCCAGGGGTTCGCTGCAGGGCCGTCCGGGTCTCGGATGGCGATTCCGGAATGCGAACCCGCGGAGGTTGTGCCCTGGCGGTGTCACAGCACAGCAGCAGAGCGGTCACTACTGAAAACCGGCACGCGTGAGAAGACACGGATAAACTCAAGTCGTCGCATGAGACGGGACGAACAGAAACGATTCGGGGTTGGGTAACTACCAGGGCCAGGCGGATCGGTCAAGAGCGGATTGCGTGTGGGAGGCCCAGCCGTTTCCGTGGTCATGTCATTTGTGACCGTTGTCTGTGGGCACGAGATCTGGCCGACACCGACCCGCCTCCACGAATCGACAGATGTTGCGTGGCCCTCTGCGATGGGCCAGAATCCGCGAGGCGGATTCGACCCGTGACATACGGTGAAAGACGTTTGGTCGGTTGCAGGGCAATGCTCCCTGACAGGAAAGTCACTTCATGGAACAGCAAGGCGAACAACCGCTGGCGCAACCAGCGCCTCATCTGGACGCAGTAGTCGACTCTCCGCTGCGGCTACCAGACCGGTCGTTTCAAGGAATGGCGGTCACGCAGTTTTTGGGGGCGTTCAATGACAATCTGTTCAAACAGCTGATCTTGCTGATCTGTATCGACGCGGCACAGCGGATGGGGTCCAGCGATGTCTATCAACCGGTCGCACAAGCCCTGTTTGCCGTGCCCTTTATTCTGTTTTCGGGTTTTGCGGGCTTCTTGTCCGACCGCCTCAGCAAACGTCGGATTATCGTCCTGTGCAAGCTCGCTGAGATAGGCGTGATGCTGGCCGGACTGGCCGTGTTTCTATTTGCCCGAAGTTCGCTCGACCCGTCTCTAGCCCTGTTGCTCTGCGTCCTGACACTGATGGGCACTCAAAGCGCGTTCTTCGGACCGGCAAAGTATGGCGTCCTGCCCGAGTTGCTCCCGGACCGTGATCTTCCAGCGGCGAACGGGATCATTCAGATGACGACCTTCCTGGCGATCATTTTTGGGACCGCCGCCGCCGGGTACGGGAAAGACCTACTCGAAGATCGCTTGTGGGTGATCAGCGTAGGTTGCCTGATCATTGCGATCGCGGGGACTTTGACTTCCCTGTTGGTACGCCAAACTCCACCCGCCCAACCGGCGTTGAGGTTTGAATGGTCTTCGCTAGCGGTCAACCGCGACACGTGGCAGATGCTCGTAGGCGACCGCACGCTGTTTGGCGTCCTGCTAATTTCATCGTTGTTTTGGTTCCTCGGTGGCGTCCTATTGCAGACGGTTAATGCATTTGGAAAGAACCAACTGGAAATCGGCGACAGCCGGACCAGTATTTTGTCAGCCAGTATTGGTTTTGGCATCGCAGCCGGCTGCGCGCTCGCCGGAAAGATTTCTCGGTCTCGCATCCGTTTCGGATTAGTGACTGTGGGATCCTGGGGGCTGGTATTTGGTTTATGCTGCCTGGCGGGACTCGGTCTAGGAGTTTTCGAGTCCCGGCATGTCGAGTGGTTGGCGTGGTTCGTGCTGATTGAGTTGGGACTTTCTGCGGGCCTGTTTGTGGTTCCGCTTCAAGTGTTTATGCAGACGCGACCGCCCGCGGAACAGAAGGGGCGGATGATTGGTGCGATGAATCTAATCAACTGGATTGCCATCCTCGCCGCGTCCGGATTTTATGCCTTGTGCGCGGTTTTGTTGAACCCGGTGAGTTGGACATTTGGTGTGCTCGCCGTTCTGCTCCTGCCGGTAGCGATTTTCTATCGTCCTGCGCGCCAAAATAAGTCATCTTGATACCGTTTGGGTGACTTGACCGAAAGGCGATCCAGCAAGACACCGCGCAGTACTGATGAAGCCGACGGGTCAGCGATCGTTCGAGCCATTCGCACGGTTCCTGACACGAGCGTGTCTCGCGCCCTGGGCCAGACGTTGCCAGTTGGTACCCCAGAGGCGAGAATGTGGTTCGGTTTCCACTCTTTTACTCGATATCCGTGTGGCTGACCGATGTTGGCGACCGAGGGTTTGCGTCGACGTAGCTGGGGTTATGGGATTGGTTCAAATCGAGGTTTGCTTGGAGGCCTGGTCATCTCACGCGAAACGGGAATCAACTGCGCATGATTCAGGTGTCAAATCTCACCAAGCGGTTCCGCAGTTCCGGTCAGGAAGTGCTGGCGGTCGATCGTCTTTCTTTTTCGATCGACCGGGGCGAGGTATACGGATTACTGGGGCCTAATGGCGCCGGAAAAACAACCACGATTCGAATGATCGTGGGTTTGTTGCAACCCGATGAGGGTTATGCGTCGGTCGACGGGTTTCGTAGTTCGGACGACGCCGAGGAGGTGAAGTCGCGGCTGGGTCTGGTCTCCGCCAATGACGGCATCTATCCGTGGTTAACGGTGCGCGAGATGTTGTTGTTCTTTGCCGATTTGTACGGTGTGGCTCCCGCGGCCGCTCGTTCTCGATTGGAGGAACTCGTCGCACTTTTTGATCTTGGCGATTATCTGAATCGAAGATGTAGTGTGATCAGTACCGGACAGCGACAGCGGGTGATCATGGCGAGGGCGTTGATGCATGCTCCTCCCGTCATGTTGTTGGACGAGCCAACCCGAGGGCTTGATGTTGTCGGCAGCCAGGTTGTTTTCGATTACATTCAATATCTGCGGAAGCAGGGTGTAGCCGTCTTGGTAAGTACGCACCGGCTCGACGAGGCGCAACGGTTGTGCAATCGGTTCGGCCTGTTGCATCAAGGGCGGCTGTGGCAGGAAGGGACGCTGGCCGAGTTGCAGAGCCGGACAGCCAGCAACACACTGGTCGAGATGTTCATGCAGCTGTTTCGGGTTGGCGGAAACACCGCACCAGCGCTAACCCAAGCGGTCACCGACCCGCTCGACACAAGTGGTCAACGAACGGGCTGATTCGGGCACAATTGCAATATGGTCGACAATCCAGCAGCCCCACCCTCCTCGCCGCGCGTCCGGATTGTGCGCGGGACGATGGCCCGTTTACTCAGGCTGTGCCTCAAGGAGTTACGGGAGACGCTGCGCGACCGACGGACAATCGTGACACTGCTACTGATGCCTCCTTTGCTCTATTCGTTGCTCGGGATTGCATTTCAAAAGTTCATCATGACGGCGTTCGATCCACCAGATCGCGTCGAATTGCGGATCGGTGTTGAGTCCGACGAGGCCAAAGCTTCTTTGGAGTCGTTCCTGGCCGAAGGGACGAGGTTGTTACGGTCGCAACAGGATCAGCCAGCTGCTGAACCCTCAGGGCTTGGTACTGCAGACCCGTCTCCTGGTGCGCGAGTTGACCCCGCGGGTAACGCATCTGTGGCCAGCAACGGTCCAGCGCAAGAGCAGACACAGACCGAGGACGCGCCACAGGAGCAGTCCGCCGTTCCCGAGGTCCGCCGTGTAGTCGTCGTTGTCGTTCGCCCTGGGTACCTGGAAACGGCTGTGCGCGACGGTTTCATTGATCTAGGAGTGAACCTAACCCCGGTGTCGCAGGCGGGCCGTCCCAATTGGTTTCGCCCGCTACACGGGGAATTCATTTATCGCACGACTTCGGCCTTGAGTGAAGCCGCTGTGCGGTACGCCGAGGAGCGATTGGACCTGCTGAATCATGATTTTGTTCAGCGGCGACTACCCACGATGCTGCGTTTGCGGTGGCCTCTCGAGTTGCCGGTTGAGATGACACACCGACGGGTGCGTGCCAAGCCGGTCTCGGTAGTGGGTACGCTGATCCCGTTGATCCTGATCCTGATGACAGTCACCGGAGCTGTCTATCCGGCGATCGATTTGACAGCAGGAGAACGCGAACGGGGAACGCTCGAGACGTTGATGGCGGCCCCCGTTCCACGTCTGGGATTACTGGTAGGAAAGTATGTCGCGGTGATTACTGTGTCACTCTTGACCGCGGTGGTCAACTTAGGAGCGATGGTGTTGACCATCATCGCGACGGGACTAGAAGAGATGTTGTTTGGTCCGGGCGGTTTAAGTTTCGCAATCCTCGCGAAGACATTTTCCTTGATGGTGTTGTTCGCTTCTTTTTTTGCTGCGGTGTTATTGGCGCTGACCAGTTTTGCGCGCAGTTTTAAGGAGGCTCAATCGTATTTGATCCCGATTATCTTGCTGGCTCTATTCCCCGGCGTGCTGGCTTTAACCCCGGAACTGGTTTTTTCAAGACTCCTTGCGATTGTCCCGGTGATCAATGTCGTGCTACTTGCTAGAGATTTGTTTCAAGACGTTGCGGATCCGGTACTGGCTACCGCGACAGTCCTCTCAACGCTGTTTTATGCGCTTGCGGCATTAGGCCTGGCAGCCCGGATCTTCGGCACCGACGCGGTTCTATATGGAAGCCAAGCGACCTGGTCGGAGCTGTTGTGGCGGAGGCAGCGGGTTTCGGAGGTTCCCACCGTCGCCGCCGCGTTGCTCTGTCTCGCGGTGGTGTTTCCTGTGTACTTCGTTAGCGCTAATCTACTCGGTCGCTGGGGCGCCAACTTAGGCACGCATCTCCAACTGCTGGTGGCCGGCGCAACGACGGTGACCGTGTTCGGTTTACTGCCGCTTGCGGTTGCGATTCTGCAGGGACTCAAGTTGCCAGACACCTTCCGTCTACGGCGGACGGGTTGGGTCTGTTTGCCCGCTGGCTTGTTACTTGGTGTGACGTTGTGGCCACTGGCCTACGAGATCTGTTTGCTGAATCAGTGGCTAGGCATGTTGTCATTTGGCCAAGATCTGATTGAATCGGTGGATCGTCAGTTGAAATCGTGGCGGGGCGTGCACGCGGGGTTGTTGCTAGGTGCGCTAGCGGTCTGCCCGGCGATTTGCGAAGAGTGGTTGTTCCGGGGTTACTTGTTGAGTGCCCTGACCCGGGTCACTTCGAGTACTCGAGCGATCCTGTTTTCCGCGATCTTGTTTGGGGCCTTCCATGTGGTCACGAGTGTCTTGGCACTCGAGCGGTTCTTACCGAGTGCCTTCTTGGGAGTGGTTTTGGGTTGGGTCTGCTGGCGAACACGCAGTCTTTTTCCGGGGATTTTGATTCACGCTTGCCACAACGGCGCAGTTTTGCTGATCGCGTATTACCAACCAGAGCTACAGAGGCGCGGTTGGGGACACGAGGATCGGACGCACTTACCGTTGGCTTGGATTGTCTGCGCCCTGGCTTCTCTGTTACTCGGATCTTGGATGATCTGGTTTGCGACGAAACGGAGTCACGCCTCGCGGGAGAATAAGTAGGTGTGGAAATCGTATCGATTGCGCAAATACTGTGTGCGAATTTGTTATCGCTCCCCGCAGCGAAGCGAAAAATCGGGTTCATCGCAAATACGATCAATCCGAAGAGGTCATTCCAGACGAAAAGGCAGGTTGCATGACGCGCATTAGGATTGGTGTAACAGGGTCCGGGTTTATGGGTCGGACACATGTGGACGCGGCCCACCGATTAGAGACTACGGAAATAGTTGCTGTGGCGGGTGGCCAAAGGGCGATGAAGCTCGCCGAGGATTACCAGATCACCAGAGAACCCGATACGGCGGCGCTTATTCGGCGGGACGATTTAGACGCGATCGTGATTGCCACCCCTCATCATTGTCATGTGGACGAGGGGTTATTGGCTGCGGAAACAGGAAAACACGCGTTGATCGAGAAGCCGTTGGCAACCTCAGTGGAAGATTGCGACCGACTCATTCAGGCATTCGATAAACACGGACTAACCTTGTCGGTCGGTTATCACCAGCGATTTAGGGATTCTAATTTGCGCACACGTGAACTAATCCAGTCGGGCGCGATTGGCCCCGTGCGCTGCATTCAAATGTCATCGCTCTTTGACGCCGAAGCGATGCGTGCTGATTCCGGTTTTGGCGGTGACTGGGGATGGTGGCGGGATCCGCGGAGCGTGGCCCACTTGCTCAACAGTGCTCCGCATAATGTCGATTTATGCCGTTGGTGGATGGGAACAGAACTAGTCAACGCGGTCGGTCATTCGGCCACGGTTCGCGAAGAGAATCCGAACGAAAATACGACCATGGCCTTGATGTCTTTTGCGAACGGTGCGATGGCCACATTTTGGTCCTCCAGTGTGTTACCCGCCCCGGGGTTTGTCGGGGAAGACTTTCGATTCCGGATCATGGGGGATGATGGACTGATCGACTTGAATCCGTTTGACGAGNTACGCCTNGCGCGCGGCGGGGAATGGGAAACGGTTCACAAGCAACCGCCGGTTGAATTCGACAACGCGAATGCCGCCTTTGAAATGGGCCGCATGCAGGCGTATTGCGGACAAATGGAGGCCTTCGTCCAATCGATCCAGGGTGTAGATAGTGGTGTGGGAACCGCGCTCGATGGCCGCGCGGGAGTTGCGGCCGTGGTGGCGATGCTCAAACCCGCGGTGGACGCCGTCGTGTAATATGGATTGGACCGCGTGGCTCGGTGGAGAGCGGCGATCGCGAAGGGTGTGCGCTAGCGTCGCCGCGCGTCGATCGGGACAACACGTTCAGCTGTTAGATGCGGCAGTTGATGCTGCGTCAAGAAACCCTGTTCACCGAACACCTGTACTCGTTGTTTTTGGTACCGGTGGAGATTTAATCCAGGTAATGGGGTGACGAACGCGATTACTTTGTCGAGGTCGTCTTTCAGTACGTAGGGGGGGATTCTCTGTTGGGATTTCAGCACCGAGACGGTGGGTAACAACCAGCCGAAATGGGTCTTTGAAGGGACCGGAAAACGCGCCTTCCTGACCCCTGTGCCGACCGCGATACTTTGGTTTCCCGATCGAACCGTGGCGTCCGGCCGTCGGTGTGATGAATCGTGGGGATCGGAGAGAACGCTGTTTTGTAAGCTGACGAAACGTTCGATGCGCGTCAGAAATTTGTGTGCCCGGCCGCGAACGACGATGGTCTCTCCACTTTGTGCCAGGTCAGCCGCCTGTCGTTGAAGGCTGTTGAGTTTCCAGTCTTTCACAGGTTGGGTGATCGTCGATGTGAGCTCAATTGTCAGCTCGTCAACAGCGTCGTGACCAGGGACACGGAATGTCTCCAGTGAAGTGATAGACCGGCTCAACCGATTGGGATTTCGCTCCACCCCAAGCCCGTTGCGCCGGGTCTGGCGGTGCACACCGCGCCGCGCGACAAACGAGTCGCTTCCTGCAAGCCCGGATTGCATGTAGTGCGCCTGTTGCACGGATTGGGTTGGCTCGGTGTGGAGATCCGACCTGCGAATCCAGCGAAACTCGCCACTGGGCGGCGCGATCTCGTACATCGTTTGGGCTGCGCCGGTGTGGTGCAACTGAACTCTGCGCAGGCCCCTCACGGTTACGAGTTCACCGACCTTCAGTTGTACCGATGACCGCAAATCGAAAGCACCCATTAGACGGGAGCCGATCCAAGATCTGCCTGTTGCCGAGGTGACTCGCCCGATTTGAGGAGCCTTCGTGAGTTCTAAGTCGTGTTGTGCGACGACGCTAAAACTGGAATTGGGTGGTCGTATCGCCACCCAGTCGTCCTCCGTCGCGTGATAACATTCGAGCCGCGTACCTCGAGTGAGTCGGTTGGTCGGGTAGAAATTCGTCCCGGGACCTGCCCGAATCTCAGCAGAATCGATAGCTACAAAGCGTATCTGTGGGGATGATGAGAGTTTGACATCATCGCAGTAACCGTACTGCCAAAGACAGCCGAACACCATCGTCGCGATGGCCAGGACGCACCTTGGCCAGGTGCCAGCGAAGGGAGCCACGTCCTGGAACGGGCGGAAGTGCATCGTGGAAAATACCTGACGATAGGGACGTAACCGAATGCCAATGGATGGACCGGAGTCACGGCCGGTTCCGCCGAACCAGTGTTTTCCGTAAAAAGTGGGTGACTATTAGGGCAATCGGGGGTCACGTTCAAGGCCATTTGGGACCAAGAAGGTCCCGTTTCAACTCGTGTCAACTGCCCTTGCAAGTGGGAACCACCGTCCTATAATCCCTATTTCAGCCGTTGGCAGGGACGGTGATTTATGCCTAACCTCTGTCTGCGCGGTGAATTGCGGGTGTAGCTCAGTTGGCAGAGCACAACGTTGCCAACGTTGTTGTCGTGGGTTCGAATCCCATCACCCGCTCTCGTGGAGCGGCGCACCCCTGGGACACAGGAAGTCAAGATTGCTTCGTTCCTGTCAAAGACGGGCATTTCGTCTCCTCCACGTGGCTTGTACAGAGCGTTTTCTCCTTCTTTCTTTGGCCGGGCGGCTTTGATAGGTGGACGTATGAGCAGTGACATTACTGACGAGGTAACGCCTGACGTACACGAAACCGATGCGCCCGAAAACAGGCCAGAAGATCCGATTCGGTTGTCCTTAGAGGTCGAGGTCGAGAGTCCGGGTGATTGCCAGCGTCACGTGACGGTAACGGTCGCCCGGGCTGACATCGATCGTTACTTGGACAACGAGTTGGGAGAACTCATGCCGACCGCCGAAGTGCCCGGCTTTCGACCGGGACGTGCGCCTCGGGAACTCGTCGCAAAACGATTCAAGGACGAGGTCTCCGACAAGGTTAAGGGTTCACTTTTGCTCGATAGTTTAGAGCAAGTCAGCGAAGATCATCAATTTTCTGCCATCAGCGAACCCGATCTTGACATTGGCTCGGTGGAGCTCCCGCGGGAAGGTGATTTTACTTTTGAATTTGATATCGAGGTTCGACCCGAGTTTGAACTACCGGAATGGAAAGGTCTCGAACTCGAGCGGCCGGTTCGCGAGTTCAACAGTGAGGATGTTGACGAAAGACTCCAGCGTCTATTGACTCGATACGCAGAGCGGAAAACGAAAGACGGTCCGGTCGCGTTGAACGACTACTTGACCGTCGACATTGCCTTCAAGCGAGAGGGCAAAGTGCTTTCTGAGATAGAGGGCAAGAACATCCAATTGAAGCCCAAGCTCAGCTTGCGGGACGCTCAGATCGATGATTTTGGTAGTGTCGTTGAAGGTGCCAACGCCGGCGACGTCTGTGAAACCAAAGTCACTCTCGGCGATCAGGTTCCTGACGAGTCATTGCGAGGGCAAGATGTCGATCTCGAGATCGATATTCTGGAGGTACAACACCTGGAACCGCCTGAGCTGAATCAGGAATTTCTGGATCAGATTGGTGGTTTCACAGACGAAGGTGATTTACGAGACGCGGTCCTTGATGAGCTCAAACGGCAACTGGAGTACCGACAAAATCAGCGCATTCGAGAGCAGATTACCGCCGTGTTGACGTCTGCTGCCGACTGGGAGTTGCCTCCCGAACTGCTCGAGCGTCAGTCGAATCGAGAATTACAACGCGCCCTGATGGAGTTGCGGTCTGCGGGCTTTGACAACGATGCGATCCAGGCCTATGCGAATACGCTCCAGCAAAACAGCATGGAGTCGACGCGGAAGGCGCTCAAAGAGCATTTCATTTTCGAGCGAATAGCCGAAGACGAAAACATCGAAGCTGCGGATCCTGATTACGATGATGAAATTCAACGTATTGCGTTACAGAGTGACGAATCACCTCGCCGGGTACGAGCTCGTTTGGAGAAACGAGGTCAGATGGACACGCTTTCCAACCAGATCGTGGAACGTAAGGTGATCGAGTTGATTTGTTCACAGGCGACGTTCTCGGAAGTTGAAGTGGAGAACCCCATCGAGGATACGACAGCAATGGACCATGCTATTGTGCCTCGCGATGAATCGGACATTCCCGTGGCAAAACATGGAGGAGATGCCCAGGCGCTACAGCAACCCGCCGACCGTTCCTAACGCAATTGCTAGTGAATTGGTTCGCGTTGCATCGTATGGCTTTTCAATGCGGACGCGGATTTCTTGGCGTGAGAACTTGCCCGGATATTTCGCAGGTGACCTGCGCTGTCTTGGCAAGTAGGATCTCTCGCCCGCCTGATGTAACGAGCGAGCATGCCGTTCATGACGACTTGTCCGCGGCCGTTCGCGTTCCGTTGTAGGCCGCGGGGATTAGACCGGCTCGTGAAGATGGAGTGTCCTGCGGGTCGCCCCGGGGTGTCGACGTTTTTGGTAGTGAAGGAAATCTCAAATATGCAATCGACCTCGCCTTTGTTCAACTCGTATTCATACCAGACGTATCAGCGTCAGCGGCAGTTGACACTTGGAGACTTGCTGCTGGAGAACCGAATCGTTTTCCTGCAAGGTGAAATCTATACTGGAAATGCCAACGAAGTTGTCATGAAATTGCTCTATCTGCAGAGTGAAAATCGTCGCAAAGACATTCACTTTTACTTGAATTCACCCGGTGGGGATGTGGCATCGACACTGGCGATTTACGACACCATGCAGATCCTCGGCTGTCCGGTTTCGACGTACTGTGTCGGTCAGGCGGCGAGCGGTGCCGCAGTGTTGTTGGCTGGTGGCGCCAAGGGGAAGCGTTTTGCCCTACCACATGCACGGATCATGTTGCATCAACCGTATGGTGGCGTGAGCGGGCAGGTGAGTGACATCGAAATCCAGGCCGACGAGATCTTGCGAAATCGTGAAATGCTCAATGCGATTCTCGCAGAACATACGGGCCAGCCATTGGACCGCATTGCGGCCGACACAGACCGGGATTTTTTCCTCGGTGCCGATCAAGCGAAAGAATACGGTCTAGTGGACGACCTGCTTTCCAAACCGCATGTAGATGTCGACGATGAGATCGATGACAAGGAGTAACCCACTGATGCCTTTGATTCCGTATGTGGTCGAGAAAAATGGTCGTGAAGAACGCGCTTACGACATCTACAGTCGGCTCTTGAAAGATCGGATNGTGTTCTTGGGAACGGCGGTCAATGATGAAATTGCGAATTCAGTTGTGGCTCAAATGCTGTTCCTACAATCCGATGATCCCAAGGCCGAAATCCAATTTTATATTAACTCTCCGGGGGGCAGCGTCACGGCCGGCTTGGCAATCTATGACACAATGCAGTTTATTACCTGTGATGTCGCGACCTACTGTCTGGGGCAGGCATCTTCGATGGGTGCGGTACTGTTGACCGCAGGTACTTCCGGCAAACGTTCTGCGCTTCCCAATGCCCGGATCATGATTCACCAGCCATTAGCGGGAATGCAGGGCACCGCCGAGGAAATCATGATACATGCGAAAGAACTGAAGCGTGTCAAACAGCGAATGAACGAAATTCTGTTGAAACATACGGGGCATCCTCTCGGCAAGATTGAAAAAGACACCGATCGTGATTGTTTCATGAGCGCTGATGAAGCCAAACAGTACAATTTGATTGACAATGTAGTGGAGCAGATGCATTTCGAAAGCGATTGATTGGAACATGAAGTGGCCGATGTGAACCGTCACGGAGCGNGTTCTTTTCTCTTACTGGGTGGTTGAGGCGGTTCTCTCCTATTGAGCGAGGGTCAGGATGACCGAACGCTGGATCGCGCTGCTGGTCTTGTTCTCGACCGGGTCGGTCGGATGTGTTGTTCCCCGGCGAAATGTGCAGCGCTGGATCAACATGAAGAACAATGAACTCGTCGCCTATGAAGATATTATTGCGGAACTCGAGTACGAGAACGCGCAGCTCAGGGCCAAACAATCATCTACCAGTGTGGATCGTTCCGACTCGACAGATCCGGATGACTTGAAAATCGACCTACAACCCGAAGGCGACAAACCGGCTGGCACACAACCTCCCGCAGAGCTTGAATTCAACGCGGAGCCGAAGCGAGATTCTGCGCGTGTGGTGCCGTCTTCAGAGTGGGATTCGTCCCTGGTCGATCGGGTCCCGGATCGTCCGGTTTCGCTAACGACGGAGGATGGCACCGGTCAGAAGCTGGCGCCGATCACGCATCTCGATCTTGAAGTTCGCCCTCTACAGGACACTCTGCGCACCGCCAACGGTAACCCGACATACGGCCTGAAGGTAATCGTACAGCCTCGTGATGAGGCGCAGAACGTTCTGGCTGTTGCCGGTGGGCTGACACTCGTCGTATTGGACGCTCAACGTCGCGTACGCATCGCGCGCTGGGAATATGACGCGTCCCAGACTCGTCGGTGGCTCCAAGAGACGCCCGACAGTCCGGGAATCCATGTTCCCCTGCAAGGCTCCGATCAGTGGTCGCACCAACAGTCTCTTGACTTGTTTGTGCGCTACATCACCGCCGATGGCAGGCGGTTCGAGGCTCAGTGTCCACTCCGCACCCCGTCCGCTCTCAAAACCAGCCGGTGGTCACGCCGTTACGGGGAGCGAGAAAGGGCCGAAAGCGGTGTTCGGACCGCCTCGGCGACGACCGTCAGCGAGGCGCAATCGCAGATAGACCGCCTGCCGGAGTGGAGCCCGCGGCGGTAGTCGTGTTGTGGATGGGATTTCGCCTCCCCGTTTGTGAACGGGTTCGCCGCTGCGCGCCTTGCTCCGCTGAAAAAGGTCGCAGGCGTCCCGTGCCGCTTAGTCGGCTCGGACATGGCGCGCAAGCCATGCGATGGCCGCGGAGTCGATCCCCTCGTGCCCGCCTTCAAAGATCGTGAGACGCGATCGAGCCGCACGACGTCTCAGGTAGATCGTGCGGCCGAACGTGGGATCTTCGACACGATCGGACGCCTTCGGATCGCGAAGCCGTCCATCGGGCTGACTGAGTTGTTGTATTTCTTCCTCATCGACACTGGCATCGCCTGCGCTGCGGGCAATGGCATTGAAGGCGTCGATCGAGTGTCGAATGGGTACCGATCCCTGGTGACCATCATGGAGGCCGGCCGCAATATCGAGCGGCACGTCGACGGCCTGGTGAAGGAAGGTCAACGGCGAGCGTTCGCGGTATTGGAGGTCAACGAGAGAGCTATCACCGGGTGAACCGCCACAACAGTTTCTCATCATGCGACCGTAGTTGCTCCGCGCGTGCTTTGCATGCCAGGACGTCAGATCACTGATTCCGACCCATGCGCTCGCGGCCGCCCAAACCTGGGGGTGTCGAGCTGCCATCAACATCGTCATGTGTCCGCCTCCCGAAACGCCTGTGAGGTAGATGCGCCGCGCGTCGATCGCGTAACGGCTTTGCGCCCAGCGAACGGCGTCGAGAATATCCTGTTGAGCGCGCTGTGACCCACACGCGTTGGGGTGGTTGTTGGGGCCACGAAAATGGGGGAGTAGGCAGATCCAGCCTCGCGCGGCAGCCAGCCGTTCGAGCTCTTCTCGGTGTTGCTCAACGCCAGCGCTCCAGCTGTGGAGAGATACTAGGAGCGGGGTGGGTGGCGAGCCCGGTCGGTGTTTGGGTGGTAGCGAGATGTAACACGGTTGCTCGGCCTGGTCTAGCGAACTGGTTACGTAGACCTTGAGCCGATGTGCCTGAGTTGGCGTTTCTTGAAGTTGCCAGGACTCGTCGAAAAAGTCAGCATCGACGACCTTCCCAGGTGCCAACGCGTCGGGTGGCTGTGATACATCGATCACAGCCCAGTCGGGCAGTTTGGGATTCTGTAACGAGTTCGTTCGGTCGTGTCCTTCGCGGAAGGTAAGCCCGCTGTTGAGGACTACGTATCGTCGAGGATTTTGAGGATTGGGGTAAATCAATGCGGGAACATGATGCGCTGACGAGTATTCGTGTCGCGCGACGCGGATCACCTCTTGTGTCCACTGAATCGGAAGCGCTTCTGAGATTTGCTCGATCAATCGATTGGACGTTGAGTCGCCCCATAGGATCAGATGTTTGGTTTGCACGTCGCGAGCGGTTACTTGGTCGTCCCTTTTCATAGGCAGTTCACCTCGCATCAGTGCGCGCCAACGATTCGCGAAATGGGCAATCTCGAATTCCACCCATCGTTGAACTTCCGGGTGCGCAGAACGTCCGGAGGGCGTGACCACCAGGAACGGTGAGAGAAACGCGTCGTCGATGGGCCCCTGTAACCCGTGACGCTTCAAGAGAGGGTCCTGCTGCGTGAGCTCGCGAAGAGGTTTCCAGTCGCTGAGCCACTGCCATGCTTCTTTACGTTTTGTTAAGCGCAAGGACAGCGGCGCATCGCGTGGAGGCAGCGACATCCGCTGGCGATCGACGAGGATGTGGCGGATCCGAGGTTTCACTTCTAGTTGCAGACTAGCGACGTTCCGTGTCTGGACTGTGAGTTCTTCGTCCTTCCAGCTTGCATCGACCCGCGTGTCGTCCCAGTGGCGGTGCAATTGCAGAATTTCGATCGACCGCATGCGGTTGTATCGCAACGTGCGTGTTTGTAAACGGATGTTGGTGGGACGCATCGACGTGCTTTCGCGATCCACAGCGTCGACGGATTGGCGCAAACTGCGGAGAATCTCCTTGAGGCTGTCGGGATCGTAGTTATGACCCATCTTTGGTCCGATGACGTGCCTCAGCCTCTCGCCGTGAGTTGCCAGGGCCGTTTCCATGACGCGCGCGGCTTGCATCTGTTTGTCGCGTTCGCCACTGTATGCGATGAGTGGCGCGTTCATGAAATTCCGAGCGTAGTTTGGAACGTCGTAAACGGTCCAAAGTATCTGACCGTACCACGACGGGTAAGCGTTCGCGGTGAGTTGGTTGTATCGAGCGGTTTCTGCGAAACCTGCTCCGGGACTGATGGCAACAAAATGGTCTGTGTAGTGCGCACCGATGTGCCAGGTGCCGGCTCCCCCCATGGAAAACCCCATCAAGACGATCTTCCGTGCATCGATTCTGTAACGCTGTCTAACAGAGTGAATTGCATCGAGAACGTCGATTTCACCAGCGTGCTTGAATCCGAGGCAATGACGGCCAAAGGGATGCAATACGATCGCATCGGGTGGGGCGATCCGTCCGACTCGGGTTTGTCTCCGATGGATGAAATGCAAATCGGTTATTTTGTCACCACGCCCGTGGAGCCAAACATAGAGTGGCGACGGTTTCTGAAAGTCGAGTTTGGATGGAATCACCAATCCGTAGGGCTGTGCTGACCCGTCGACGCGCGACCGGTAACCGCGAACGACAAGACCGCGCTGCCGTTTCCAGGGCGCTTCGCGTTTCCCGAGCAGGGCGATCCGTCTGGCTGCTTCGTCGAGTGACTGCGTCGCCAGCGCGAAGTCCGACTCGGCGTAAAATTCACGGTGTCGCAGTGCGTAATCGACCGCTTTGAGGAAGATCTCTACATCGGCATCCGTCGTCGCGTCAACCGTCGTTTGCGTCAACTCATGACGGAGTTGTGACAGACGCTTTTGCAGTTTCTTAGATAGTGGTTCGGATGGCAGCAATCCCACCGGAGGAAGTACTCGCTCGATGGGTGGAATCGTGTCGGCAACTGCGGACAGAGAGAGCAGTACGAACAGACAGG
>PADE01000194.1 GCA_002702965.1 Planctomycetaceae bacterium
CGTAGTTCCCCGAGACGGCGCGGCTCGATGCGGCCGAAAGCGCGGGGTGCGCGAGAAAACCAATAGGTCTCAGGCGGTAGTTGATCGTCACGAGAACCACGCCTCGTTTCGCGAACGCACTCCCTTCGAACGCGGTTTAATCGCTCCAGCCGACGTTGAATCCACCGCCGTGAATCCAGACCATCACCGGCAGTCGCGTCGCGCGTTAGCGGTCCAGACGTTGAGAAACAGGCAGTCCTCATTTTGTGGTGGAAGGGCGTCGCCCACCAACCCAGTCAATCCGGACCGTTGTGGGCAGACGGCGCCGAACGCGGTGCACACCCGGACTCCCGTCCATGGGGCCACATCCTGGGGCGGGCGCCAACGTAGCACGCCGGTGGGTGGAGCGGCGAACGGGATGCCGCGGAAGGCCTCGAGTCCCGTTGAAGCGTCGAGCAACTCGGCCGAGATCTTTCCGGAATGTGTCGCGGCCGGTTCGTCCGCCAGGGTTGTGGTGGATGCACATCGTAGCGCCGCGATGGCGGCCACCGCCATCACCAGACACCGGCCACGTGGCGCGGGCCGGGCGGTTCTCGCATGTTTCATCCTCTGCCTCCCGTTGCAGCGGGTCCTCCCCGGCGTGCACGCGGGCGAGGACCAAGCTGGCCGTCTCGGCGGTGCGGCGCCCTACTGTTGCTGTTTTACCAGTCGATTACGCAGCGTGATGACATAGTGACGGATGTCCGCGACGGCTGCGGTGTCGAGCGAGCGCTTGAAAGAGGGCATGCCGATTTCGATCATCTCACCCTCGAGAACGATTCCTTGGTAGTCGTCGTAGGTCCCCTCGTCAGAGACTCGCAGATCGGGGAGCACCCCGGTGCCAACCGCTGCGATTCCATGGCACACGGAGCAGTTGCGCGCGTAGTGTTTGGCACCGCGGGCGAAGGCTTGGGGGTCGGGGTTGGAATCGATGGGGGTGACTTTTACACGGCGCTTCTTGGTTGCGATCGCGGGCAGTTTCCGCTTGCCCGACAGCATGAAAGTCAACAGGCGTCCGCGCGGCTGGGACGGCAAACCGCCGGTCAAGACACCGGCGCCACCCCAGCCCGCCATAATGGAGACGTACTGGATGCCGTCAACACGATAGGTAACCGGTGTCGCGATAATGCCCCCTCCCACGTTCACTTCCCACAGTGTCTTGCCGGTCGACGCGTGATAGGCGGAAAAGCGGCCGTCGGCTGTCCCTTGGAAGACCAGATCTCCGGCGGTCGAGAGGGTTCCTCCGTTCCACATCAACGCGTGTTTCACGCGCCAGCGGGCCTGTTGGGCCACCGGATCCCAGGCCAATAAGAACCCGGCAGGTCGAGGCAGCGGGCCGGGCGGACGAGCTCCGAAGTCGATCCCCGTATTCCAGGCGCCGGGGCGGTAAACGAAGTCCTTGTCCTGCGCATAGAACATCGCGTTGTCCTGCGCCGGAATATAGACCAAACCCGTTTTGGGGCTGTAGGACATGGGTTGCCAGTTGTGTCCGCCGAGCGGTCCTGGAATGACGATCTTGCCTTTGTCTTCGTAACGCATACCGGGAACTTCGATCGGTCGTCCCGTTTTCTTGTCGATGCCTTTGGCCCACGTCACCTTCACGTAGGGTTCCGCGGAGATCAACTCACCCGTCTCCCGGTCGAGGACGTAGAAGAAGCCATTCTTAGGTGCCTGCAGCAACACGCGTCGCTGACGTCCGGAGATGTTCAGTTCGGTGAGCAACATATGCTGCGTCGCGGTGTAGTCCCAGGCATCACCGGGTGTCGTCTGGTAGTACCACACCAGTGCACCGGTATCCGCGTTGAGCGCCACGATCGAAGAAAGATACAGATGGTCGCCCTTGCCGTCGCCGCGCAGATGGGGGTTCCAGGGTGAGCCGTTGCCGACTCCGACGTAGACCAACTTCAATTCGGGATCGTACGCCAGCGAATCCCAGACCGTCCCGCCACCTCCGATTTTCCACCATTGCCCACTCCAGGTCTGGGCCGCTTGCTCCACGGCGGGTGACTCGTACGGCTTCTCAGGATCACCTGGAACCGTGTAAAAGCGCCACACCAGCTCGCCCGTTTGGGCGTCGTAGGCGGACACGTATCCGCGCACGCCGTACTCAGCTCCCCCGTTGCCGATGAGGATCTTGCCATTGGCAACACGCGGAGCACCCGTGATTGTGTAGGGGCGTTTGCGGTCGACCGTCACGACCTCCCAAACCGGCTTTCCGGTACCGGCGTGCAACGCCACAAGCCGCCCGTCGAGGGTGGCCACATAGACATTTCCCTTGAAGATCGCGACCCCTCGGTTGACGACGTCGCAGCATGCTTTGGCGCCGTACTCGCCGGGCACTTCCGGGTCGTACTTCCATCGTTGTTCGCCAGAGCGGGCATCAATCGCGTACACCACACTCCACGTTCCCGTGGTATACATCACCCCATCGACGATCAGCGGCGTCGCTTCCAGACCACGCGTGGTCATCGTCTGGTAAGACCAGGCGAGGCCCAACTCCTTGACGTTTTCGACGTTGATGTTTTCAAGGGGGCTGAATCGTGTCTCACCGGTGTCACGACCGTGTGCCACCCAGTCGTCGGGACGCGACTCGACATTTTGCAGCACCGCATCGTCGATGCGATTGGCGGCGGACCNCCGATCGCGGTTTTGCGCCCCCGCGCCGGTCGTCCCGATCCCCAATCCAGCGACCGCAACGACTACGCAAACAAACCGGTGTGAAACCATGTTGGGCCCTCTCGATTCGATCACAGATTGCCGTGGGAGTTCGACCCAGTCTACCAACTGGGGGGGCGGGCAACACGCCTGCGCCGAGGCGTTCGGGACAGACCACCACCCGGGGTCGCGGCCAGCGAAGCAGGGCCGGTGACTGCGAGTTTGTGGGGAGTGGAATCGTAGGGATGGCAGCGCACCGTGTTGAGCAAGAACCCACACGGTTCGTACAATGAAGGCAAATTATTGCGTATCATCGTGTCATCCATGCGCCCNNATCGTTATCAGATTCCGATCCGAGTAGGCGCGGCCTGATCGTCCTCTCGAGGAGACCCCCATGAACGCGTCGAATGAGGTTGTCTCTCGGCGACAAGTACTCGCCGGTGCCGCCGCGGCATCGACCGCGGCGGTGCTGTTTCCAGAGGTGGTCCCGAGGCGTGCTGTTGCCGGCAGCGCCGTAACACCTCCTAGCGAGACGGTCAACGTGGCGGCGATCGGCGCGGGGTATATGGGCAGTATCGACATTCGCAACGCGCGCCGCGCCGGAGCGAACATCGTCGCGCTGTGCGAGGTGGACCAGGCGCGGGCGGCGCCGATCTACCAGGAGTTTCCCGACGCTACACGGTACAAGGACTTTCGACGATTGCTGGAGAAGGAGCGCGGAATCGATGCGGTGATCGTGGCGACCCCGGACCATACGCACGCCGTGATCGCGATGGCGGCGATGGAACTCGGGAAGCACGTCTATTGTGAAAAACCGTTAGCGCGAACGGTCTATGAAGTGCGGAAGATGACCGAGGCTGCGCGCAGGTACAAAGTGGNGACCCAACTCGGGAACCAGGGCCATTCGTTCAAAGCGATTCGCGAGTTTTGCGAGTGCATATGGTCGGGAGCGATTGGGGAGGTCCGAGAAGTCCATGCCGTGCAAGCCGCTTTCGGCTACAGCCGGATCGATCAACTGGGACACGTCGACGACGAACACCAGGTGCCCAACACGCTGGATTGGGATTTGTGGCTCGGGCCCGTACCACACCGGAAATACAACCCGGTCTACCATCCCGGGCGTTGGCGGGGCTGGCGGCAGTTCGGGGGCGGGAACATGGGGGATTTTGTCTGCCATATCGTAGACCCCGTGTTCTGGGCGCTGAATCTCGGAGCCCCCGCGATGGTCGTCGCGGAAGCCGAGGGTTACGATCCTCGTGCGCACGCTGAGACCTTTCCCGCTTCGTCGAAGATCCGTTTCGAGTTCGCAGCGCGCGGCAAACGACCTCCGGTCAGTTTGGTCTGGTACGACGGCGATCGATATCGCCCTCCACACCCCGAGGAATTGAAGCCCGGGGAAGAGTCGATCCCCATTCCGGGCTGGCGGCCTGGCAAACAAGTCGGCGCGCTGGTCGTCGGCGACAAGGGAAAGATCGTGTACGGTTCACACGGTGCGAAGGATTGGCGGATCATTCCTGATGAAAAAATGAAGGCCTATATGGGAGACCGCAAGAGACAACAAGAGCCCAATGTCGCCGGTCCGCCCGGCAACTTCTCGCACATTGCGGAGTGGATCCGGGCGTGCAAAGGGTGGAGTCCGGCCGGCTCGCATTTTGATTACGGTGGGCCGTTAACTGAAATCGCGATGATCGGGAACATTGCGTTGCAGATGCTGGGTACCGAGTTGGAGTGGGACGCGGAACACATGATGTTTCCCAATCAACCTCAAGCGAATCAGTATCTGCACTCTTCCTATCGTGACGGGTGGACGCTGTAGATGTTTTCGTTGTGGGCCGGTGAGGCTCTGGGCGCAGCCGGGTTCGTGCTGTGCGGCGCCGATCTGAAGGTCGTGTTCGTGGAGCCACTTTCCAGGGGGCAGGGTGCGGCGGTCAGCAGCGATCCAAGCCGGTGTGCGATCATCGTCATGCACGAGAATCCGAGGGCGTAACCGATGGCGTTGTTCGAGCGAGATGGAGCCCGTATTTACTACGAGCAGCATGGCACCGGATTCCCGGTTTTGCTGTTCGCGCCGGGCGGGATGCGTTCTGCCATACCGTTTTGGGAAGGGTCTCCGTTCAACCCGATCGTCGCGCTGAGTGCGCATTTTCGTGTGATCGCGATGGATCAGCGTAACGCCGGTCGGTCGACCGCGCCGATCTCTGGCGAACACGGCTGGCACACGTATACCGCTGACCATCTGGCGTTACTCGATCATCTCGATGTCGAACGCACCCATGTGATGGGGGGGTGTATCGGTGGTCCGTATTGCCTGGGACTGATGCGGGCGGCTGCGGGACGGGTGGCGTCCGCCGTCCTGCAGCAGAGCATTGGATTAGACGACAATCGCCAGTTGTTTTACGAGATGTTCCAGACGTGGGCGGACGCGATCGCAGCCGATCATCCGGAAGCGGACACGGGAGCCTGGGAGAGCTTCAGGTCGAACATGTACGACGGTGACTTCGATTTTAATGTGGGACGCGAGTTCGTGAGGAACTGCGACGTGCCGATGCTCGTGCTGATGGGCGACGACGCCTACCATCCACAACGAACGTCTCGGGAAATCGCACAACTCGCACCCCACGCCACGCTTGTCGAACAGTGGAAGTCGCCCGATCAAGACGGCACCGTCGCGATGGTGATCGAGTTCCTCAAGTCCCATACGCCAGCATGAGTGCGCCTTGTGGCCTCCGCGCCGTGGAATGGCCGCGTGACGCCGGATGCTGTCGCACCGCAGCCCCTCGGTCGCGCTGCGTCGGTTGGAAACCATCTCGTTGCAGCGCGGCTCAGTCGCTTGGGGTCTGCGACCGCTTCGCAGTCGAGGGGTTGTCGGGCGGGGAAGGTGTCTCGGACGATCCCGACGGGGTCGCCGTCCCCCCCTGCTCCGCCTCACTTTTCGCCGGGGGTTTGGCCTGCGCGTCGACCGATGGGGGAGCTTGGGGGTAGTCCGGTTTGAATACGGACTGAATGTAGTGGACCAGAGCCCAGAGATCTTGTTGAGGCATATTGTGATAGTTGGGCATGGGGCCAATATTGGGTCCGCCGGTGATGATCCGAAACAGATCGCTCGGCGCGGCCCCGCTGAGAAACACCTTGTTGGTCAGATCGCGTGAATTTTGAATGGGGCGGTCCATCTCGTCGTTCCAATTGTCGAATCCGCCTTCCCACCGCGCCAGTCCGACCGGTTTGGCTTTGGTTCCTTGATGGCAGGCGAGGCACCCGTTCTTGATGAATAGAATGCGCCCGCGGATCACCGAATCCAACGTCACCGGTGGCGGTTCGCCGATGTCCAACAGCGTGGACTCCTCTGGAGCGGCTTCGGGGTCGAATCGATTGACGATGAGCTCATCGTAATCGTCGTAGAAATTTGCCAGGCTCTTGACAAATTGGACCAGCGACCAGCGGTCCTGAGCGCTCAGGTGGCGGAACGACGGCATCGTCGATCCGTAAAACCCACGCGTCAGCGTGCGGAATAGATCGCTATCGGTCGGAGCCGTACCGTACTGCGTCGAGCGACTCTTGAATTTGCCGTACCAGAAGTTGCGCGGGAAATTACCCGCGTACCATTGGTGCGTCGCCCCTCCGTTTCCCCGCCCGTACGGACCGTGGCAGTGGCTGCAATGCTGCTGGTACAAGCCGAGCCCTCGTTCGAGCGTTGGCAGATCGTAATAGAGTGCAAAGATGGCTTCGGGGTCGACCGTGAAGAAGGGGCTGTGTCGCTCGATCATGACGTTCTTTAGCACACCCGCCGTATTGACAAATACCTCTTCGGCACGCTCCAGCGCATCCCGATGTAGCAACAGCGAATCGACCGCATCCTCCGACTTCGCGCGGAGACGCCCGAGGAAGGTATCGAAATCAGCCACCGCGCTGGCTGGGGGACCGGAGACCGGTGGGTCGTGTTCAAGACGGGGCTGATACCGGTCGGCCGCTGCGGCGGCAGGCGGGCTGGCCGCGGGAGCGGATGGGCTGCCGCCGGGAGGTGGGGTAGGCGACCCGGCGATGAAAGGGTGTACCCAGACTGAGATCGCCAACAAGATGGCAACGACGGAGAGAACCGAGTTGGTCAGGTTGTGCATGACAAACGAAGTCCGGTAAGAGCAAAATCGGGGATACCCGCGCCGACCGGCGCGGCGGTGAATGCCGAGCTGCGACGACCTATAATCTACTCCACCGAGGCGGTGCCGGGGACCATCGCGCGGTGCGGAGAGGCGGTGTGGAGGGAGTCGCCCAGCGGGTTCGCTGGGCAGGGGCACTTGCTGGCTGTTTGGCTTTCCGGGTAACCCCGCCGCGTCGTCTTTCGCGCGCTGGCCGCTGGTCATCGCACTCGATGGAACAGGCGGCCCGTTTTCACGTCACACGCGAGCGCCGACCTGCCAGCCGGTGGTGCCTCGCCACGTCTGCGGCGCTCGGATCAGCGCGCAACCCAATGCGAGAACGTCCCACCGCGCCATCATCGCGGGTTCGTCGGTGCCCCGTTCAGAGTCTCTGGTTCAGCGACCCATCAGCGCGATCAGGCGTTGCCCTTCTTGGTCTTCGGCTGGAAGGAAAAGTCGACTTTGGAGGAACCATTGGCGTTCACCGTGAACGTGGCCTGTCGTTTCCCAAAATCTTCGTGCCAGACCTCCAGCGTATACTCACCCGCGGGTAGTCCCTTGATGGTGAACTTGCCGTCCGCGTCGGTTACCGCGTAATAGGGGTGGTCCATGACAAACACAAAGGCCTTCATCCAGCGGTGAATGTCGCAACCGATTTGCAGCGCTCGCTCCGGCCTGGTGAAAACTTTCTTCCGGTCGGCCGAGTCCGCGGGCTGGGCGATGTTGAAAGGGCGGTTCCTAGAGGCGTAGGCGCGGACGTTGTGCACCAGCCCATCGCTGTTCCGCAGCAACAGTTCCTGACCGACCCGGACCCCCTGAACGCGAGGACGAAACATGCAGTCTTTCTGACTGATCATCGCCGCTGTCTTGGGCATGGGATACTTCTTCTTCTTCTCCAGTCCCTTCCTCACATACACGAATGCGTTGGCCAATCCCCCGGCATCGCTCACAAGCGCGTGCTCCGAGAGCGGAGTCTTATCTCCGTGGAGCTTGATGCACTCATTGGCGGATCCGCCATTTCGGTCCGCTTTGTTTCCCAACATGACGATCTTCGTCCGCCGCGGCTTGGGGCCGTCGAACGAGACCACACCGGCGACCGAGGCACCCCCTTCGGTATCCGCGCCCGTATCTTCACCGGTCAGCAACAACAGGCCGAGCAGCAGGCAGAGCGCGGCAATCACCCTGAACTTGGTTCGATTCGATTTCATGGCGTTGCCTTTCATTGAAGAGATGTGAGATTTGTTTAGAGCATCCGTTTGCAGCCACCCGCATCGATACCGCCGCGCGGGTCCTGTGAGTCGCCGAAATTTTAGATCGCCAAGCAGCCGTCCACAAGATGTGGCGTAGATTTCTGGCGATCTCAACCGGCGGCGCGAAACCGGAGTCTGACCGATGCGCGGCGACCGATCCGCATCGCTGCGCGACGGTGCACGCCGTGGCGGTCCGCGGGTGCCCGTTGCGGTGAGTGGGGTCAAGGGGCGCCCAGATTGGCTCGCGCTTCAGGGGGCTGGTATACTCCCGCGAATCGAGCCTCACCGCATGCGCGCCACACCCCACCGGGAAAACTCGAACCGAGGTCAGGAGTGCCGCGTTGCGTTTCTTTTACGGTTGGTTGTTGGTCGGTGTCGCCTGGGTCCTGTACGGCTTCGGAATCTCTCCCGGCTATTACAGCTGGGGTTTCTTCTCGTCTGAGATCATTGACGACCTGCAACTCACTCGCGCCCAGACCGGCGCGGTGTTCGGCGTCTTCACTTTCATCTTTAGCGGTATTGGGCCGGTTACCGGCATGGCCATTTCCCGCTGGGGCGCGCGGCGGGTGATGGTGGTCGGCAACCTGATCGCGGCGCTCGGGTTCTGGCTTGTGAGTACGGCAGACACGGTGTGGGAGTGCTTCGTCTACTACGGTGTCATCGGCGGCATCGGGATCGGATTGAGCACGATCTTGCCCTGCCAGACCCTGGCGACCAACTGGTTTACGAAGTACCGCGCCCGGGCGGTGGCGACGATCTTCATCGCCGGGGGAATCGTCGGTCGACTGGTGACGCGATTCGATGCCGTCATGGTGCAGGAGTATTCCTGGCGCACCGGTTGGCTGATCATCTCGGCTGTGTCGCTATCGCTGGCGTTCTTGGCGGCCGTGTCGGTCCGCAACAGCCCAGCTGAAGTGGGGCAGCATCCCGACGGGATCGATCCCCCCACCTCGCACGGTCCACTGCCGGCCGAGTCGGGTGAAACGTCCGCCGATGCGTGGACGCCGGGCGCCGCCATGCGGACGCCGCAGTTCGCGGTTTTGTGCTTGGCCGGCGTCGCGTTTGCCGTTCCTTGGAACGTGACCGTCGGTCACGGTCGCCTCCACTTGGAGGACCTGGGCCTCTCTACCGACGCCGCCGCTGCCGTCCTGGGCACGATGATACTGGTTTCGATCGCCGGCCGGATGACCGGTGCGCTGGGCGACCTGCTGGTGCCGGAGAAGGTCCTCGGCTATGCATTGCTGATCGAGGCGATGGGCATGCTGGGATTCTTGATGGCGACCACCGCGAGGATGGCTTACGCCTCCACCATTTTGATCGCGCTGGGGTTCGGAGCCGCCTACATTTCTTTGACCGTGGTGTTTGCGAAGTTCTTCGGCCGCGTCGCCTTCGCCCAGACGACCGGGGCCCGGTTCCTGATTTCGGGGATTTTTAATTCCCTTTCGCCGGCGGCAGCCGGGTGGCTGTTCGACACGACCGGTAGCTACCGGATCGCCTTCACCGTCATTGTCATTCTGACTGCAGGGGGTGGCATCTTCACGTTGCGATTGCGGGCTCCGAGGCCACCGACGGGTAGTGGTTTCGACGGCACCGACGGGTGACAACCACCGCCGTCGGTCCCTCGCAGGTGGGATGTAGGTTTGCGCTGAGCTTGGTGGCGTGGCCGAGGTGGTTGTGCCATCATAAGCGGCACCCGGCCCCTCACAGTGGGACGAACCATGACCGACCGGCTGCGGCGAACGTTTCGTGCGTCCTGGTCCACGGCTGCTGGCGTTGCGGCACCGCGGTGGCTCGAGATGCTTGTGGTGTTGGTCACCTTTTGCGTGGCCGGCTCCGGGCCGGCCGAGGCGCCGAACGAGCCGCCTCGGTCCGCTCGCCCCCTGACTGTAATGGTCCCGATGCGCGACGGAGTCAAGCTCTCGACGGTCATCTTTGTGCCTCCGGGCGATGCGCCAAGGCCGGCGATCCTGCACCGCACGCCTTATGGAAAAAGCCGCAGCGGCACACGCTATGTCCGCGCGGGGTACGCCTATGTTTCACAAGACCAGCGGGGTCGAGGTGGTTCGCAGGGCGTGTACCAACCTCACGAGTCGGAAATCGAAGACGGATACGATACGGTCGAGTGGGTCGCGTCCCAAACCTGGTGCAACGGAAAGGTGGGAATGACAGGGACCTCCGCACCGGGCATCGCCGCAAACCTCGCCGCGGCTGCCGCACCTCCGCACCTGACGGCGGCGTTTGTTCGTGTCGCCCCGCACAGTCTGTTTTACGAGGGGCGTTTTATCGGCGGCGTGTTCAAGGAGGCCGATACGGGCAATTGGATGCGTCGACAGGGAGTTAGCGAGGAGGCCATCACGGCCTACAAGAAACGCGTCGTTCTGGATGAACGATGGAAACGGACCGATCTGGTTTTTCATCGCCACCAGATTCGTATACCCATCTACAACGCGGGCGGTTGGTACGATTTGTTCTGCCTCGGGAACGTGTCGAATTTCCAGTTCCTTCAGGAGCGCGGTCACGCCGATGCGCGCGGGAAACAACGGTTGATGATGGGACCGGTCGGGCACGGCCGGCTGCGGGGAGATCTGGCGTACCCGAGCGCGCGCCCCGAGTCCGACGAAGAAGTGCGATTTTTCGACCACTGGTTGCGAGGAGCTGACAACGGCGTGTCACGCGAGCCGCCCGTAAAATACTACATGATGGCGGCGGCGCGGCTCCCCATCCGCAAAGAACGGCTGGCGAACGGCGCAAACATGGCCACCCAAGGCGAGCCATCCGGCCCGATTTTACTTAACCCAAGGGCTCGGGATCACACGGGTGAAACCGACATCTGGCAGCGGTTCTACCGGTTACACGTTTGATCCTCAAAACCCGGTTCCGACCAAGGGTGGACTGAACTTGACGCTCCCGCTGGGGCCCATCGATCAACGGGAGATCGGCCAGCGCTTGGATTACCTCCGTTTTCAGAGCGAGCCACTCAAGAGAGATCTCGTGGTCGCCGGGAAGATCGATCTGCGGCTCTGGGCGGCGACCGACGGACCAGATACCGATTTCATGGTCAAGCTGGTCGACGTGTACCCGGACGGGTATGAGGCCTTGGTGCTCGATACGGCGTTGCGCACCCGGTACCGTTTCGGCAGACGGTCTGAAGATGTCAAGATGATGGTGCCGAACCAACCGGAGGAGATGACGATCGACATGTGGCATACGGCAATTACGTTCGAACAGGGACATCGACTGGCGGTCCACATCGCATCCAGCAACAGTCCGCGTTTTGAAGTGAATCCCAACACCGGTGAGGCTCCGGGCGGCGATCACCTGTCCCCGCGCGCGGCGATCAACACGATATTTCACAACGCCGAGCGACCGACGTCGCTTGTGATGTCGGTTCTTTCGTCCCAGTAACCTCCGCCCGCGGTGATCATCCTGACGACCGAGCTGACGGTCGCCTTTTGGCTCAGATAACGAATGGGAGAATGACATGAACCGTTTCCGTTTTGCCTGGCTGGCAGTGGCGCTGTTCGCGTTGAGTCCGGCGTTTGCCATTGGCCAGCGCGCGTTTACTCCGCCGGAGGGGATCGCGTTTAAGCGCGTTACGATCACGAGCGAGGGCACTCGCATGGTCGGTGAGACCTTCTCGCTGCTGTCCCATGGTGGAAAAAAACGACCGACGATTGTCATGTGTCACGGCTGGGGAGGTACCGCCGCGGGGTTGCGCCGCGACGCCGTGGTGTTCGCACGGGGCGGCTATTTCGTGGTGACGTTCGACTACCGTGGCTGGGGCGCGAGTGATGCCCGGGTAGTGTTGGTGGGTCCGGCGCCGAAGGAGAAACAGGAGGGCGCGTTCACCGCCCAGGTGAGGGAAGTCCGTGGAGTCGTCGACCCTATCGATCAAACCACAGATCTTCTCAACACGGTCCATTGGGTGCACGGTGAGGCGCAGTGTGATGCCGACAAGATCGGTCTCTGGGGCAGCAGCTATTCGGGAGGCCACGTTGTTTACGCAGCTGCGCGTGATCAGCGCATCAAGGCGACGGTGAGCCAGGTCGCGGCGTTTGATAGCCGCTGGGTGATTGCCAATGAGCAGGCCCGCCAGGCGACGTTTGCAAAGGCCACCCAGCGGGCCCGCGGAGAGGCCGGTTACCCGAAGCCCTTTGCCCGAGAACTAGGGAACCTAATCGGCGCGCCGATTCGGGAACGGATGATCAACTATGCGCCTGTCGAGGACGCCGGTAAGGCGCCGAACTGCGCCATGCTGTTTGTGATCGCCGAGAACGAGGAGTTGTTCGACAACGCCGACCATGGAATCCTCGCGCACAAGCGTGCCCGTGGGCCCAAGAAACTGATTGTGGTCGAGGGGATTCAGCACTACGGCATCTACCGTGAAAAACGCGCCCACGCCCAACAGTTGGCGCTGGCGTGGTATGACGAGCACCTCAAGCCGTAAGTCGTGCGGTCCGCAGGCGACGTGAGCCAAGCCGCTGAACTCCAGCCGGTGGAGGTGATGGCGGGGGCGGTGCGGCTTGCCGTGCGGTGCCGAGCAGTCGTACCTCAGCGTGAAGGAATCCCGGTCTGTCGAGTCGTACGCGACCTCTACAATCCCATCCGTTTGGCGATGATCGACTTCATCACCTCGTTGGAACCGGCAAAAATTGACTCCACTCGACTGTCGGTGAAGGCTTTGGAGATCGGGTATTCCTTCATGTACCCGTAGCCGCCAAAGAACTGCATACACTCGTTGACGACTCGGAAGTGCATATCGGTGACCCACCATTTGGCCATCGAGGTTTCCATTTCGATCGATTCGCCCGCCATGTGGGCCTCGACCAGTCGATCGAGGAACGTGCGGCCGAGTTGGACTTGGGTCGCCGCTTCGGCCAGCGTGAAACGCGTGTTCTGAAACTTGCTGACCGGCCGTCCGAAGACTTCCCGACCTTGACAGTACTCGACGGTATGCTCGATTGCCCACTCGGCTCCCGCTTGTGAGGCTAGGCTCGTGACCAATCGTTCCTCCTGGAGATTCTCCATCAGGTAGTAGAATCCCTGCCCCTCTTCGCCCAGTAGGTTCGTTCGGTCGACGCGGCAATTTTCGAACCAAAGTTCGGCCGTATCGCTCGCATGCCGCCCGATCTTCTCCAGGTTCCGCCCCTTCTGAAACCCCTCGGTACCCTCTTCGACTACGAACAGGCTGATTCCGCGATGCGGCGGGTCGGCTTCTGGATCGGTCTTGCAAGCGACAATCACTAGGTTGCAGATTTGGCCGTTCGAGATGAATGTCTTCTGCCCATTGATCAGGTAACCGTCGCCGTCGCGAACCGCGCGGGTGCGGATTCCAGCGAGGTCGGACCCGGCTGTTGGCTCGGTCATGGCAATGGCGGTGATCGTCTCGCCAGTGACACAACCGGGTAACCAGCGTCGTTTCTGTTCCGCGGTGCCGAAGCGGTCGAGATAGGGAACCGCGATGCGCTCATGCAAACGGAAATTGGGGGCGGCCAGGCAGCGGTGAGCCATGGCCTCGATGGTCACTACCGAATAGATGAAGTCTGCCCCACTGCCGCCGTATGCGTCGTCAACCCAAGGGCAAAGAAAGCCGTATTCGCCTGCTTTTCGCCAGACCTCGGCACTGACTTGTCCCTCTGTTTCCCACTTCTGTTGGTTGGGGACGACCTCGCGGTCGAGAAAGGTGGTGAAGGCCTCCCGGTAGAGTTCGTGTTCCTTGCTGAACAGGGTCCGCTTCATAACGCTTCACACAGTCTTATTTAGGGCTCATCCGCAGCGCTCCGTCCAACCGGATGGTCTCGCCGTTGAGGTAGGGATTGGTAATGATTTGTTCGACCAGCAAAGCGTACTCGAGCGGATCTCCCAGTCGCCGCGGGTGCGGAATTGCCTCGGCGAGAGCCCGTTTCCTTGCCTCTGGCAATTGGCCCAGCAGAGGGGTGTCGAAGGTCCCCGGGCAAATGGTGCAACAGCGGATACCCAAGGATGCGAGATCGCGAGCGATCGGCAGCGTCATCCCGACAATCCCACCCTTCGATGCCGCGTAGGCAGCTTGCCCGATCTGCCCATCGAAAGCCGCGATCGAAGAGGTGTTTACGATCACCCCGCGGCATCCGTGCTCATCGGGTTGGTTGTCTGCCATCTTGAAAGCGGCTTGGCTGAGCACCGAAAAGGTGCCGAATACGTTGACGCTGACGACGCGTCTAAAGTCTGACAGATCGTGCGGAGAGTCCCGGCGCACGGTCCGCGCGCTGACACCGATGCCTGCGCAGTTGACGACGATTTCGATGCGGTCAAAGGCATCGACCGCGCGATCGACCGCGGCCGCCACCTGTTCCTCATTCGTGACGTCGCCCGCTGAGAAGGCGACTTTGTCTCCGAGTTGGTTTGACAGCGCCTCGCCGCGCACCTCGTCGCGATCGAGCACAGTGACCTTGGCGCCCCGTTCGACGAGTCGTCTGACGGTTGCCTCTCCCAAGCCCGAAGCGCCACCAGCCACGACCGCGACACGTCCTTCGATTTGCATGATTTGGCCCCCATCGCTGCGACGCTCAATCGTAACAGCTCAGCCGGAAGGGGACAGCTGCAGGGCCGGTTGCACGGGGTAAACGGCAGCGCGATCTGCCCGCCAGTGAAACTCCGAAATGCGTTCATGGCCCACCGCTGGGCCGCGCGCTAGGGGACGGGCGGGGGCGTGGTTTGACACGTCGCAGCGGGGCAGCGGCTGGAGGTGCGACTGGGCCGGTACGCGGCGCACACCGTCGTCCACGACGTGTGTGATGGGGCCGTTCAAGCGGGCGTCGGGGCGAGATTGAGCCGTTCACCAGCGCCGCCCAACAACATCGTGGCGGCTCGAGATGTACTTGCGAAGATCCCGCTGATGGGCAGCGCATACCGCTGCCATCATCGATCAGAGGGCCGGCAGCGCCCGCTGGGCGGCCGGCATGACCCGCTGGGGGTCGTTACTCGGATGTCTGCCGATCGGTCCGCGGACGAGGCCGTTCGGACGGGTCGGTTGCCGGACGCACCGTGGAATCGGTATTTGCGTAGGCCGTTACTTCACCACTGAGAGACATCTCGACGAAGTTCGGTTTGGTCCACTCCATGAATAGTATCCTAATCGACTGAACTCAGGGGACCTTTACACCAGGATTACACCACTACACCAGGATTACACCACGCTAGTACACCAGGATTACACCACGCTAGTACACCAGGATTACACCACGCTAGTACACCAGGATTACACCACGC
>PADE01000195.1 GCA_002702965.1 Planctomycetaceae bacterium
GAACCGGCGCCAGCTCGTCGATTTCGGCGTCCTCAACTTCATCGATCGCGTCATCGATGCGATCGTTGACAAGATCACCGAGCGTGCCTCGCTTGGCCGAGGTGACCCCCGCGCGAATGCGCAAACTGAGCACTAGATCTGCCAATTGGCCGGCCACAAACATCAACTGCTTGCGCCCTTTGGCAGTGCGTCCCTTGCCACTGGCCAACCAGAGACTGGGAACTTCTGCGTTTTCTTTTGAATCCAGAAGAAAATTGTGGCGAACTTCTCCCTGGGCCCATTCAACGAACTCAAACTTGTCGCTGCTCGGATGCCCCGCGGCGATCAGTTTCTCGTTGGGAACGATATGGCACTGCAGGCAATTGCTGGCAATCTTGACTGCATCTTCCGCCCGGTTCATCCCCGCCTTGCTGGTCGCCGCCTTGCGGGTCGCCAGATGGGCAGCCGGTTCACCCTCACGCTGCTTCAGCAATTCAGCCAGCGTCCCAGCAGCCCCCTTCCCGTAGTCACTGTGGACGGTCAACCAGCCCTGATCTCCGCCGGCTCCCCCGTGACACGATTCACACGAGTTCCCTTTGGCGATTACTAGTTTCCCGCCCGTCTGCTGATGCGTTCCGTGGCACTTCGTACAAACCGATTTCTCACTCTTGATGTCTCCGGCCGCGATTCCCAGACTCTTGGCGAAATCGGGAGCCTTCGGATGGTCGAGCAAATCCCAGGCATTCTTCCCGTGTTTGGAGACCTGCCAGGCCCCCAACTCAGCCGCATGACACTTGCCGCACGCCTCGCGTCCAACCACCTTTGCCGCATCAATCTGTTGTTGGGAAAAACCGGTCGATGAGGCCAGCAGCAGCCAAACAGCGGCGCAACTTCCCGCGAATTTTATGTTCCCCCCGTGCGAGGAAACTCCGTGGCAGCAGCGAAAACAACTCATGAAATACTCCTCGTTGGCGAACCCCAATATTATTGAAAATCCCAGGGACCCACATGGCGATCTGCAGTCACACCACCACGCAGCCCAATCATTCATCTATTGCGAAGCTGAATCGTCTGCCGTTAGCCAAACGCCTCCCCGGAAGGCGCTTGCAATAACCCTCCGTTATGCATCAACCACCAAATCACCATCCGGACAGGCAACGCAAGCCAAACCGCAACCCGACTCGATGTCACAATCCGGATCCGATTCGTACTTCACGCTACCCGTCTTGATCGCAACCTTACATGTCCCACACCCACCGGTCCGACATCCCGAATCGATCTCGATACCATTCGCTTCAGCGAGGTCCAGCAAACTCGAGGCCTTGCCGGCGTCCCACCCAATTTCCTTGCCCGATCGAGAGAAAGTAACCTTCACCTTTACTGCTTCCACCGCAGCAGCAGCCGGTTCGGCAGCGTCCTTCGGCTTTTTGCTCTTGGCTTTGATCGATGCAGGACCAAAAGCCTCCGAGTAAATATGGTCCTTGGGAACCCCCCACTCGCCAAGCTGGTCGGTGACCGATTTCATGAACGGTGGCGGGCCACACATGAAATATCGGTGATTGCTGGTCTTGATGTACTCTTTCATCACTTCGACAGTGACACGGCCAGCCTGGTCGTAATCCTGGCCCTTGACGTCATGACCAGCCCGCGGACCGCTGTAACAGGTCACGACGCGAATATTTGGGTGATTCGATGAGAGTTCCGTCAATTCGTCCTTGAGCGCATGGTCCTCACCGTTACGCACGCCGTAAAACAAGGTTGCCTGCCGCTCGCCTCCACTATCGACAATCGCCCTCAGCATGCTGACCATCGGCGTAATCCCAACTCCGCCCGCGATCAGGACGGCCGATGGCTTGGCAAGCGGATCCATAAAAAAGTGGCCTGACGGGGCGCGGACATCGAGAATATCGCCTTCGTTGACGTGATCGTGAAAAAAATTCGAGACCAAACCTGGCGGGGCATCCGGCTCCTTCCGCGGTGCCGGTACCCGTTTAATGGAAACCCGATAACGGTCAGGCCGCGGCCCATCCGACAACGAGTAACACCGGATCACCGGCTTCGCCTCGGTGGGGACATCCAATTGAAACGTCAAGAACTGCCCCGGTTTGAACGCCGGCAGCGGTCTACCGTCGTGGGGCTCCAGGCAAAAGGAAGCAGTCCCTTTGGCCTCCTCAATTCTCTGCCTGACAACGAACTTGCGGAAGCCATTCCACGCATTCTTGCTTTCCCGCTCACGGCGAGCGCGCACCGCCTCAATACGTTCCAGCATGAACAGATTGGACAGTCTGTTCTGCTTCGTCTGCCGCGACAGCGACAACACCGACACAACGGTCCCCGTGATCACTTGCACCGCCACCAGCACAATCAATCCCGAGCCAATGTAGATCGCTGCCGTTTCCATGAGGCAATGAACTCCATCTGCATTCGAACCACACAACGAGTCCGAATGGTAATTCAACAGGAAACGCTACTAGATCGACGCAACGCCAGACCAGTGTGCGCGAGAAAAGGTAACAACGGGGTTCGCAAATTTTCTCAGACTAATCCGTGCTGTCAATCGGCGGAACAGGAGAATTTGTTCGATTGAAATGACGGAGCGGCGAGGCAATCCGATCGGATCGTCTGAACCACTCACCCGACGCACCGACTCCAGAGGAAATTTGCCGGATACTAAGGCGCGATTGCGACGGCAACGGAACCGATTTTGGCGTCGATCTGCCACCATTCCGGCTGGTCAGATGCAGCAGATTTGCTAGGTTGGACAACACTCCGGTTCTGACCAGCATCGTCTTCTGCCAGAACTCTCGTCATCCACGCGTCACCCGCAATCCCAGGTGGTGGTCCACGTCGAGTAGTGGGTTCGCAAGCCTGTTGGCGTGATTAAATCAGCACAAGAGGTCCCAACCGATGTCCAGTGAACACGCGTCCGCAGTTGACACTTTCATGCAGGGCTTGAAGAAACGCAATCCGGGCGAACCCGAGTTCCACCAAGCGGTGGAAGAAGTGGTGGAGACGTTGATGCCGTTTGTGCTCGCAAACAAACAGTACCTCGACGGACGGATTCTCGATCGCTTGACCGAGCCCGACCGGGTGGTGATTTTCCGCGTCTGCTGGGAGGACGACGATGGCAATATCCGCACCAATCGCGCCTGGCGGGTTCAGTTCAACAATTCGATCGGACCCTACAAAGGGGGCATGCGATTTCATCCAACCGTGACTCTGAGCGTCCTGAAATTTCTAGGCTTTGAACAGATTTTCAAGAATAGCTTGACCGGGCTACCGATGGGTGGAGCCAAGGGTGGTTCCAACTTCAACCCCAAAGGAAAGAGCGACCGCGAAGTCATGCGGTTCTGCCAGTCGTTGATGGTCGAACTGCATCGGCACATTGGCGAAGATACCGATGTTCCCGCGGGGGACATCGGTGTCGGTGCACGAGAGATCAGCTACCTGTTCGGGCATTACAAGCGTCTCGTGAACCGGTTTACGGGGGTGCTCACCGGCAAGGGTCTCGCTTTTGGCGGCAGTCTGGTGCGGACCGAAGCCACCGGTTACGGAGCCGTCTATTTTATGCAAAACATGCTGGCTCGTGTCGGCGATGGTTTAGAGGGCAAGACCGCCGTGGTCTCCGGGTCGGGGAACGTGGCGACTTACTGCGCCCAAAAGCTCATTCAATCGGGTGCCAAGCCGCTCACCTTGTCTGACTCCGGAGGGTTCATACACGACCCGGACGGAATCACACAAGAAAAACTGGACTGGGTCGTCGATCTTAAGACCCAGCGTCGCGGACGCATTTCCGAATACACACAACAGTTTCCTGGGACGACCTTCCATGAAGGCCAACGGCCCTGGTCTGTTCCCTGTGATCTAGCGTTCCCCTGCGCGACTCAGAATGAACTCGAAGAAGAAGAGGCCAAGACACTGGTTGGCAACGGTTTGAAAGCAGCTGCCGAAGGAGCCAATATGCCGAGTACTTTGGGAGCGATTCGCATCTTTCTCGGCAATCAGATTCCCTTTGGCCCTGCGAAAGCTGCCAACGCTGGCGGGGTGGGGGTTTCCGGTCTGGAACAAAGCCAGAACTCGCTGCGCATCGCTTGGTCCGCCGAAGAGGTCGAGGACCGACTCAAGTCAATCATGGAAAGCATTCACGAGCAGTGCGTTCAGTACGGTGGTGGCGGCGACGCCGGGTACTGCAACTACGTCCAGGGGGCCAATGTCGCCGGTTTCGTCAAGGTCGCGGATGCGATGCTGGCTTACGGTGTCGTCTGAGCGCATCGCTGTAGGTCGCACTGCCAATCTCCAAGCCAGACACCTGGCGATAGGGTGGTGTGTCTCCGGGCGGCGCCCCGACGGCGTGGCAGGGCCTCGCCGGAACCCGCGGTCTGGGGCAACGTGCGGGGTTCCACGGTACGGGAAATACCCACGGCCGACCGGCAGCTGCGCCATGAGGTAGACGTCGCGGCCTCACCGGTTGGATTTGGACTGGCGGAAAGACCGGCTTCTCTCTGCGCCGACGCCTCCACACACCACTCGGCCACATCGGTCGACGAGGTGTGTGCGGCTGCGTACTCCTCGGCAACCTAGTCAGCCGACCGGATGTGATCCTCGAGTTGCCCGCTGCTGCGTAACTCGTTGATCACATCCCCGAGCCGATGGGGGCCCTCGTGATTCAACACGGTTTCGACCACGCTCCCGCATCCTAGGCTCTTCAACCCGTTGGCATAGTGCTTCATCGAGTGCCCAAAATGGGTTCCAATCGGATCAAAACATCTTCCCTCTGGGCCCTGAGAAATCGTAGCCGGCACATCGAGCACGACGTGCAAGCTGCCGTCCGCGAGGGGGTCCTGAACGACCGTCCGTCCCGACCTTTCCGAATGACCGAGAATCGGGGCGGTGTCGTTGCCAGCGAACACAAATTCATCGTGCTTGCCAACCACCGATAGACGGTTGCAATGTTCCTGTGCCGGCAACACGGTCGTCGGTCCCAAGTGGATCGTCAGAGTCGATTTCAGGGCCGCGATACGAGGTGCCTCCGCTACTCCGAGGTCTTTCAACATCTCTTCCAGCCAGCGGATCACCTGATGGACAACGCAACAGCCCACACTACCACCGACCAAAACAAGGCGGCTTAGATTCTGGATGATCTGCTCTTCCGGAAGTGGCTTGCCACAGATCTTGCCGTCGGATCGGACCAGCGTTCCATTCGGGTGCCGATCTGCATCCGCAATCATCTCTCCAAAGATGCGTTCAGCAGCCATCACCGACACCGGATGCATGAATCGTGGATCCAGGATCGACTGAATCCGCATGGCGGGCGTTTCTTCTTCGCTGGCAACCATATCGTAGGCTACGGCAACGACTTGCGTGGCGCCGCCCGGATAATCAGCAACAAGTCGACTGCCTGTTAGATAGACCTGAGCGGACATCACGTTGCGCGCGTTTCGTAGCGATTCATTTCTCGTCAGATGGCTGAGCCGCGCGTTCCTTTCCGCAAACGCCCGACCGGTCGCAAAGACGATCACCCGTTTTCGCGCATGATCGATGCTGGCTGGTACGAGTGTCCTGGTTTCCGGGTCGCTTTCAAAAAAGTGGCTCTCGTAGCCGACACGATGATGATCGGTCTCCTGAAATGGGAACACCAGCGCGCCACGGCCGTCGAGAGAAAAACCGTAGGCTCCGGCGGCCCGCTTCGCATAGGCTGTCATGCCCCGCGCCTTTTCCGCATTGAGCTCGTCCCAGAGATTCTCACGCGTTTCTTCGAGCGCGGCCAGCTCGCGATCGGTAAGAACGTGGCCCGCTTGCTCCGCGGCAATCGCCCGCGCCAACAGCTGATTGTACGGCGCAGAGGCGGCGACGGTCCCCAGCGGTAGATCCTTGACTACGGGGACAATCGGANCGTTCTCAGAGGGTTGATTTTCCGACATTGGATTTCACGAAGAGCAATCGTCGCGTGATCCCGCGGGGGAATTCTGGATCGCCAGCGCTCTCACATTTCTGACGCGAGTATACCTCTCACGGGAGATTTCCGAAGCCGTTGCGGGTGACAATCTTACCCTTCCTGCAGGCTCTCACCCCTGCCGTGGTTGCCACCACGCGTTGCCCCAGTAGGTCCGAGACCGCGGATCGTGGTGGGCAACAGGTGATTCTGCAGTGGCCTGACGCCGATCGCAGCTGCTTGCGGCGGCGAAGCAGTCGCTCCCAAAAGGCCAACGGACGCCTTCACCGGCGATCGGACGGGGCCACGGACACGAAACATACGTTCCCTGGCTTTCGCCCGACTACCAGAACATCGATATTGGTNGCTNTGATTGGTGGCACGGCAATNCTANCGACANCAAGGCCACAATCGACGGAGATAGATCAGTTGGACGTTAGCCACTGGGTCACTGGGATTTTCGGATTGCTGCTGATCGCCGCTCTTTGCCAGGCGCTCTGCAAGAAGGTGAAACTTCCATTTACCGTGATGCTGGTCCTGATCGGGGTCCTCATTTCCCGCGCCGTAGAGGATGGCCTGGAATTCTTGGCACCCTTGGCAGTACTGCAGCATGCGGGCGCCGAGATCATCCTGTTCGTCTTTCTGCCGACGCTGATTTTTGAGTCCGCATTCAATCTGGATGTGCGGCAACTCCGCGCCAATCTGGCGCCGATCCTGATGCTTGCCATTCCTGGATTACTCATTTCAACGGGCCTGATCGGCGTCATCGTCTATTCCACAACCAACATTCCGCTGAGCTATGCATTGGTGTTGGGATCGATTCTCAGCGCGACCGACCCGGTGGCCGTGATCGCCTTGTTCAAGCAACTGGGAGCGCCCAAGCGGTTGACGGTGCTCGTCGAAGGAGAGAGCCTGTTTAACGACGCCACAGCGATCGTCGTCAGCAAGATCCTGGTGGGCGTCGTCGTCATGGGAGCGTTCACTGGAACGACCGCACTCAATGGTGCAGTTGACTTTTGCGTTACCTTCTTTGGTGGAATCGTCGTCGGGCTCGTATTCGGAGGGATCTGTGGGCTCCTACTTGGACTGGTTGACGAGGATCCCTTTATCGAGATTTCCTTGACCACTATCTTGGCCTACGCCTCATTTGTCATTGGAGAACACTACTTGCACGTGAGTGGAGTCATGGCGACCGTTGCCGCGGCGGTCACTCTGGGAGGTTGGGGCCGCACCAAGATCTCCCCCTCGGTCTCACACTTGTTGAGTGAGCTCTGGGAATTCCTGGCATACATCGCCAACGCGCTGATTTTCTTTCTCGTCGGGCTGCGCGTCGATCTGGGGGAACTGAACAACACCAAAGGTATCCTGGTGTGGGTGATTGCCGCGATGCTGATTTCTCGGGCGGTGGTGATTTTTGGCGGTGTGCCATTGCTCCGAAAATTCGCCGCGCCTGTGGCGTGGCGTCATCAGGCGGTCATGTATTGGGGCGGCTTGCGCGGTGCGATCGCCCTGGCGATCGCGTTGGAACTGCCCGCGGTCGCCAGGCACTTCTCCCCCACCGCAACTTTTGAATACGCGGATTCATTCGTTGCACTGGTGACAGGGGCTGTCCTGTTTACCCTCCTGGTTCCCGGCCTGACAATCGAACACCTGATGCGCCGTTTGGGGCTGGACAAACCGCCACTCTCTGACCGATTTGCGAGAATCAACGGACTCTTGTCCGCCCAAACCCAAGCCCTGAACCGGATCCCGGAACTCCAGCGCGGCGGGATGTTCTCCGCCCGAGTCGCCGGATCCAAAGTCGCAGAATGTAACCAGAAGATAATCGCCCTGCGCGACCAACTGGAATTTCTTCGTAGTGATGAGATGGACAGCGAACAGGAACGGCGNCTGCTATTCCTCCGCGCGTTCGCCACCGAGGGTGCATTCTATTACCAGATGTACAAGGACGGGCACCTGAACGAAACGGCTTACCGCGATCTCGCGCACCTGTTGAGCGAACAAATGGAAACGATGCGTTTTGATGGCCGTCTGTCCCAGGAATATTCCAATACCCATCGTGTCCGCCGCGTCGTCGATATNCTCATGCNACCACTCGAGGCNACCCCTATCGGACCCAGGTTGGCAGCCAACCGAACCGCACGCGCCTATCAAGTACAGTGGGGCCGGCAACAGGCCACCGATCATGTTCTCAGCGTATTCGAAGAGCTGATCGCAACCGAAACCAGTGACGCAGAATTGCTACAGGAAGTACGCGAGTGTTATGAGAAGTGGCGTCAAGACAGTACCGACTTGATCGACTCGACAGCGGCGCAGTTTCCGGAGTTTGTCAACGCGATGCAAGAGCGGCTCGCGGATCGCCTGGTGCTGAACGCGGCCCGACAAACGATTGAAAGATCCGCACAAGCCGGTTCGATTCCACATGGGGTGGCGCATCACATGCAGAGTCAATTGGGCAAGGAGGTGCGAAATCTCTCCAGTGCGCCGGTTGCCGCGCTGGCCATCAATCCTCGCGAACTACTGCGGCAGGTACCTTTTTTCCAGGACGCCGAAGAGCAAGAGGTGAACCGTATTCTGGGTCTGCTGCGAGAACATACGGCACCAGCCGGTGACACGCTGGTCCAGCAGGGAGCAACGGGATATTCGCTGTACTTAATCGCCCGCGGCGTGGTTCGGGTCTCGCGCCAAAATCCCGATGGTACCGAGAGTGATTTGGCTACGCTGTTCGCTGGGGATTTCTTTGGCGAGATCGCAATCTTGCAACAGGAGCGACGGACGGCAACGTGTAGGGCGACCACACCATGCTCTGTGTTCCGTTTGCGGAAGGTCGATTTGGACTCGATCTCGGATTCCTGCCCACGCCTGATGGAAACGCTACTACGGGTATCGAAAGACAGGCTGTCAAGAACCGCAGCCCCCCGTAAGGACTCCGACACGAGCTCCTGAAAGGCGATTGGGGGGCAGCACCTGCCACCGCAACATGCTTGGGCGTCGACGACAGCCGTTTATTGCCAAGCCAACCGATCGCAGTGCAAACGCGGCGCACCGCCGCCGTAAGATTCTGATTGGATCGATCGTCGCGCTTGCGCCCGCTATCGATGGCGTACACGCTGAACGAGGCATCGTCGAGTAGCGCTCCGGGTCCGACGAAGTGACGCGGAACTCAAAATCGCACTAATATCTCGAAACGGGCACCCGGAATGGTATTGAGATGCTCCGGTTTGACCACGTAGCTGTCGCAAATCGCAACCACGTGTTGATTGAGTGCCGCTTGATAGCGAACGGCAGCGCCGAGCGCGCCATCGGAAACACCCTTGGTCTCCTTTTGTCCGCCAATCTCAAAAATGACCTGCCGCGACGTGTGGGCAAAAAACATCTGGTATCCGAGACTGGCTCCCGCGCGGTTGTCGGTACGGATCCCGATCGGCGGCCCGACCCGCCCCAATCCACCGCTGGGGCGAGAAAACAGCACGCCCGTCTGCCCTAGCGGGCCTCCCGTCAGGGGGCCACGTGTCGGGGAGGAGAACTGATCGATCGCCCAAAATCCGTTGAGATAGATCAGGTCCTCGGTATGGTGGGGCGTCCAGGAAATCTGCGAGAAAAGTAATTCGCCCTGGTCGGCGTAATCTGTGCGATCGGTGGTTGGGTAGGAAGCCAGAATGTGGAGTGAAGAATTGTACGTGTTGTGCGGTAGATTGTGCCGCTGGATCGCACTTACCCCAAATGCAATCACGTCACCGATCACCGCATCTTCGCTCTGGACGTACGCCATGTCGAGGTTGACGGTAGCGCGATGAAAATCGCTTTCGGTCAGAATCGCTACCATTTCAGAGGAATTGTCGAGCCGGTTTCCGTCGACAACGGCACTGTTACGGTTCAATTGATCCCAAGCATAGACACCCGAAATCCGTAGATTGAGGTTCCGCTCTGTCGAAATCGTGTTTCGAGTCACGGTGAAGGCGTCGAGGCGGTCCTCGTTGATTAACAGCCCCTGTTGTGCGAGCAAAGGCATGCGACCTACGGAAAAACCATAATCAAGACCCTTGGTATCGTCCGCATCCAGATTGGGGAAAAGTTCGCCGAAATCCCCCTCAAAAAAGAGCGTCTGCATATCAGCATTCCATCCGTCGATGCTGGCGCCGCGGAAGTCAAGACTACTAAATGTACGATCGTCGACCGTCTCGTCGTCAAGTGGACGCATCCCAATCAGCACGCGTTCCGTGCCCGATAGGTTAAGTTGCCCAAACAGGTCTAGGCGGTTGGCCCATTCTGCAATCGTCTCCGATTCACCTACGTATTGAACAGCAGAACGCAGGTCGCCAAACACCCAAAAAGAGGGGCGCCAGACCGCGCCTGTGGGTAATTCAATTCCCTGTCCCAAGGCGCCCGGTCCCAGGAACCGTTCGTTGAGTTCGATCACCAAGTTCGGGCGGTCAGGAACGGGCTGAATCCCGATCGCCTCTTCGGATAGTGCGGTATGGACNTCATCGTGCTCAGCGCCGATCACATGCGAAAAGAACTCCGCAATTCGNGGTGCCGGCCGCGTGAGCATCGACGGCACCGTCTCGACGGCTCGGACCAACGGTGGGACGTCGTCATCGTGTCCCACCATCCCGGTACCGGAAGCACCCGCGTGAGTAGCATCGGGTTCGAACAAACTCGTATACCTGTCTTCTGACGGCAAATCGGTCACCCGGGGATCTTCAGCCGAAGCCATCTCACCCGTACAATCGATCAGCAAAAAGAGTACAAGCCAACGTCCGTGTTTGCGCTGTATCTTGTTCCACATGATTAGCAATGTCTCGCTGAATTCGGCACTTGACTTCCGTACCGTTACTGTGAGTGAACCGAAAGCTACTGTGAGTGAACCGAAAGCCTTCAATTATCGACATCGAACACTGCATCGCGTTCCTGCACAACGATGTGACCTGCCACAATCCGATCGGCAATCTCCCGGGCGTTCAGACCGTAATCAAACCCAGCTGATGAAATAGCGTGTACCAGGTTGACGGGGACCATCCCNGANACGAGTTCCATTTTCACGCTATACGGTCCGTTCCCCGTCAAGGCTCGATTGGAAACTGTGTAATTGGCCCATCGCGATCCGTTGCGGCTGGAGAGATTTTGTTTGTGCTTCCTCGCGCCGATCGGTCGGCCTAGTACATTGAACGGCCGTGTCTCCGGTCGAATATAGACCAACGGCGTCAGTGAAAAGGGAACAGCAAGGACTTGCTCGCGTTCCCCCCCAAAAATATTCCGGGTGATGAACTTGGTCTGCAACGAGAATAGTTGCCGATCGATTGGAGCCTCTCCGTTGTGAACGTAGACGGAGTGGTTGTCGCGCACATCACCGTTAGGATCGAGGTCGCCCGACACAAAAACCACGACACCATCTCGGTCTTTGACCGTCACGCGTAAGAACACCACTCGTTCGGCATCGAATCCCGTTGGAGCTCCATGGCCATCGGTACCGTTGAATACGCGTACTCGGAAAGACATTCCGCGACGACCGATGCCCACAAACTCAATGTTGCTCAGTTTATAGCCGGCGCTTAAGACCTGGTGCCTCAAGACTCGTGCGTCTTTGCGCGCTTTGAACTGATCNTTGAGAATGTCGCGGGCACGGAATCGACGCGCCTGGCTCTTCCAGGCTTCGGGAAACTCGTAGTCTTTGGCAACATCGGCTTCAAACTCAGGAGTTCCCCAGCCGGCCTTGTAATCAAAATCGAGCCATTCACGCATCGTGGCGTGCCCCTCCACAACCCGCAGTTTGGCGAACTCCGGATTCTCNTCTTTGATCGCTGCGGGATTGTGGGGAAAAAAGGCCGGATGGACAATAGGATAATCGGGCCCCGACATCGTGTGATTTGTCCGTTTCCGTGGCGGAGTGCTCACGTTGCCCACCAGCGCAGCGGGCTCAAAGGCAAAGCCTGAGGGCACACCCTGGATTTTTCCCATGTGACAAGTCTGACAATTCTGTTCTTTTTCACGGGCGGCAGGTGAACTCTTGAACTCGCTGAAGGCGTCTTCCAGGCGAAACCCATTGGGCGCCAAAACGTCATGACACGAACCACACATCGAAGGCGTGGATTGGAAGAACCTGGGCACCACTTCACCGTGAATAGTCCGGCTACGTGAATCGGGATCACGGTCCGCACCACCCAGCGCGCCAAATTTCTCCGGATCAGCCAAGACTCTTGACAAAACTGCGTTTCCAGTCGGTCCGTATATGGCCGCACTTAGATCACCAGCAACTAGCGCTCGACGACCAGATCCCTTTCCCCAGTTCTTATCGACGCGATGACAGACAACGCAGGTCACACCCTCCCGCGACGCCGGATGGCGATCCATTTGACTCATCGCAAGCGGTTCTCCGAGCGCCATACCTACGTGCGTGTGACAGCGAATGCAAAAATCCGCGTTCGTTCCATTCGTTAACTGGTTCACGAGATTCTGCATTGTGTTGAACACGGGACTGAGTTGTGCGTAAGCGTGCTGAGAAGAAGCCCATTCGCGGTAATGGCCCGGATGACAGTTCCTGCACTTCTCCGCCGAAGGATAGGGGTCACCCGCAAACGTCGCCGCGTGCGCCATGTCGATGGCTTTTTCCTGGCGAGGATCGAGGCGTTCTCCGTCCTCTGTCGCCGGTCCATCCGCTGGTTCCGGCGAGTCCGCCGGTACCTGGNATCCTTCGCCGTCATCAACGACCGACACCGGCACCGAACGCCGGTCCTGATTCAGGCGATTCAAGAACCTCAAAGGGCGATTCAGAAGCCTACGAGGTTCTGAATCGCTAGCCGCATCTGGAGATTGCGCTGAGGCGGTCATTCCACAGACCATTACAAGGCAGACAAACGCAGCGACAGATACNGCAATACGGTCCATTTGATTTGTCATGATCGCGCTTACTCGGGACAAGGAACATCGACGGCGGGNCATCGTACGGCGGGACATCGTACGGCGGGNCATCGTACGGCGGGACATCGTACGGCGGGNCATCNGCCCCATCACGATAGAACAACGCGGAACGAATACCCACACTCGTAGGCCTGTCGGCTCTGTTTATTATCGGGACATGTCCGCGGAAGCAACATAAGTGATGGCCTCACCACCACAATCGTTGAAAGCGCCCGAGTTTTCCGATCCGGTACAGGCAGTCGGTAACATGACTTTGACGGGTGGGCTGACCATCCTGTCTGGTCTTGAACGGACGCCGAGCGGGCAACAGCATTCTTGGTAACCGCGATCGATTATGATGGCTGGGTCGCGCTGACCAGCGACACCACGGGGAACCGGCACATCGCTACCCTTGATCGACGCCGAACCGTTGGGTGGTGGTGTCCTGCCCCGCGCGGTTCATTTGTCCAGCGGTACCAGCCGGGTAACCGAAAAATTGTCGAATTCGGCAAATGTCTCGAAAGTCCACAACGCGACGCGGCCCCGCTGGGCGCCGGGATGGTCAGCCGGGATCTCGCCGTCGAGGATCTTCTCACCATCGATCCACCCTTCCACATAGCGTCCGCTAAAGCGCGCTGTCAGGTGCATCTTGGTCGCGTCNGGAACAACATATCCGGTGTAGTCGAGGATCTGGGTGTAGCGGAGAACACGACTGGGATCGCGCTCAAGGTAAGCGGGCTCTGGGTACTTACAGCGGATCTGGAACGCGGAATTTCCCCAAGTCCGCTCNGAGACGTCATAGTTCGCGAAGTTACCAATNTCGACCGCCACCAACGAGTGCTCGCCGTGGGTCAATGGAAAGTTGGGTACCGTCACGCGTCCATAGGGCCCGAATTTCTGGTAGTCACGAGGGCCGCCCGGGTGCGGGGACTCGGTAAATTTCCACATGTCGACATCGATCTGGTAGTCCGTCCACTGAGGATCTCCGGTTACCGCCGTGATGTGGTGGAGAAAATGGCGACTGCGCAACCGGAGGCGCCCATTGACAATGCCGAACTCGACGGGTGTGGAATGCCGCTCGCCGCGGAATAGACCGCTGGCCGAATCGCGTGTAACGCGAAACTCCAAGCTCGGATCTTGAATCGTCTGAGGCCCTACCCATACATACCCCACGGCATCCCGCCAGATGAACTCACCCGTCTTGTGAGGTTTGCGGATCTTGGTACCGGCCAGAAAAGTCCAACCGGCCAGCGAGCCGTCGTCGAAATCATCGGCGAGCAAAACCTCGCCCAATCGGTACTCTCTACGAGGTGGCCGGGCCGCGCGCGCCGCGTCGCCGATCAGTCTCTCGAACCGCTCAAGCGTCGCCGCGTGTGGNGCCATTCCCGGTGGGAACTTGAAGATCGAACGCACACCGCCATCCTTGTGGACCGAGTAAAAAAACGGTGCCATGTAATGCATTTTCTGGCCACCGGGTGGAGGCGATCCGGCGCGGGCCGGAATCGCCTCGATCGGTAGAATGACTTCGGCACCCACACGCGGCAGTTCCGGAACGCCGATTTCATCCCAGCACCGGTGCCAATAAATCTCGATACGAACACAGGGGCGCTTAGTAATCGGCGTTCCCTTGTAGACCTTGAGAACCTCGACAATCACATCCTCGTCGGCGTGATTACCGCCACGGTGAAACAGGCGTTTCACNACGCGCGCCCGGATCACCAGATCGGCCCGTGCAATCTCGTCCTTGAATTGCGCGACCGTCGGCCGCACACCAAATAAAGTCTCGGGATGGGTGTCCGCCACACANAGTGCGCTGCGGGTCACCACAGTAAGCAGGAGAGCGCACACGCATCGGCGGACTGCAATCCAGGACCACAAGTACCGCATCTCTCTGCCAGGTTTCATGAAACCCCCACATGACCGCGCGATACGCGTTGCCGGCCACCGTTTTCACCACGCGTTGCCGCGTATCTTTCTANGCTTGTGGACCCAACCGTAGTGCGAGGACACGCGGAAGCGTCATTCGCCGTGGCCGCCGCGAACTCAGCCGTCGGCGAGCGCGACCGACAGTAACGACCCACCGGTCAAGTGCCAACCGTGGTCCCGTGGATCACGCGCGGGCGGGAAGCACATCACCTCAGACAGCCTACAGCCTTCACCGCGGCAGAACCCGCTTCTTCAACTCAAAAGATCGAAAATCGGCCTTCCGCAATCGACTTCGAGTCGCTTACGACCAGGGATCACCAGCCGTCGCGAATCGAGTCCGAGTAAGTGCAACACGGTGGCATGCACGTCGGTCACATAATGGGGCGACTCGACTGCGTGGAAACCCAGTTCATCGGTCCGGCCGTGCACATAGCCTCGCTTCAACCCCGCCCCGGCAAACCAGATCGTAAAACCGTGCGGGTGATGATCGCGCCCGGTAGATTTCGCAACGTCGGTACCTTCCAGTCCAGGNGTTCGACCAAACTCGGTGCAACAAACGACGATCGTGTCGTCAANTAACCCACGGCGTTTGAGATCTTTGAGTAATCCAGCGATCGGTTTGTCGACGCGGGCGCAAGAGCGCGCGTGGTTCTTTTTTAAGTCGCGATGTGAATCCCACTCGCCGTAGTCGCTCAGATAAACCAGGTTGAATCGTACACCGCGTTCGGCCAATCGACGCGCGGCCAAGAGGCGGCGGCCGTACACCGCAGTCGTCTTGTCATCGAGGCCATACAGCCGCTGGGTATCCGGTGTTTCGCGGCCCGTATCCATCGCTTCGGGGACCGCCATTTGCATACCGAACGCCAGCTCGTAGGACTTGATCCGCGCGCGGACTTCGGCATCCTGCGGGTACTCGACCGCTGATAGGCGGTTCAGTTGGTCGATGAACCGGAACTGGGCGGCCTGCTCCTGAGAGGAAACTCCGGCTGCCCGGTTGCCAAAGGGTAGTGGCTTCTTGGGATCGAGTGATAGCTCGATCCCGCCATGCTCTGGTCCCAAATAGTTGGCGTCAAAATTCCAACGCACACGTGTGTCTTTGTACTGCCCGAGAAACACAAACGCCGGCAGATTGTCGTTCAGCGAACCCAATCCGTAATGGATCCAGGAACCGATTACGGGCTCGGGGGGATCGAGCTTGTGGCGACCATGGTGCATCTGAAATTCGGCGTTGTGATCATTGTCGGTCGTGTAGATCGACCGCACAAAGGAAATGTCATCGACACAGGTCGCCAGATGCGGCCACCAATCGGTGACTTCGATCCCCGACTCACCGTGCTTGCGAAAACCAACCTGCATCGGAAAGATTCGCGCATGGGACCGATCGACAAACACCACGGACCGGGATCGTTCGCGATAGAGTGGGTTCTCGAACGGGTCCGAGTAAGGAGTCTCGTCATACGTCAAGTGGGCGTAGCGGTTCAGAGCCGGCTTGGGATCAAACGTCTCCATCTGGCTGTAACCGCCCGAGAGGAAGATCCAAATTACGTTCTTGGCTCGGGGAGCATGGTGCGGCTGACCAGCGGGGTCACTCGACGGCAATTGGCCAGCCCAGCCGTCCCGATGCAATAACGATCCGAGTGCCAAACCGGTCGCCCCCAACCCAACGTCCGCCAGAAAGGTGCGCCGGGTGCCACCGTTCGAAAACCGGTTGTGCTCAGAACGTGTCATCGGCAACTCGCTGTCCTCGGCGCGTAGGTGCCGCGCCGAATCCTGTGTAGTGTTAACGAATAGAAATAAAGTCACTGTGGTTGTAGAGAGCCTGTACTAGGTTCTCACGAGCCCGCAGTGACGGATCACGGGCCGGGCGAGCCAACTCGCTGTCGAGCGCTCCGGCCGTGTCCGGCTGACTTCCCGAAGCCGGACCGACAGCCGACTCGTTCTCGAAGAACTCCTGTTGTTGCCGCAGATAGGTACGGCTGATCTGCAGCTCTTTGGCGGTCGGGTTACGGCTGAGGATCTGCTGAAAAGCCTCCGCCACAAACGACTCATTCTCCACCCGCGTGGAGCGCTGCTGGAGCCAGCGCGCTAGGCGGCGCCCCTGCCGCACAGCCAACTCGCTATTCGCCAAAGCGAGCGCTTGTTGCGGTCGCACACTGCTGGTCCGTCGATAACAGTCGACCGGGTTGGCCGCGTCGAACAGCTCGAGCCACGNCATNCGCCCTTCACCATGGTGTTCGAAGTAGAGGCTGCGACGGGGTGAAGTCAATCCTTGACTGTCAGGGATTTCCGCGCCGCCCATCGTCGTGTCCAACTGACCGGAAGTCTGTAACAAACTGTCGCGAATTACCTCCGCTTCCATACGTTGTACGGGAAAATACGTGAAATACAGGTTCTGCGGATCTCGCTCGGCACTCGCGCTTGGTGGCGGGGTGTGGCGGTTGAGTGAGGCCAAGCGGTAGGTGCTACTGGTCACAATCAGCCGGTGCAAGTGTTTTAACTGCCAATCGTGATCCATCAACTCGCAGGCTAGCCAGTCCAACAAATGCGGGTGGCTGGGCAGCGCACCGTTGCGACCCAAGTTATCGGTCGTCGGAACCAACGGACGCGCGAAGTGCCACGCCCACACGTGGTTCACTGCCACCCGGGCAGTGAGCGGATTTTGGCGATTGGCAATCCACTCACCCAGCGCACGCCTGCGCCCCGTACTCTGACGTGGATACTGGGGGGAGAGTGGCGTGTACTCCGTCGAATCCGTTTTAAGCGCCGTGGCGGCCGCGTCGAGTTGCTCCCGGCGTTGCTTCACTTTGGTCGCAGCCGATTGCACCTGCGAATCGGCCGCCTCATCGGTGGCTTTGCGACGAGCCGCTGCCAGATCACGTTCAGCCACCGCTAACTCGTAACGCGCTTCCTCGTGGCGCTGCTGACGTTCAGATCGACTGGCGTCCCGAGCGACCTGTTCGACGTCACCGTCGACTCCCTGGTAGCGAACGCGATCGGCGACAATCCGACATTCCAGCGACGCCACTACCGCGCGAGCGTTGGACAACCGAGGCTCGGCAACGCGCAGCTCCCACTCGGCGAGCTCTTTCGCCTGCTCGCTGTCGGCATCGGCAATCAACCGCTCGGCCTTCGTGAACACGACANCCGCATCGGCGAGATGCGATTTGGCTTTGCGGAGTTCTTCCTGTCGTACAAACTCCTTCAGACCCGGGTACCAGGCGGTGGCCGGAAGCTCGACGGGTTGGACATTCAACTCGCCGCCCCCCAAAGCTGCGGGACCGGCGGCCGTCACCGGTGGCAAGTCGGGGATGATGTCACGCGATTCACCGCGCGCATAGATAAACGTCTTTGCATCCAACTTGCTGTCCATCACACGGACCATTCCGCTTTTCAGCGGCGCGTACGAAACTCCTAGCTTGTAACCCGGAAAAAGGCCCGGGTCGGCGTCACCCGGTACGCGGTCGTGGCGAATGTCGAGGGGCTCGAAGAACGCACGGAAACGGAAGTAATCCCGGTTGGTCAACGGGTCGTATTTGTGGTCATGGCAATGACAGCAGTTGAGCGTAATTCCGAGAAACGCCTTCCCGGTATGCTCGACCATATCCTTCATCCAGGTATTGTAGTTCCAACGATAAAAGTTGCGGACGATGAAACCGGTCGCTGCCAGGTTGGCATCATCGGCTGGGGCAATCTCGTCCGCCGCCAACATCTCCAGCAGCATGCGGTCATACCCTTTATCTCCGTTCAGGGAGCGAACGATCCAGTCCCGCCACCGCCAGATTTGACCGTAGCTGTTGAGCGAGTCGGGGACACTGCGGCGACCGTACCAATCGCTGTAGCGCCAGACGTCCATCCAATGNCGCCCCCACCGCTCACCGTACTGTGGGCTCGCCAACAACCGATCGACCATTTGCTGGTAAGCGATCTCTGACGGATCGACCAGGAAGTCGCGGAGCGTCTCTGCGTTAGGTGGAACCCCGATCAGATCAAGATAGACACGGCGCAATAGAACTTCCGGGGCGGCTGGTCCCACGGACCGTAGGCCGCGCTGTTGTTGCTGGGCGGCGACGAATCCATCGACCGGTGTGCGCACCCAATCGGGATCCGCGGTCGTTGGTACGGCGGGTCGCCTAGGGCGTTGGAAGGCCCAGTGTTTGGTGGGGTCACTTTCGGGTTGTTCGTCACCGGGCCCCTGCCCGCCCTCATCAATCCAGGATCGCAGCACGGCAATTTGTGCGGCAGTCAGTGCTGCTGCCTGTTGAGGCATACGCTCCGATTCGCTCTCCTCGGTAACGCGTTTGAGGAGCAGACTCGCTGTCGTCTGTCCGGGAACAATGGCCGGCCCGTTTTCNCCCCCTCTGCGCACCAACGCTGCGGTATCCAGCCGTAGGTTCGCCTCTTGCTTGAGCGCTCCGTGACAAGCGTAACACTTAGACCGCAGGATGGGTTTGACGTCACGCGTGTAATCGACAGGTGTTGCTGTGGCCGGCGCGAGCACGACCATCGAGACAAATAGCGTCAATCGACTCGTGAGACTCATGGTGGACACGCTGGGAGAGGTCCTGATCGCTGGGCGCGGCACGAGCGCCCNGCATTGTACACCATAGTCGATGCCCGGCAGCGGTGAAAATGCGCCNCCCACCAATCGGGAAACCTAACTGAAACTCTCAGTGACAAGGAGTGAAAATTTCAGTGACAAAACACCGAAACGATCCCGGGATGAAACGCGATGCGTTGGGTGTTAGGCCAGAACTTCGTGGATCACCTGGGCTTCCGCCGGGCCAGTCAGTCGCTGATCCAGCCCCTGGTAGAAATAGCTCAGCTCCTCGTGGTCCAATCCCATCAGGTGCAAGATGGTCGCGTGCAGGTCGCGGACATGCACCGGCCGCTCGACTGCAGCAAAACCCAACTCGTCGGTCGCGCCGATCGCCTGACCACCCTTCACCCCACCCCCAGCCAGCCACATACTGAACCCGTGCCAATCGTGATCACGTCCCGGTTTGCCAACTCCCTCGCTAGTCGGCGTGCGGCCGAACTCACCACCCCACACGAACAGAGTCTCGTCCCAAAGTCCGATGTCCTTCATGTCTTGCATCAGTGCCGCCATCGGTTGGTCGGTTTCCCCGGCGTGTAACTCGTGGTTACTGATGCAATTGGTATGGCCATCCCACGTATCCTCGATATGCCCGCCACCCGAATAGAGCTGGATGAAACGGACTCCCCTCTCCAGCAGTCGCTTGGTGATCAGGCATTTGCGAGCAAAATCCTCGGTGCGCGGGTTGTCCAAGCCGTAACGCTGGTGCGTCTGTTTGCTCTCCCGCGACAAGTCAACCACCGTCCGGGCAGCGGACTGCATTCGAAAAGCAAGTTCGTAAGATTCAATCCGGGCTGCCAGCTCGGACTCATTCTTGCGCAGGGCGTAGTGTTCCTGGTTCAAACTGTTGAGTAGATCAAGGCTGCGCCGCTGGCCCTGTGGTGTGACATCCGCCGGATTCTGCAAATTGAGCACCGGTGAAGCACCCGCGCGAAAATGGGTTCCCTGATACGCCGCGGGGGCGTAGCCGCTGCTCCAGTTCGAAGCGCTGCCGATCGGCCCCCCTCGCGGATCGATCATGACAACGTAACCAGGGAGCTGCTGGTTGTCGGTTCCCAAACCGTAAGTCACCCAGGAGCCAAGACTGGGGCTACCGATGCTGACTTTGCCGGTGTTCATCTGAATACAGCCGGAAGCATGGGCTGCGGTATCGGTTTGCATCGATCGAATCACGCACAGGTCATCCGCGTGGCGAGACAAGTGCGGGTACAGACTGCTGATCGGCAGCCCGCTTTCGCCGTGCTGTTGGAAGGGAAACGGGCTCTTCATCAGGTAGCCAATGGGGCGTCCATTGGAGCCGACCTCGATACCCCCCGTGTACTTGGTGTCATGGTGACGCTCGAGCATCGGCTTCGGATCGAAGGTGTCCACCTGGCTCGGACCGCCGTTCATGAACAAGAACACACAGCGCGTGGCGCGTGGCGCAAAGTGCGGTTTACGGGGCGCCAGCAGACCTCTGATTTTCTGGACTTCGTCCGCCCGCAACCGCTGAAAAAAACCATCGCGACTCAATAAATCCACCAGCGCCAAGCCAGTGAACCCTGCTCCGGTTTCCCAGAGAAACTCCCGGCGACTCTGGCCGCAGGGTGTCTGGATTGGAGCCATCCGCCGGTACCGGTTGGACATCGTCGATCTCCCCACACACTCAGTCCGAGTAAACCAGTTCGTTGAGGTTCAGAATGACTCGGCACATCTGCACGAGCGCGTACTGTCGCGCGTCTTTTTCGGTTGCTCGCGGCTGCTCCTGCATCCGGCTGACCGTCTCGCTGCGGAGAAATCCGAGCATCAACTCACGTTCTCGAGCAGTCGGTTCACGGCACAGCGCCAACCGATAAGCGAGTTGAACCTGGTGATCCGCCTCGGGTCCGCCTTGTGCAACAAGCCGATCCGCAAAGTAGCGCGCCTGCCGGTTGACAAAGTCACCGTTCAACATCGTAAGCGCTTGCGGAGCAACACTCGTAACTAATCTCTGTGGGGAAGGTCGGGTCGTATCACAAAGGTCCATGACCTCCAAGAAAGGGACAATCATGGAACGCTTTATCTGAGCGTATATCGTTCGCCGGTTGGCTTGGGCCTCGTTGAACTCCGGCCAGATCTTCCGTTTGTCGGCGTGACCCTCGAGGACTTCACCCGGCACAAACGGATGCATGCTGGGGCCGTACATTGTGCGATCGAGCTTCCCGCTGATAGCAAGCATCGAGTCCCGAATCGCTTCGACTTCCAAACGCCCGTAGGGTTTCCGCCAGAGCAGGTGGTTCTCGGGGTCCGCCGCGCCGTACTCGTTGTTCCACTCGGTGCTCATGCGGAACGTATTACTCGACAGGATCAAGCGGTGCAATTTCTTGAGAGACCATCCCCCCTCCTTGACGAACCAATCGGCCAACCAATCCAACAAGAATTCGTGCGTGGGGGGCGTTCCCATCACACCAAAATCGCTGGGAGTCCTCACGATGCCCTGCCCAAAATGGTGTTGCCAAACGCGATTGACAATCACCCGGGCGGTGAGCGGATTCTGCTGGCTCGCGAGCCACCGTGCAAGCGATAGCCGGCGTTGCGTGGTGGTCTTTGAGGACTCGAGAAACTCCGGTGGTGCCGGCGTGAGGACGCTGGGAACACCTGGTTTGACTTCCGGTCCTGGGTTATTCGCCTTGCCACGTACCAAAAGGTGAGTCGGCGGTGGCTGCGGCGAAGACTCGACGTAAAAATAACCGCGGGGGAGATCGGGAGTTTCTGTAATCAGCTCTTCGATGGCGCTCAGCGCGGTCTGGCATTCGGCCTGCTGCGGCTTGTCGAGCCAAGGTCTCAGGGCGATGACAATCTGTGGTTGATGACGGCGGATCTCCTGCCGCTGGTCATCCGTGCATTTGTCCCATTGGAGTGCCAACGCCTCGATCAGTTTGTCCGGAAGTTCGGTTTGTATCTCCTCGGCACTGAGCATTGCCAGAAACTTCGTCGCCGCAGCACGGCAGGTGGTGTGGATCCGCTGATCGTGCTGGGCGATCCGCTGATCGCGGTCAGCGAGCTTTGCCAGCTCAGCAGAAGATCCGGCCGGTGAGTCGATGTCACTGCGACCGTTCTGTGGCCGTTTGAGCGGATCGAAAATCGCGATCATCTGGTAGTAATCCCGCTGTGTGTAAGCCTCAAACTTGTGGTCGTGGCATCTTGCACAAGCAAGCGTGATTCCCAGAAAGGTCTGCGCCGTCGCGTTGAGGATGTCATCGAGTTGGTCAAACCGATCCTCGGCAAAATCGGCCGGTTCGTCATCCCAGGGACCGAGCCGGTAAAAACCGGTCGCGATCAGTGTCTCGGTGCCGGCCTGTTCCAGCTCGTCACCGGCCAGTTGTTCGAGGATAAACTGATTGTAGGGCTTGTCTTCATTGAAACTGCGAATGATGTAGTCGCGATAACGCCAGACGTGCGGTTTGATGGCATCGCGTTCGTAACCGTTGGTTTCCGCAAATCGCACTAAATCCAACCAGTGACGCCCCCAGCGTTCCCCGTACCCCTTGCGGGCCAATAACCGGTCGATGAGACCGTCGAAAGCAGCAGGCGATGCGTTCTGATGTACGAGCTGCTGTTCCTCGAGCGTCGGAGGCAGCCCCACCAGGTCGAGGTACATGCGCCGCAACAAAGCGCGAGGGGCAGCGACCGCAGCCGGTCTCCAGCCTCGCTGTTCGAGCCGATGCAGCACAAACGCATCGATCGGATTGCGTACCCAGGCCATCGTCTTAACGGTTGGAATGGGGGGCCGCTCGACCGGTTGGTAGGACCAGTGTTGACGGTCTTCTGGGCTGATCGACGTTTCACGATCGGGTGTCGGTTCGTCCGCCGAAAACACGGTTGCGGGGATCAACAGCGTCCCCGCCACGAGCATACCGGTCAGAGAGGTTGACAAATTCAAGCGACTCACCGCGTGCGGATTCGAATGGCAATCTGGTCTCATCATACCCCTGAAGGTTGGGCGGGACAAACGTGTTCAGGGACTCGACCGAATCGCCGCACCGAACCCGCTCCCTGGGCCCGTTCGTTTGGTCACTTCGGTCCCAGCCCGTCGTCCGCCGTCCCTGCCAAGAACTTCTGTTTGTCATAAGCGCAGAGAAAGATCTTGCTCACCTTGTCTTCATGCTGACTGTAGTACACACATAGAATCTCATCGCGGGTTTCCAACAACGATGCGTAGGAGCAATCGCCCATGCTGTCCATAATCGCCCACGGTTTGATTTGTCGGTCTTCGCCGAAACGGTAAATTACCGAGTACGGCCTGCGAGCGCCGTACAGATTCGGGTTCGACAAGATACGCGGATCGTCGCCTCGGTACGCGGCTCGCGACGGCAAAAACGTCATCCCACCGATTTCGAAAAAGTGGTGGCCTTCGATGAACCGCGATCGGTCAGTGAGTGCCCATTCTCGATACGGCCGGTTCGCCACTGCGACCGTGTGATTGTCACCGTATTTGCGACGGATCACGATCACCATCGAACGATCTTCTTCAAACCGCAGGGTCGATTCACTCGCGTTCTCAAATGGAGCCACCGTGGAGACGAAGTCCCACTGAACGCCATCTTCCGACTTGATCAGATGAATCTGTCGTTG
>PADE01000196.1 GCA_002702965.1 Planctomycetaceae bacterium
CCTGCGTCCGCTCTTGCGGCCTCGAGGGTTTGCCCTCTCTTTTGTGGGCATGGACGCCGACGGGGATGGCAAAGTGACCGAGGCCGGTCTCAACGAAATCAGAACACGGATGCCGTTTGTCGACCTGTCGACCTTCGAAGAAAATCCCATCGTACAGGATTTTGGCAACCTGCTGACGGTTAGCGATCTGTGCCGGTATATTGGCCTCAAGATCGGCGTCACCGACTAAAGCCCCAGACGTACCGGCGGTGAGCCGCGCCGAGAGTCGCCCGCCGGTCGATTGTTCCGGGCGGGAGCCGACCTCCGGCGCCGGGATTGCCAGGATTTTCTTTCTTGCCGATGGCGACTGCCCGATGCGCTGGTTTTGGATTGACCGTTTTGTCGAGTTTGAAAGTGGTCGCCGGGCCGTGGCGGTCAAGAATGTCAGTCTCGCCGAAGAACACGTCCTGGACTATTTACTCGGTTACCCGATCTTACCGCCGTCGTTGATTGTCGAAGGGCTGGCGCAAACCGGGGGATTGCTGGTCTCGCAACATGGTGATTTTCTGCAGCGGGTGGTGTTGGCCAAGGTGAGCAAGGTCACGTTTCACCAGCCCGCGCGCCCGGGTGATACGTTGCGCTACACGGCCACCGCTGAGGAGATTCAAGCAGACGGCGCGATCGTGTACGGTACCAGCCACATCGGCGATACCTTGCAGGCGGAATTGCAATTGGTGTTCGCCCATCTCGACGATCAGTTCGAGGGGGTCGACCAGTTCTATCCGGCGGAGTTTCTCCGCATGATCCGCATGCTCGGTCTCTTGGACGTCGGCCGGAATGCGGACGGGAGTCGGCTGAAGATCCCTGTCCACTTGCTCGAGGCCGAGGCCCGAGCAAACGAACGCGACCCGTCCTGACGGGTGGCCGCTCGATCCGGTCGCCGGGGCGATTACGGGCGTTTCGTTTTCAAGACGCCGGGCAGTGGAGGCGCTACGCGGGGATCGGTGGCGGAAAAATCCTCTCCCAGCAGGGCCGCCACGGTGGCTGCCACTTGCGCTTGGGTCGCGGTACCCTGTCGGCGAACGCCGGTGGCCGGTGTATCGGGACCGAGGATGGCGATCCAGATGCGGTCGGAACCGGGAAACTGCGCGCCGTGGCTCTTCCAGCCCTCCCGGCCGTCGCCGCGACCGTGGTCCGTCGTGACGATCAGCGTGGTTCTCGCCGTTTGCCCCGTTTTTGGTTGGACGGACTCCCACAACTGTCGCAAGTATCGATCGCAGCGCTGCGTGGCCTGCAGATACAGGTCGTAACGCCCCGCGTGGGCCCAGTCGTCCGGTTCGCCCAGGGCCACATACAGCAGCCGTGGCTTTCGCAGATGCCAGTATTCCGAGGCGCCCTTGAGAGTAAACGCATCGTACCGTACACCAGACCAGTAGCGCGGAATTTCCGCTGCTAGCTTGTTCCATTGGATTTTCTCGGTCGGATTTCGAAAGAACTCCAACGGCTGCCAGCCCGCGTTGACGTAGATTCCACTGCGACCCCTATTGAGAATGAACGGAAACACATCCCACGACGCAAACGCCGCCACGCGTCCTGGAAATCCGGGACGACGGTGGAGCCACTCCAGAACGGTTGGGTTGGGGTTGTTTCGCTTTTGGTTGGAGTCGATCGCCGGATCGGCGAAACCGCACAACAGTTCGTGGTATCCCGGATACGAGAAATAGCGCTTGTTGGAGCACCGCACGTGGAAGTCCTGATCCGGATCGCCTAGAATCTGCCCCTCGATCGCGATGACGTCCCACAAAAAGGGCATCAGCTGCCGTCGCCGCTCGCGATCCGATTCGGACCAGAACTGCTCACGGATGCGCGCCGGTTCTGGGACGCCTCCCGCGTCGCGATCGATGAGTCCTTGTTCGGCCCCGTGAAAGACCTCCTGCCAGCGCAGTCCATCGATGGTGACCAGCAGCACCGTGTGGGTGTGCGTCTGGCCCCCCCCACTGACCCCAGCAGCGGCGAGCCAGCAGAGCAGCGCAAACCCGGCACCAAAGCGTGTACCCATTCGATTTTTCTCCTGCGGTGCCAGCCCGCGACCACTCACTGATGGGTCGCAGGACCCCTGGCATGGGCCCCCCGGCGCCGTCGTTTGGCTTGGCGTGTGCGACCGGTTCCCGCCGCGACGGCGACTCCGGTCGCCACCACCGCTTACACCGTGGTGGCTTTTTGCACATCCCCCACTCGGGGTCACGTCCAGCTACTTTTCGGGGATCAATTCCAGACAGGCCAAGCGATTTTCACCGCGCACGTAAAGCAGACCATGCGAAAGAATGGGGGCTGCCCAGCACGGTTCGCGGAGCAGGGCCTGTGGGGAATCTGTCACCTCGGGATCGCGCAGCACGACTTCCGACACCACGTCGTACTTTTGCGGATTTACTTTGATCAGCCGCAGCACTCCCAATTCGCCTTGATAGATGAAGTGACCATCGACATAAAGCAGAGAGGATCTTTCCCGTAGGAAGCCAGGGAACACCTTGACCCACTGCACCTTGCCGGTCTTCCATTCAATGCACCGTAGATCGGCGTCTGGTTTGTTGCGGCCGCTGCATCCGTATAGGTAGCCGTCGAGGTAAATAGGCGTGTTCCAATGGCAGCGCAACGACTTTTCCCGTTTCCTACGATCGTCTTTCCAGGTGAGGCCGTAGGTGTTTCCCTTAATCGTCAGCATCGAACTCCCAATTTCGTAGCACTCAGACACCAATACGTCGTTACCTACCACCACGGGCATGCTGGCATTGACACTTTCCAGCATTTTCGACCTCCACGGATACCGGAAATAGAGCTTTCCGGAACTCGGCTCAAATCCGAGCAGCCCCCCTCGGCAGAAGGCCAAGCCCCAGCGCCGCCCATCGACGTTGGTCGTTTTCAGCGCCGCGTAACTGGCTAGCTCATCGGTGATCTTGTAGACCTCTTTGCCGGTGTACTTGTCAAACGCCACGATGCCACTTCCGTTGCCGTCGACGTTTCCGTTGCTGGCGTAAAGCTGGGGACTTCCCGGCGGACTGCCGCCCACCATGCAGACCAGCAGATTACCTTCGATGACTGGGGTGCTACCGACACCGAAGAAATTCTGCACAACGCCATAGACCTTGGCGGTGTCGACATTCCAGATCGGCTTTCCGTCACTGGCGCGGAGACAGTGCAACCACCCGTCCGCACCGTAGATGTAGACGCGGTTGCCCTCGATGACTGGCGAGCAGCGAGGTCCGTTGTTGTAACCCAGCAAATCTTGGTAGCGGGTGTCGTACTCGAAACGCCAGAGTTCCTTGCCGGTTTCCGCATGCATACAAGTCAGCCGCGCTTTGCCAACCGGTGCCCGCGCGCGCGGATCATGGCGATCGAAATGAAAATAGCGCCCCCGACTGATGCTGCCGATGCCGTAGCCCGTACCGACCCGCTTGGTCCAGACCAGGCGGGGTCCCTCTTTTGGCCAGGGTGTGACCGATCCGTCTGTCGAACGGGGAAGGCCCGTCTCGGCGGATTTGCTATCGCCGGTGGGCCCTAGGAACGTGGTCCAGTCCTCGCCGGCTTGCCGTGTCCAGAGGGTTGAAAGAGTATCATCGGGTCGGCTCTTGGCGGGCGGTTCGGCGCCGGCCCACGGGGGCGTGAGTACCGCAGCGAGAGGTGCCAGGACCGATAGCCCCAACAAACCAACGGTCCGCCACGTCTGAGGTATCATTCTTGTTTCCTTGCAGCTGGGGATCCAATCCAGGGAGGTGAAGTCAATATAATCGTTGGAGCAGCATTGGTTCCACCTCGGGCCGGCCCACGACCCTCCGCGGGGCCGACCCCGACCCTACAACGAGTCTGCCATGTTGGTCGTTAATTCACGACTCGAGGTGCCGCTGAAAGAGCTCGATTTTACGTTTTCTCGGAGCAGCGGACCGGGGGGACAGCACGTCAATAAGGTCAACACGAAAGTCACGTTGCACTGGGACGTGGCGGCCACACCCAGTCTACCCGATCCCATTCGAAGGCGATTCCAAGAGCGCTATTCCGGCCGTGTCAACCGCCACGGGCAGGTTGTCGTAACCAGTCAGCGGTTTCGCGACCAAGGGCGGAATGTGGCCGATTGCCTGGACAAGTTGCGGCAGATGATCCTCTCGGTAGTCCGGGCGCCAACACCCCGGCGGGCGACGCGTCCCACCCGCGCCTCGCGAGAACGCCGTTTGCGGGCTAAGCGGGCTCAGTCCGAGAAAAAATCAGCCCGCCGGGCGCCCTCGCGCGAAGACTGACTCGGCTGGGTGGGGGCCGATCGCAGAAAACCCGGTTGGGCGGTGCCCCGGTGGGTGTGGGATCTCCGATCGGTCGACCGCGGACGCCGGCCCGCGTTACTGGTCCGGTTTGTTTTTTCCATTGCCCAGTGCACCGAACCAGCGGGAGAGAAATCCGCGGACAGCGATCGATTTGGTTTTTTTTCTCTTGCCTGCGCTGGAGATATTCCAGTCCTTCAGTTTGCGTTCACCCGAGGAGACCACCACGGCTCGCGTGACGTAACGATCGCAGCTCTGGCACTGCGTTGGGGGCTGGGCGATTTCCTTTTGGCAATAGGGACAGACCCGTTTCGTTTCGCTCGCCACGGCCCGCGCGAACAGGTCGTTGACGTCGCTCGCGGGGACCCACTGCGAATCATCCTTGCGAACCGGCGTGTCGAAGCTAACCTCGCCGGTGCGCACTTTTTCCAGGAGCTCGGCGGAGGTCATCGGCCCGAGCACGTTTTCCATGATTTCACAATACCACTCAGCCATGGTGGGATATTATCAGCGAGGGAGCGAGGCGGTCACTAGTCGCCCGGCGGCGGTAGCTTAGACGGTGAACACCGTCATACGGAAAGCGGCGAACCGGTACACCTGTTCGATCTGTTTACGAAGGCAGTTTAACAGACTATCGAGTTTGGCCTCTCGGATGACGTTTGTCGAGCGATTGACAACGGAAATTACTTAACTTGTTATGGTGTAAGACGCTACGTAAATTGGGCGGAGACGCTGGGTTTCGATTGGCCGGGTTGTACCGGTTAGAACTTGGTCTCCCGCGCCGCGACCGTGATACAACGCCGGTGGTGGGGCCTAAGGTCTGCCTTGGCCGCGGCTTACACATGCCGGTCAGTGAGGACTTAGACGGTCGGCCGTGTCGTGCGGCTGAAGTCCCAGTCTCGAGCGGCTTGTAGCGCCGCGCGGTGGGTCAGGTCGTAATCGAGTGGTGTGACCGTGATGCAACCCCGCTGCAGGGCCGCTAAGTCGGTCTCCTCTGCCGGATCCTGCACCGGCGGGTCGGTCGTGGCCCAGAAGTAGTTCCGCCCCTTGGGATCTTGCCTTCGCAGGAATTGATCGCCAAACCGCGCCAGACTCATGGGGACCACGCGAATCGGTGACGGCTCGGTCAGGGCCGCGGTTGGAATGTTTAGATTGAACAACAACTGGTTCTCAGAGGCTTGCTCCAGAAGTTGTTCGATGATGTTCGCTGCCACCTTGGCCGCGATCTCGAAAGCGGGTCGCTCGGCGTGTTCCAAGGAAACGGCAATGCTGCGAATGCCGAACGTCGAGCCCTCGATGGCCGCCGCGACGGTACCCGAGTAGAGCACGTTGATTCCCGCGTTAAGCCCACCGTTAATGCCGCTGACGATGAGTTGCGGGCGCTGCGCGCAGCATTCAAACAGACCCATCTTGACGCAGTCGGCAGGGGTGCCGTCGACGGCCCAGCCGCGATTTCCGCTGGCGCGTGACACGGCACTGCAAATCAGCGGTCGCAGAAACGTGATCGATTGACTGACACCGCTTTGTTCGTGCAATGGCGCGACCACGGTCACTTCCCCCAGGCGGCGAAGTTCGTCCTCCAAGGCAGCCAGACCGGGAGCGTGAATGCCGTCGTCGTTGGTGAGCAGAATCTGCACGAGCCACAATTTGCGGGACCGGTGGTGCTTTGCGCGAGCCGCCCCATCCTATCGTGTGGATGCCCGCTCTTCAACGTGGCGTTATTCACAACCCTAAATTCAAAAAGGATTTGTGACGAACGACCCGTCGCGCCGCGGGCGCTCGCTGAAACGGCCGTGTGCGGGATCGGTCGGGCCGGCTGGAGATCTCCGCGGACCGCTACGCGACCCTCGCCCCCGGGCGTTGCGGTAGGTCGCCTGCAGCCGCGCGCTCGCGGTTGCTTTGCGGTTCCCAGGCTCCCTATAATTGGCCTACTCGCCACCCCTGGGGCTGATCGGTCGACAAGGCCGCCGGTGGGGGAGTCGGAGGAGTCCCATGATCCGCCCGAAGTTCGGGCGTTTTTTTGTTTTCTGGTCTCGCGCAGGGATGTCGACGATGCCGACGCTTGCCGATCCTTTTTCCACCCAGCAGTCCCGTCTCGCCGATGAACGGGTACTGGTGCTCGACTTCGGTTCGCAATACGCGCAACTGATTGCCCGGCGGGTGCGAGAACAGAACGTCTTTTGTGAGATTGTCCGCCACGACATCGGGTTGGAACAGATCCGGCGTCGCGACCCCCGCGGGTTGATCCTCTCGGGTGGCCCGGCCAGCGTCTACGAGGAGGGGGCACCTCGTTGCCATGCGGAGCTGTTCCGCATGGGAATTCCGGTACTCGGAATCTGTTACGGCATGCAGTTGGCTTGCGAGGCTTTGGGAGGCCAGGTCGACCGCGTTCCCGCCCGCGAATACGGTCGGGCCCACGTTTCGGTTTCCGCCCAGGATGGACTGTTCGCGGGTATTCCCGAACAGACCGAGGTTTGGATGAGCCACGGGGATCAGGTCTCGCGCGTCTCAGAGGATTTCCTCTCCCTGGCTCGTACCAGCACTTGTCCGATCGCCGCCGTGCGGCACCGGGAGTTGCCCGTGTACGGGTTGCAGTTTCACCCGGAAGTGACTCATACGCCCCTGGGCGGCACTCTGTTGGCGAACTTCCTGACCTCGGTCTGTGGCTGTCGCGGACAATGGCAGATGGGCGATTTCGCCCGCGAGACGGTTGATCGTCTGCGCCAACAGGTGGGATCCAAACGCGTTCTTTGCGGCTTGTCCGGGGGCGTCGATTCTTCGGTGACCGCGGCCCTGCTGTTTCGCGCGATCGGCCCGCAGTTGTCCTGTATCTTGGTCGACAATGGACTGCTCCGCAAAGGCGAAAGCGAATCGGTGATCGCTGAGTTTACGGAGCACTTTCAAACCGACCTACACGTGGTCCGCGCCGAGTCGCGGTTTCTGACGACCCTGGCGGGAATCACCGAACCGCAGGAGAAGCGGCGTCGCATCGGTCACATGTTTATCGATTGTTTCAAGGACGAGGCGGAGAAAATCGAAGACGCAGTCTTCCTGGCTCAAGGCACGCTCTACCCTGACGTCATCGAGAGTGGCGCGGCGCCGGAGGGACCGGCCGCGACGATCAAGTTGCATCACAATGTGGGGGGATTGCCGGCTGAGCTCGGCTTCGAACTGATCGAACCGCTGCGGGATCTTTTCAAGGACGAGGTCCGGCGACTTGGCTTGGAACTCGGTCTACCCGATGATCTCGTGTGGCGACACCCGTTCCCCGGACCGGGGCTGGCCGTGCGCTGCTTGGGAGAGGTCAATCGAGAGCGGTTGGACATCTTGCGAGAAGCGGATGCGATCCTGATTGAGGAGATCCGATCTGCCGGACTGTACCGCGAGACGTCGCAGACGTTTGCCGTGCTGCTGCCCGTGCACAGCGTGGGTGTCATGGGGGATGGCCGGACGTACGATCAGACGATCGCGGTTCGCAGCGTGGATACCGATGACTTCATGACGGCCGATTGGAGCCGTCTACCCTATGAGTTGTTGGCCCAAATTTCGACGCGGGTTATCAACGAGGTTCAGGGTGTGAACCGCGTCTGCTACGACATCAGCAGCAAGCCACCTGCCACGATTGAGTGGGAATAGCGAGTACTCTGAAATCGGAATCGCTGCCACGCGGTCTTGCTCCTGGCCCGGTTTCCATTCTCCGCCCGGCCCGGCCCGTTGATTGTTTGACTTCCTCTGGCGGCCTTTGAGACCCCCACACGAGGACTCGTTTCCCCCCCGCAGCGATCACCGGGGACCCGTTTGCGCAGATCTTCTACGGGTCCCGCGGGGCGCCGGTCATACGGGTCGTACGGTTTGCCCAATCTCTGTGCAGGTGTTTCCCGCCGATCGTTGACAGTCGTTTGTAAGCCATTTAGGCTGAATAGGTTCGCACACACACTACGCACGTCTGATGATTGAGCAGGCAAGAGGCAATCGTGACAACACCCGCCCGATCTGGGGTATTCGATGCGGTCACCGACCGCCGGGTGGAAGAGTTCACCGAAAGCGTGAGCTTTGATCGGCGGTTGTACGCGCAAGACATCCGCAGCTCGGTTGCCCACGCCGAAATGCTGGCCAGCGTGGGCATCCTGACGGCAGACGAAGCCGTGCTGATCAGCCAGTCGCTCCTCGAGATCGGCGACCAGATTGAGGCGGGCCAGTTCGTCTTCCAGGAGAGCCTCGAAGACATCCACATGCACATTGAACAGGCGTTGATTGAACGGATTGGCGATGTGGGCCGCAAGTTACACACCGGTCGCAGTCGGAACGATCAGGTCGCGACCGCCACCCGATTATGGGTCCGTGATGCGATTGGCCGACTCGATGGGTGGCTGGAGAATCTCCAAACGGCNTTTTTGGAACGCTGCGACCAGGACGCCGGGGTGATTCTGCCCGCGTACACCCATTTGCAACGGGCGCAACCTGTACTGGCAACGCACTATTGGCTCGCTTACTGCGAGAAATTTCAACGAGATCGCGAGCGATTGGCGGATTGCCGGCGACGGGTCAACACCTGTAGTTTGGGCACCGCCGCGGTTGCCGGGACATCGATTGCGATCGATCGGGAACAGTTGTCGCGCCGCTTGGAATTCACGTCGTTGTCGGCGAACAGCTTGGATGTTTCCAGCGACCGGGATTTNGTTCTGGAGACGGCGTTTGTCCTGGTGATGATTGCCGAACATCTCAGCAATTGGGCCGAGGAATGGATCCTGTGGTCGACGATCGAATTCAACTTCCTCGAATTGCCCCATCAGTTTTGTACGGGGTCGTCGATCATGCCCCAGAAGATCAATCCGGATGTGCTGGAGCTGATTCGTGGCAAGACAGGGCGTGTGGTGGGAAATCTGCAGGCTCTACTGGTGTTAGTCAAGGGCTTGCCACTGGCCTACAACCGTGATCTTCAGGAAGACAAGCCCGCGCTATTCGATTCGGTTGACACGGTCGAATCCTGCCTCCAGCTGGCGGTTCCGATCGTGACCGGGGCGCGGCTCAAACGGGATGGGATCGAAGAGCGGCTGGAGCGAGGCTATTTGGACGCCACGACATTGATGGAGCATCTCATTCAGCGCGGGGTTCCAATGCGATCTGCGCACCATGCGGTGGGAGAGCTGGTCAACAAAGCCCGGCACCGAAACGTGGCCTTGGTGGAACTCGGCCTGGCTGATTTTCAACAATGCCACGCGGACCTGGATGAGAGCGTGTTTGAAGTTTTGGGAGTCCAGCGGGCGATCCATTCGTTTACTAGCTATGGTTCGACGGCACCCTCGCAGGTGGAACGTCAAATCGCTCACTGGAAGCGACGACTGGCAGGCGACACGGAGGCAGCCATCGCTGTGGAGAGTCGTTGATGAGGCAACTACGACACCTTTGATTCTGCAGTGGGGAACGACTCATGTTAAGACATCGTGATTTTTTGTCCGCCTGNGTGGTGGTGGTGGTTCTGTNTGCCGGGGTCCCCAGGCTGGTCTGGGGACAGAACCCATTCGGCGAAAATGACCCGGCCCAACCAGCTGCCGCGGCACCTCAACCGGCGGTTGGTCCGGCTGCCGAAAGCCCCGCATCGGAGGAGGCGAATCCCGTCATCCGCGGGATTCTTGAGTCCAACCCTACCGCGCCTCTGGAATTGATGTGGGCGGTCGAACTGACCATGAATTTGGGGCGCGTCGACCAGGTGCAGAAGTACATGCAGTCCCTCGTCGATGCCAACCCTGACGCAGCCCAGTTGTTGGCCATCGAACAGCGGTGGGGCGCTGTCTTGTTTCTTCGATTGTCACAGCAGTCCCGCTACGGACGCNCGGTCCGTGAACAGGCTCAACAGCTGCTCTCGGCGACGCATCGCGTCTTACAAAGTCCGGCGCGGATCCAGGGACTGGTGGAGCGCTTGGAACACCCGTCCGCCGTGACTCGTCAGGTTGCGATACACGATCTACAACAACTGGGCACCAGCGCGGTTCCCCCTCTGCTGGCGGTGTTGGGCGACGCCAACCGCACCGATTCGCACGTCGTCATTCGCGCTGCGCTTGTCGGTCTAGGCGGGACCGCAGCAAAACCGTTGGTGGCTGCGCTGCAGTGCCCGGACGCGGCCGTTCGCTGGCAAGTCGTCGAAGTGCTGGGGCGCCTGAAGCGTTCCAACGTGATCGATTTCCTGTTGGGAATGATGNTCGACCCGCAGGAGGACCCGCGGGTCGAGCGGGCGGCGATCGAAGCAGTTCAACGCCTCGTCGGAAGCCGTCCTACGCAGCATGAAGTCGAGCGGTTCCTCTACCAACGGTCGCGCGATTTCCTGCACGGGCAACCTGTCGAAGCGGATGATTTGGAAGGTCGCGTCGCATTTTGGGAATGGAACGAAAGCGCCCAGACGGTCCTGGCTGCGGCACATTCGGCGGAACAAGCATCGCTGATAACGGCGCGCAGGTTGGCGAGTGACCTGTATCTCCTGGATCCCGAAAACGTCGATTACCGTCGCCTGTTTGTAGTCAGCGTGTTAGAGAGCGAGAAGCGGTTAGCCGGCTTGGACCAGCCGCTCGAGCGAGGATCTGTGGATTGCCAGACGCTCGCCGGGCTCGGCGTCGAGGCGCTGGAGGATGGTCTGTTGTTTGCGGTCCGTCAAAAACATCTGGCCGCGGCGACGGGCGCCGTTGAACTCCTCGGGGATGTGGGCGATGAAAAATTGGTACACAGTTCGGATGGTCGCCCGCGCCCGCTGGTAAAATACTTGCGGCACCCCGATTTGCGGCTGCGGATGGCCTGCCTGGATACGATTATGAAACTGGATCCCCAACGGTCCTATCCGGGATGCAGTTATGTGACTGAAATGCTGGGGTTCGTGGCCGGATCTCAGGGGTTTCCCAGGGTCTTGGTCGGAGACCCGCGGGCGGCGCGTGCCCAATCTATTGTCGGCTTACTGAATCAGCTTGGTTACCAGGCGGATACCGCGACCAACGGTCGTGATTTATTTCGCTTGGCGGTGTCCAACCCCGATTACCAGTTCGTGCTGATCGGCGACGCCGTGGGCCGACCCGATCTTCGCGAACTGGTGCAAATGCTCCGCCGTGATCCGCGCAGCAGCAGTTTGCCGATCGGGATTATGGCGCGTACCGAACGGATGGCGCGGGCACAGCAAATCGCGGCGTTGGACGGTCGCACGATGGCCTTTGCGTTGGGTGCGCTCGATGTCAGATTGCCGAGTTATGAATTGACGATCTCCGTTCGAGGGGTGGATCAACCGGGGTTCGAGGCGATGCTCAATGTGATTCGCCGCGACCCACGAAACGACGGGCTAATCATGCATGTCGCGACCCGAGGTGCGGCGTTGGCGGATGCGCGCGTTGTCGCCGATGCGGATTTGCGTGTCGAGGCCCGTTCGGGAGGACCCCCGCCGATCGTAGATGGTGTGCATTACGATCTGACACTGGACGGAGATGGTGCTGACGTCCCGCCACTCACTCAACTGGTTACCTTTCTCCGCGAGGAGAGAGAGACAAAGGACCTGGCCTACCAAATCCTTGCGCAGGGGCCCGCGCTGATCGAGGCCCAGCAGATCGCCGCCGCGGATGCCACCATACAAGTCGCGGTGCGGCCAACCAAGCGGGCCAGAATCTCGCGGCTGGTTCAGCAAATGTTAGCCGGTTTTGACACCGAGGTGGTTCCGTTTTCGGTGCGGTTGGAACACAGCCGACAGGCCCTTCGGTGGCTAGACAAACTCATTGCGGATAAGGACAAATACCGATTCTATAATCTGTTGCGGACCGAACCGGCCGTCGCTCGGGCCCTCAACACACCCTCACTCAGTCTGCATTCCGCGCAGGTCCTGGGGCGCCTGGGATCACCTCGCGGACAGCTTGCCTTGGTGGATCTAGCCAGTGAACACAACCGACCACTTGTGCAACGACAAGCGGCCGCAGCCGCTTTTGGGATCGCCGTCAGCCGGCGCGGCGTGTTACTCACGAGCCGTAACATTGAGCGCCAATACGACCGCTACAATCAGAGCGCGCGTCTGGACAAAGCGACTCAGGAACTACTCGGAGCGATTCTCGACGTGATAGAACAGCCTGCGCAGACGGTCCAGGAGAGTTCTGGGAGTTAACGACATGGCCGCGCACTGATGCGCAAGACGGATCGAAGCTGAGAATGGCGATTTTTTCTCCCCAGCCTGCCGATGAAACCGGCCCGCCGATCCCCGGGATCATCGGTTCGAGCCCGGCCATGGAGGAAGTCTATCAGATCACACGGCGGGTCTCCCGTAGCAACGCGTCGGTCCTGTTGCTGGGTGAGACTGGCACCGGCAAGGAGTTGATCGCCACGGCCATCCACCGGTTAAGCGACCGAGGGAGCGGCCCATTTGTCAAAGTGAACTGCGGGGCGCTGAGCGAAAACCTGCTAGAGAGCGAGCTGTTTGGACACGTTCGCGGCGCCTTCACCGGGGCGGTGAGTAACCGCACGGGGCGCTTCGAGGCTGCCCATACGGGGACCATCGTTCTCGATGAGATCAACTCGACTTCGCCCCACTTACAAGTCAAGTTGCTGCGGGTTCTCCAGGAACGCGAATTCGAACGTGTAGGCGACGTACAGACGATTCAGGTTGATACGCGCGTGATTGCTTCCAGCAATCGGGACCTGTTGGACCTTGTCGATCAGGGTGAATTTCGCGAGGATCTTTACTGGCGCTTGAACGTGGTTCCCATCGAAATTCCTCCCCTGCGACAAAGGCGCGAGGACATTCCACAACTGGTGGCCCACTTTCTCGATTATTACAGCGAGATCAATCGGCGTTACGTCGTCCATATTCAAGACGAATCGATGGACTTCCTACGAGCCTACGATTGGCCGGGCAACGTCCGCGAACTACAGAATTACATCGAACGCGCGGTCGTGATGGCCGAGGGTGATGAATTGACGGTGGATCTGTTGCCTGATGTTGTTTTGGGAAGACGTCGTGCGCGGTCGATTGGCCTCCGCGGCGCGGAAGTGGATGAGTTGGTCGTTGAACTGGTTCAGCAGGCGGTCGCCAGTACCGATCCTGACGACAATGGTCTGCACGCTGGCATCGTCAATCGCGTCGAACGCGAGACGATTGCGCAGGTTCTCCAGGCGTGTGGGGGCGTGCAGACCAAGGCAGCCAATCGCCTGGGAATCAACCGCAACACGTTGCACAAGAAGGTCAAAGAGTACAACTTGGATGATTGATTGGTTGAACCGAATTACGGTTACGTGTTTCTTCGCCAGCTACGCGCTGGCTTGGGTCTTGGAAGTGGTGCGCATTTTCTTCTTGCGAACACCCCGGTTGTGGGCTCCGGTGGCCGGTTTGGCTGCCGCCGGCTGCTTGGCACAGACCCTGTTTTTGTGGCGCCAGGCGGCCGCAGAACTGACCGCGGGAACGGTTTTCGCGAGTTGGTTTGACTGGCTGGTGATCGCATCTTGGGTGATTGCGCTGGCCTACGTCGTCCTCGCGGTCCGACGTCCGCAAAACGGCATGGGGTTGTTCATGTTGCCGTTGCCACTGGTTTTTATTGGGTTGGCTTGGCTGCAACGCGATGCGGCTGCGTTTCCCCGCCGTGACGCGGTCGGAATTTGGGGGATGATCCATGGGTCTTTATTACTGGCCGGCACGGTAACCGCCATGTTGGGGTTCTCCGGAGGCGTGATGTACCTGGTTCAGTCGTATCGTCTGAAGCGAAAGCGGTCGCCCCAGAGCGGACCTCGATTGCCCAGTTTGGAGTGGCTGCAGAGATTTAGTCGAGAGACCTCGTACATATCGTCGGGCCTATTGCTTTTGGGATTATTCGCCGGCGTCGTTCTCAAGCTCATCCAGCGAGCGGCCGTGGTTGCCTGGACCGACCCGTTGGTCCTCTGGTCGGCGTTGCTGTTCTTGTGGTTGGCATCGGTCGCCTTGTTCGAGTGGCGTTACCGACCGGCGCGCAAGGGCCATAAGGTCATCTACCTGACACTCGCGAGCGGCGCACTGCTGGGGGTCTCGCTGTTGATCGTCTTTTTTTCCGGTCACGCTGGAACACGCGCTCCGACCCGAGATGGTCGGGCGGCTGGCGCTTCGACGACCTTCATCGACTCGCTGAGGTAAGCCATGCACGTACGGGTGGTGGGCTGCAGCCATCACAATTCCAGCGTCGAATTGCGGGAACAGCTGGCGTTCAGTGCAACGCAGGTGATCCCGGCGCTGGCGCAATTTCGATCGCAATTTCCCCAGGCCGAGGTGGTCTTGCTCTCGACGTGCAATCGCGTCGAGTTGTACACCACCGTCGCGTCTCCAGAGCAGGGACCTTCTGCGGAGGCCATGCGTCGATTCCTGGCCGAGTTTCACGGTCTAGACCCGGTCGAATTGGGTGACATGCTGTTTGTCCACGATGCCCGCGAGGCGATCCGCCATTTGTTCAAGGTGGCCGCCAGCATGGACAGCATGGTTGTGGGAGAGCCGCAAATCCTGGCGCAGGTAAAACAAGCCTATCAATTGTCTTTAGACGGAGAATCGGCCGGTCCAGCGATGCACGCCGTGTTCCAGGCGGCCAACCGCGTGGCCAAGCGCGTCGCCACCGAGACGCCCATTCATCGCAAACGCGTCAGCATTCCCAGCGTTGCGGTCGGCGATTTTGCCCGCGGGTTCTTCGAGCGTTTCGAAAGGAAGCAGATTCTCGTCATCGGCGCCGGCGAAATGGCGGAGGAAACGCTGCGCTACCTGATCGATGAAGGGGTGTGTGACATCACGATCGTCAACCGAAATCGTGAACGCAGTGATACGCTCGTGCAGCGAACCGCCGGAAATTCGGCGGACTGGGAGCAGTTGTTTGAGTTACTGATTCGCGCCGATCTCGTGGTCAGCACGACCGGTGCGAGCGAACCGATTATCCGATTAGAGGATTTTCAACGGGTGGCGCCGGGCCGTTTTCAGCGACTGCTGTTCATCTTGGATTTGGCTGTCCCCCGCGATTTTGATCCCCGAATCGGTGACGAGCCGAACGTCTATTTGTACTCGATCGATGATCTGGCGCAGGTATGTGACGAGAATCGCCGTCAGCGCCAACACGCGTGGCCAGCAGCGGAGAAGATTGTCGACCAGGAAGTCGACCGCTTGATGACCGAATTGCACCACCGCGCGACGGGCCCCGCCATTCGGCAATTGCGGGCGCAGGCTGAGCATGCCAAAGACGAAGAGCTGCTGCGATTGATGAACAAGTTGCACGATGCCGACGAGCGAACTCGCCAGGAGATCAACCAGTTTGCCGACCGACTGGTCAACAAACTCCTGCACCCCCCCCTCGAGTCGTTGCGCGATGAGTCTCTCAATGGGACTCCACAGGGTTTGCTCGATGCACTCAAGCGGCTGTTCCAGATCAGGGATTGAGTGCGCGGAAAACGGAGCTGCGCCGCGCGGTGTTTGAAGATCGGTCTGCCTCATCCATCAGGTTGCCCGCCGCCGGCCGCGTANCGCGGCGGAAATCGTTTGTCGCGCCCGGCTACCTGGCGGTAGTGGTCAATCAGTCCCGCCGCCGCCTGTTGCTGGTCGAACGCAGTTACCGCGCGGAGACGGGCCGCTCGGCCCAAGCTGACTCGTTGTTCACGTTGGGCGAGTAGTTGAACTGTGGCTTGCTCCAATCGGTCGAGGTCCGCGGAAGGTACTAGTGACGCGGCGCGGGCAGCGGTGGGGAAGATCTCAGGTGTTCCGCCGACGCAGGAGGCCACGATGGCCAGTCCGGAAGCGGCCGCTTCGAGCAGCACCCGACCGAGCGGTTCCTGCCGTGCGGGGTGCAGCAATACGGTCAACTCGTTCAACCAGCGATCCATCTGGTGGCGGTACCCCAGGAAGTGGCAGCGACCCGCCAGTGGCGCCCGATCCGCCCGTTGCCGAAGCCTGTATTCCAGTTCACGGGCTTCTCTTTTCTCGGACGTGCGGTCACCGAACACGACGAATTGGGCACGTGGAACGTCCGCCACAATCCGCGCCGCGGTGTCGATAAACAAGTCGGTTCCTTTTCGCATGCCGATCTGACCGACGGTGCCCACCAGCGGACTGTCCGGCGATAGACGTAATTCATCGTGTAGGCTTCCGGTAGTCGGTCGCGGGGCAAATGCGGACAGGTCGACACCGTTGTACAGCACGAAAGTGCGAAGCGGATCAAGACCCTGTTCCACGTGCCAGTCGCGGGTCGCCTCGGAAACCGCCAACAACCGTGAATGGCAGTTCAAGTCGGCAATCGCCTGGCGACTGAGCCGCACGATGTCTCGCATGTGCCCTAGACTAGCGATGCCCATCTCAGCGAGCAGCGGTCCCGCCAGCCGGCTCATCGCCAGGCTGTTGGCGTGTACTAAATCCGGTCGTGACTCGCGCACCAGCGCGCGGATCGCGCGCCGCCGCGCGGTCTGAGATGGGTCGTACGACCCGTGGGGAAACCGCAGCGGTAGCAATTCAATGCCCCGCTTCTCGATCTCGGTCGCCAGCGGTCCTTCCGGCGGAGCAGCAATTTGCGGTTGGAAACCGGCGGCCGATACCGAATCCAGTACCGACAGCAGCGACCGTTCAGCGCCGTGCAAGCGGGCGAATTCGCATAGGATCAATACACGCATGACGCTGCACAGCATGAGACAGCAGCGGCCGACCCGTCAACCGACTGATCACCGTCAACGGCAGGATTTCTCGCCGGAAACGAAAACGGGACCGGCCGAGAGACGTTAGGATGATGGCGTCGCCAGCAGTTGCACCCACATTCCGAGGAGTGCCGGTATCCGGCCTGCGTTTTAGGTTACCCTACGCCACTGGTGTGCAGCTGCGATTCCGATCGTATGTTCAATGAACGCTGGTTACATCCGGTCTTTCTGTATTGTGAGCGAGCCATCCGTGAACCGAGAACGCATTGTATTGGCCGTCTTGATCTCCGGAGGGGGAACCACGCTCAACAACCTACTGGAGCGAATCGCCGCAGGTTCTTTGAACGCTGAGATTCGGCTGGTGATCTCCAGCAACCCTGCTGCGGGTGGTCTCCAATTCGCGTCGGCGGCCGGGATTCCTGCGGTGACCGTCTCTCGTCGTGAATCAGGCTCGCCGGAAACCTTCAGCGGGGCGATTTTCGAGGCTTGCCGGCAGGCGCAAGTCGAACTGGTTGTGATGGGTGGATTCCTCAAGCACGTCTTGATTCCAGAAGATTTTCAACACCGCGTGCTGAACATTCACCCGAGCCTGATTCCCGCCTTCTGCGGCAAGGGGTTTTACGGACTGCGGGTCCACACCGCGGTCTTGGCGTACGGAGCCAAAGTTAGCGGCTGCACAGTCCACTTTGTGGACAATCAGTACGACCACGGACCGATTCTGTTGCAGCGGAGTGTCGACGTTTTGGAAAAGGACACACCCGAAGCGTTAGCGCGACGTATCTTTGTGCAAGAGTGCGAGGCCTACCCAACGGCCATCAACCTCTGCGCGGCGGGCCGCGTGAAGTTAGAGGGTCGCCGGGTGCGGATCGACTGAGCGACGGTGGTCTAACGCCCGCGTGCTCGAGCTTCTCCCAAGTCCTGCTGCAGTCATGGTTTGCGACAAACTGATAGAAAGCCATCACCATAGGCGTTAAATCAATCCAAAAACGATGAATAAATAGTCTAAAACAACTCTTAGAATGATTGAAAACAGTCAAGATATATCCCATAATTGCGCATAGTCATCCGCGAAAGTGGGAGTAAACAATCTGATGTCGATCCAGTTATCGGCGGAGGATCGCCGAAATCGCATGCTCGAAATGATTCGCAGAACGGGATTTGCGTCGCTACCTGATCTGGTGGGCGAGTTGGAGGTCTCCGAGTCGACCGTTCGCAGGGACCTCGATTCGCTCGAAGAGCTGGGCTCGGCTCGGCGCACCCATGGCGGTGTGTTCTACGTGGGACCGACGCCCAAGTTGCCCCATTTCGATCATCGGCAGTCGACGCACTGGGATCAAAAAAGGGGCATCGCGGTGGCCGCCGCAGCGCTCATTGAGGATGGGGACACGATCCTATTAGACGGGGGCAGCACGACCTATGAACTGGCTCAACAGCTGGTCACCAGACCGCTGCAGATTGTCACCAATTCACTGCCTGTCGCGACGCTGTTTATGTCTAGCGACAGTGTCGATTTGGTCCTCGTCGGCGGCTACGTACACAGTCGGACGGGCGTTTCGCTCGGCCCGTATGCCAACCAGATGCTGAGCGATTTGAACGTGCGCCGAGCCTTCCTGAGTGTCGCCGGAATCAACCACCGCGGGTACTACAACAGTAACCTACTGCTGGTCGAAACAGAACGCGTGATGATGGCGTCGGCGGATGAGGTGTTCATCTTAGCAGACAGCGCCAAGTTTGGTCACGCCAGCCTAGCGCACCTATGCGACTTGGGTGAGGTCGACTACCTGGTGGTCGATGACGCCGTCGACAAACTCTGGCGGAGCCGAGTGGTGGACGCGGGCGTAAAACTTGTGCTCGGCCAGACCTCCAACACAGATCAACACAAATAACCGTGATGTTTCGGGCGGGTCTGCGAACTCACCCCGAGATGTTATCCGCTCGATAGAACGACTTCCCATGAGCCAGTTAACTACCGTCGATCGTGCTCTGGTCGAGCAGATCGTGCACCAAGTTGTCAAAGCCCGCGCCGAACCAGCGGCTGATGCCGCGGCTGCGCCGGGGCCGGCGGAGCTGGTCGTTAGCATCTCGGCACGACATTGTCATTTAAGCGACGAGCACGTCGAACGACTGTTTGGGCCAGGTCACCGTTTGACCCCGCTGCGAGACCTTTACCAAGACGGTTTCTACGCCGCCGAAGAGACGGTGATGGTTGTGGGCCCCCGGCGACGAATGCTGGAGAAGGTTCGCGTGTTGGGACCGACACGACCTGAAAGCCAAGTCGAGTTGGCGTTTACCGACGCGATTTCGTTGGGCCTCGAGGTGCCGGTGCGGCACAGCGGCGATTTGGCGGGAACACCGGGGTGTGTGCTGGTTGGTCCACAGGGAGTCGTAGAGCTTCCACAGGGGGTGATTCGCGCCGCGCGACACGTCCACATGTGCTTTCGCGCTGCGGAGCGCATGGGGGTGCAGAACGGCGAGCTGATGAATCTTCGCATCGAGTCGCCTGACTGTACTACGGTCCTAGAGGATCTATTGGTGCGGGCGGATGAGACCAGCAAGCTGGAAGTGCACATCGACACCGATGAAGGGAATGCCGTTTACCTGGACGGCGCAACCAAAGTCGAATTAGTGCGCCAGAAGAAACACGCAAAACCATGCAGCTGCCAGGGCCACGGAGACTGAGACCCCAGATCCCGGTCGGAACGATCCGCCCCCGGGACGCATGTGGAGAACGAATTGGTGAATGATGTCCGCAGGAAGACTCTATTGAGGAGATATTTTTATGGCGAAAGCACTTGAAGCGTTAGGGATGATCGAGACCAAGGGGTTTATAGCCCTGTTGGAGGCGACGGATGCCATGATGAAAGCCGCCAATGTCCAGTTCATGGGTTGGGACAAGGTTGGCAGTGGTTTGGTGACCGCATTCGTGACGGGTGATGTGGCGGCCGTTAAGGCGGCCACGGACGCCGGTGCGAACGCAGCGGGTCGGATCGGCGACGTTGTCAGCGTGCAGGTCATTCCGCGACCCCACGAAGACCTCGGGGCGGTCTTACCGGCGCGCGCAAGAGGTAAATCATCCGGTTGATGCGAGGCGAGTTTTGGGAACTAGTGACAACAGCAGTTGCAACACAACAGAAAGAGACGGGCGTTATGCAAAATGCACTTGGACTCGTGGAAACGCGCGGTTTGATTAGTTTGATCGAGGCTTCCGATGCGATGGCAAAGGCGGCCAATGTGGACATCGTCAAACGCGTCGACATCGGCGGCGGGTTCGTGACCTCGGTGGTGCAAGGGGATGTGGGCAGCGTAAGGGCTGCGGTCGAGGCGGGGGCAAACGCCGCCAATCAAGTGGGTGAACTGATCAGCAGCCACGTGATTGCCCGTCCTGCCGAAGGTCTCGTCGATCAATACCTGCGTTGATCGACTTATGTCCGTGGCGGTTTGTCTCGCGGGATCCGCGTCCGGTCTAGGGAAGGAGACGGGGGGTGAAAATCTTGGTGGCCAATCTGGGGTCGACGAGCTTCAAGTATCGACTCTTGGATATGTCGAACGAGAAACAGCTTGCGCGGGGGGGAATTGAACGCATCGGTTCTTCCCAGAGTGACTGCTTCGTCGAGATCGGCGACCGGCGAACCGAGACGAGCGGACAGGTGAGGGATCACGCCGACGCGGTACAGCGGTGCCTCGATCAACTGACGGACTCCGAGCACGGCTGTCTCAGCGACGCCGCGGAGGTCGCAGCGATCGGGTTCAAGGCCGTCCACGGTGGTCGGGTTAGCGGTGTGCAGTACGTGACCGAGTCGGTATTGGAAGCGATGCAGGAGATGAGTCCTGTCGCCCCTGCGCACAACCCGCCCTACATCGACGCGATGAGACGACTGGCCGAGCGCTTTGCGAACATCCCGTTGGTGGCGGCCTTCGAGACCGGTTTTCACAGCACCGTTCCGGACCGATTGAAATACTATGCCATAGCGCGGGAATGGGGAGATCGTTGGCAGATCAAACGGTGGGGCTTTCACGGAGCCAGTCACCGCTACATTGGTTTCCGCTGTGGTCAGTTACTCGACGGTGAATCGCTGCGCGTCATTTCCTGCCATCTGGGAGGGTCGAGCAGCCTGTGCGCCATGCGTGGCGGGCAGAGCGTCGCCACGACGATGGGAATGAGTCCGCAAACAGGAATCCCACACAACAACCGGGTCGGTGACTTCGATCCGTTTGTACTACCGCTTCTTATGCGGGCCACCGAACAATCCCTCGAAGAGGTGTTATCCGACTTGGCCAGTCGCGCCGGGTTGCTGGGCCTGAGCGGTCTCAGCGGCGACGTCCGCGATTTAGAGGAAGCGGCGGACGGTGGACACGCCGACGCGTTGTTGGCACTGGAAGTGTTCATCAGTGAAGTGCGTCGCTATCTGGGCGGTTTGCTTGTGGAATTAGGTGGCGCAGACCTGATCGCTTTCACCGGCGGCATCGGGGAAAACAGCGCTCGCGTGCGGTCGGGCGTGTGTGCCGAACTCGGGGAGTTGGGCATCGAACTGGACCCAACGGCTAATGCGGCGGCGCGGTCGGAGTGTTGCATCAGTTCCGCGGCCAGCCGAGCGCAAGTCTGGGTGGTGCCGACCAACGAAGAGCTGATCGTCGCCCGCCAAGTGCAGGCTCTGTTAAACGCGGATTAGCAGGTCAGCGTTGTCGAGATTTACGCGAACAGATTGTGAGCATACAGATTGTGAGCATACAGAGATCGAGAGTCGTCAGACTGAGCTACTATTGAATACCCAAGGAGCGGACATGTTTGTTGCCAAGGTAACCGGTTCGCTGGTTTCGACGCAGAAAACGGATTCGCTGGTAGGTCACAAGCTACTGGTTGTCGAGCCGTACCGGCTGGAATCGGACCAGCGCCAAAGCCTCGTCTCGACTGGACGGACCTTTATCGCTGTGGATGCGCTCGGCGCCGGCGAGGGAGACTTTGTGTTGATTACACAGGGATCGAGCGCTCGTATGACGCCCGAAACCCAGGAAGCGCCCGTCGATACGGTCATTGTCGGTATTGTCGATCAGGTGCGAGTTGACCAGCACAGTGTCTACTCGCGTGGAGAGGAGTGATAGGGAGCGGGCGGTTTGCGGACCGCCTTCATGAACCACCGCCGGAGCAGGTGCTGCCTGCCCCGGATCAACCATTACCACAACATGCACTATAGGTAGACCCGTCGAATGCAAATCAGCGAAACCGTTATCCGTGATGTCGTGGCGCAAGTTCTCGCCGAAGTGGGCCAGATTCCGTCCCTCCAAGGATCGGGTTATGCGGGTCGCCACGGGGTTTTTGAGGATGTAAATGATGCCGTGGCGGCTGCCGGCGAAGCGTTCGAACAACTGTCTGAGCGAGGCTTGGAGGACCGTAAGAGGATTATCGAACACATTCGTCGTATCTCCATCGAGCAGTCTGTTGAACTCGGCACGATGGAGATGGAAGAGACAAAAATCGGCCGCCTGGAACACAAGATCGAGAAGCTGAAAACCCTCGGTGAGCTTACTCCCGGTGTCGAGTTCATGCGCAGTGAAGTGTACAGCGGCGATCGCGGTTTGGCCGTGATTGAACATGCGCCGTTTGGCGTGATTGGCGCCATTACTCCGGTGACCCATTCGCTGCCGACCATCACCGGAAATGCTGTCAGCATGATTGCCGCGGGCAACACGGTAGTGGTCAACCCACATCCCAGCGGCAAGAAAGTGGCTGCGGTCGGGGTTGAGCGTTTCAACCAGGCGATCGCCCAGGATGTGGGAATTGACAACCTGATCTGCGTCGTCGCCGAACCGACACTGGAGACGGCCGCCGCCCTATTTTCGCATCGCGAGATTGCCCTAATTTGTGTGACGGGTGGTCCGGGAGTTGCTCGGGCGGCATTGAATAGCGGAAAACGGGCGATCGTGGCGGGACCGGGAAACCCTCCGGTGGTGGTCGATGAAACGGCCGATCTGGAGCGGGCCGCGCGGAGCATTATTCAGGGCGCAGCGTACGACAATAACCTCCTCTGTATCGCAGAAAAAGAGGTTTTTGTTGTCGACAGTGTGTGCGACCAGCTGCTCGCGGCCATGGAACACGCCGGCGCCGTGCGTTTGAGCACTCGCGAGATTGACGAGTTGACAAACCGCGCCATCGTACCCGTCGGCGAGGGTGAACATCGACACGACGCAGCGAGTCGCGAGTTTCTCGGGCAGGACGCTTCCGTGTTGGCGCGGGCGGCCGGTCGCTCGATTGCAGCGGACGTAGAGCTGCTGTTCGGCGAAACCGACGAGACCAACCCGTTTGTTCCCGTCGAACAGATGATGCCATTTGTACCCTTTGTGCGCTGCCGCGACGTCGACGAAGCGATTGCCAAGGCGCGACACTACGAGCACGGATTTCGGCACACCAGCATCATTCATTCCAACGACGTGCGCAACATGACGCGGATGGGGCGGGTGATGGACACCACGTTGTTTGTCAAGAACGGGCCCTGCATGGCGTCACTCGGATTGGGTGGTGAAGGTTATTTGTCTTTTTCGATTGCCGGACCGACGGGAGAAGGAGTTACCACTCCGCTGACCTTCACACGCGAACGGCGCTGCTCGATGATCGAAGATTTGTGGATTTTGGGGAAAGCCGACCATTGAGTGCGAGGGCCCGGTTCGGTGCGGTTGCCCCGGTCGGGTAGAAGTCAACTGAAGGAGAGAGAGCCGATGCAACTGGGAACCGTGGTTGGTTCGGCGAATGGCACGCTCAAACACGCGTCGCTGCAGGGCCGAAAGATGCTGGTCGTCCAGCCACAAGGCGCCGATGGTCGACTCGACGGGATGCCGTTGGTGGCCGTCGACGGGGTCGGCGCAGGACCGGGCCAGTCGGTGATGCTCTCCAGCGACGGTCGCGCAGCGCGCGCACTTTTGGGCGATGTGGTGACACCCGTTCGCTGGACGATAGTGGGAATTCAAGACGCATGAACGCCGTTCCGCGAGATTCCGATTGGATCGAAACGATCGTCGCCGAAGTCGTGAGGCGATTGCTGGCGAAAGGGATTGGGGTAAGCGCGGTCGATGTCACCGGGAAGTGCGACCTACAGCTCGATGACTCGGTGGTCGCCTTAGCCACTTTGTCCGGTCGGCTCGATGGGGTCAGCCGATTGGTAGTGAAAACAGACGCGGTGGTCACGCCGTCCGTTCGGGATGAATTACGCCAGCGCAATATTGCGTTAGTCAGGCATCCCGCGGGTGTCGCGGAGATCCCGCATTGAGGGAGAACGATCTAGATGCGCATCGCGGAAGTGATTGGTACTGTGACGCTCAACTGCTGCGATCCGTCGCTTCGGGGTGCGCGACTGAAAGTGGTCCAACCGTTGACGTTACAGCAACTCGCAAGTCAGGGTCCGGGAGGCACCGAAGTCCTGGTCGCCTGGGACGACCTGGGTGCACACCTCGGGCATCGGATCGCTTTGAGCGAAGGGCCCGAAGCGGCACAGCCATTTCGTCCCCAAATCAAACCCGTCGATGCCTACAACGCAGCCATTCTCGACCAAGTCAATCTTTCTATTTCAGATCTCGAAAGGGACTCCGGATAGCCAACCCATGATCAACGTACATAAGATCAAACAAGACATCTGTGAAATCGGCCGCCGCATCTACAACAAGGGATTTGCGGCTGCCAATGACGGCAATATCTCTGTTCGCATCAGCGATCAGGAGGTGCTCTGTACGCCCACGATGCACTCCAAGGGGTTCTTGAAGCCCGACGATATCGCCACCGTCGATATGCAGGGAAAGCAGACGGCGGGACGGAAGAAACGCTCTAGCGAAGCGCTGTTGCACCTGGAGATCTATAAGCAGCGCCCGGAGCTCAAGAGTGTGGTCCACTGCCATCCGCCCCACGCAACCGCATTCGCAGTTGCCCGCGAGCCGATCCCACAGTGCGTGTTGCCCGAAGTGGAGGTCTTCTTGGGCGATGTACCGATTACGCGATACGAAACACCGGGCGGCCAGGATTTCGCCGACACGATCATTCCGTTTGTCGAACGTTCCAACGTCATCATTCTGGCCAACCACGGGACCGTCAGTTACGGGGAGTCCGTTGAGCGGGCGTATTGGTGGACCGAAATCCTGGACGCCTACTGCCGCATCCTGCTGTTGGCGAAACAGTTGGGTCGCGTCAACTTTTTCACCGAGGAAAAAGAACGCGAATTGTTGGAGTTGAAGAAGACCTGGGGTTTCGACGATCCGCGGAACACCAAGGAATACGAGGACTGCGACATTTGCGCCAACGATATTTTCCGCGATAGTTGGACGACCAGCGGTGTCGAGCGGCGCGTCTTTGACGCCCCGCCTCCGATGGGTCCTCGGACGGAGCAGCCGGCGAGTCAGCCCCAGCAACACGATCAGGAAGCTCTGGTCCAGACGATCACCGACCGGGTGATGGCCGAACTACAGAAGCGGTGATGATCACCGGGACAGGTGTCTTTTCGCGTCGGCGCAGCGACGCATGCTGGACCTCAGGGTACACACAACGGGAATGCGAAAGAGAAGAGCGAATCATGAAAATCAGTATCATCGGCGGTGGCGGTCTGGTTGGGTCGAGCGCTGCATTTGCGCTGCAACTAGGCAAGGTTGTTCGGGAGATCGCCCTGGTCGACGTCAACCAAGAACTCGCCGAGGGGCAAGCCTTGGACCTGCTGCACGGCGCGCCCAGTACCGCAGACCAGATCATTTCGTCGGGGAGTTATGAACACATCCCGGAGAGTGACGTGATCTGTATCACCGCGGGATCTCGTAGAAAACCGGACGAGAGTCGCCTCGACTTGATTCAGCGCAACACCGATCTGTTTGTCTCGATATTAGACGAGATTTCCCATGCCGGTCCCAAAGACACCGCTCTGGTGTTGGTCGTCTCCAATCCCGTTGACATCCTCACGTACGTCGCGGCCGACCGATTAAAGCTGCCTCGCCAGCAGGTCATCGGGCTGGGGACGCAACTGGATACGATTCGGTTTCGCAGCCTGATCGCCCGCGAACTGCAGATTCCTCCCACGCAAGTGGCGGCGCTGATTCTCGGGGAGCACGGAGATAGCATGGTCCCGATCTGGTCCAGCGCCACGGCGGCCGGTTTGCCGCTGGAAAAATTTCCCAGTTGGAATGCACAATCCGCAACCCAGATCTTTGCTCGCACCAAGGGATCCGGCGCCGAGGTGATCGGCAAGAAAGGTGGCGCCGGATTTGCCGTGGGCGTCGCGATCCGCGACGTTGTCCATTCGGTGGCGCTCGACCAACGCAGGATCCTACCGGTATCGACGGTTCAGGAAGGCTGTTATGGAATTCGGGATGTGGCCTTTTCGGTTCCCACTGTGGTCGGTCGCTCGGGTGTGGTTGACCGGCTGGAAGTGGAACTCTGGCCGAAGGAGCTGCACGGGTTGCGACAGAGCGCCACGCTCTTGAGAAAAACGCTGACCACGGTTCTGGACCGGATCAGTGCTGTGGTCGCTTGATCCTGCGCTATGATCGACCGCCGCGCACCGTGTGCGGTCGACTTGGGCAGCCGCCTTGTCCGCCGGCGGGTCGCGACGTGATTCACGCTGCTGCCGGGCGCGTTATGATGGGCGCCGGCGGATCATCGGGTTGGGCCATCCCACGGTCTCCAATCGTGTTTCGCTGCGCCCTCTGTTGCACGGGGGACGCAAAGCCGCACCCTCTATCCCCGAGCCACTTTTGGAACTTCTTCGCGAGCTCACTCGTATTCAACACGAGCACGGCTATCTCGACCATTCCCAGCTCCAAGCGCTGTCGCGGGAACGGGGAGTGCCTCTGTACCGTTTGGAAGGTCTCGTCAGCTTCTACCCGGTTTTTCGGCGATCACCGCCCCCTCGGATTACGGTCGAAGTTTGCCGCGATGTCATTTGTGCGATGGCGGGTGCTTCCGAACGCGGTTCTGAAATCGTCGCGCGTTGGGGAGACAGCGCCGATGTCGAGGTTCGCGAAGTGTCTTGTCTGGGCCGCTGCGATGCGGCGCCGGCAGGGGCCGTGAATCACGTGCCACTGGCGCCCGCCAGTCTGTGTGACGAAGTCCAGTTGGAGTCCTGTATCGCGCAAGCCGCTGTGGGACCGGCGGGATCTGTGGCCCCAGCGGGGGANTGGCAGTGTGATCCCTACCCGGATCCGGATGCGCACTATGCGACGGTCTGTTCACTGCTCGCTGAGCCGCAGCCCATCGCCGCGGCCTGTTTGCAGCGGTTGGCGGATAGCCGTCTCTGCGGGATGGGGGGCGCCGGATTTCCCACTTCACGGAAATGGTCGACCGTCGCTGACGCTGCGGGTCCTGTCAAATACGTCATCTGCAACGCCGACGAGAGCGAACCGGGGACGTTCAAGGATCGTGTCATTCTGGAGCAGCTGCCACATTTGGTGATCGAAGGGATGCTCTTGGGGGCCCTCACGGTGGGCGCCCAACGGGGGATCGTTTACCTGCGCCACGAGTATCAGCGCGAACAAGTCCACCTGGAGCAGGCACTGCGCGAGGCGCGTCGGCGGGGCATCTTGGGTTCGAACGCGGCCGGTTCGGGGCAGCCGTTTGAAATTGANATCTTCGTGTCGCCTGGGGGGTATATTTTGGGTGAGGAGACGGCCCTGTTGGAGGCGTTGGAAGACAAACGCGGAGAGCCGCGCAACAAGCCCCCCTACCCTGGAACGCACGGTCTGCGAGGTTGTCCCACGCTGATTAACAACGTGGAGACCCTAGCGCTGGCAACCGCGATCGTGTGCCGTGGCAGCGACTGGTGGCGGGAGGTCGGGAAGGACGACTTTTGGGGACTCAAGTTCGTTTCGATCTCCGGTGACGTTGAGCGACCGGGTGTCTATGAAATCCCCATCGGCACTTCCGTTCACGAGGTGATCGAGCGCGCCGGAGGGATGCGCAGTGGAGTGGCCCTCAAAGCCTTCTTGCCGGGGGGGGCGAGTTCGAATTTTCTCCCCGCATCGCGGGCCCACACAGCGCTCGATTTTACGGCGATGCGCGATGCGGGCAGCATGCTGGGGACCGGTGCGGTGATGGTCCTTGGAGAGGGCCGTGATCTGTTTTCACTGGCCACCAACCTGGTTCGCTTTTTCCGTAACGAATCGTGTGGCAAGTGCGTACCCTGCCGACTCGGTAGTCGCCGCGCGGTGGAACTGTTGGAAGGTGTGATGGGTGGCAGTGTTCCGTCGGGAGCGTTGGAGGAACTTGCCCCGCTTGCGGATACGCTGCAACAGACATCAATTTGCGGGTTGGGTCAGGTTGCGCTGAATCCGATCGAGTCGATGCTTCGCCATTTTCCAGATGAAACACCCCGCTAGAGGTGCCCCGGATGCAGAGCGTTCAACTGGTCATCGATGGCCGGCCCGTCCGCGTGCCTACTGGCACAACGATCTGGCAGGCTGCCGAGCGCGTCGGTATCGAAATTCCCACGCTTTGTCATCAGCCGCACGTGACCCCGGTNGGGGTCTGTCGGCTGTGCGTCGTCGATGTGGGTGAACGCGTGTTGGCGGCCTCTTGCGTACGNGCCTGCGAAGCGGGGATGGAAGTACAAACCGATTCGGCGACGGTCCGCGGGCACCGTGGTGGCCTACTGGAATTGTTGCTCCGGGAACACCCCCTACCCTGCGAGCGCGAACGGACCACGGGGGATTGCGAACTGGAAGCGCTGGGACGCGCGGGCGGGATCTTGCCGGAACGTCCATCGGGATCGACTGGCCCCGCCGGAAGTGTTCCCGTGTGGCGCGGCCCCGCGTTAGAGACGGTCCGCCGACCGACCGACGTCTCCTCGCCCGTAATCGCGGTCGACCACCAGGCATGTATTCTCTGTGATCGCTGTGTGCGCGCCTGTNACGAAGTCCAATCGAATGAAGTGATCGGTCGAACAGGCAAGGGATCCAGCGCCCAAATCGCCTTCGACCTGAACGATCCGATGGGGCGCAGCTCCTGTGTTGCCTGCGGAGAGTGTGCCGCGTCATGCCCCACCGGTGCGCTGACCGACCGGGCGGTGAACTTGCCGTTGTTACCGCGCAGCGAGCTACGGTCGGTGGACAGTGTTTGTCCCTATTGCGGAGTTGGCTGCGCGGTGACCTTCCACACAACGCACGGTGCACTGTCCCCCGCAGAGTCGTCCGGATCGAGCTCGAGTCGCGATCGGGGCACCGCTCCCCCGCCGCAAATTGTGTTTGCCGACGGCCGCGCAAGCCCGGTCAACCATGGGCGACTTTGTGTCAAGGGACGCTACGGGTGGGACTACGCATCACACCCCCAGCGATTGACACGACCACTGATCCGTCGGGATTCCCATTACCCCAAGGGGCCTCTCTCTGCAGAAGTTGCTTCATCGACCCAGCCGCCCAACCGTAAACCGGGAGGGATCGTCGACTACGATGAGGTGTTGCCCGCTTTTCGAGAAGCCAGTTGGGAGGAAGCCCTGGATCTGGTTGCCGGACGTCTGCAGGCTGTCCGCGCTGAATTCGGTAGCTCGGCAATTGCCGGTTTTGGATCGGCCAAGTGTTCGAATGAAGAAGCCTATCTGTTCCAGAAGCTGATTCGCGCGGGGTGGGGAACCAATAACGTCGATCATTGCACCCGTCTCTGTCACGCCTCTTCGGTCGCGGCGCTCATGGAGACGATTGGATCGGGGGCAGTGACCAATGTCTTCGCCGACGTGGCGCAGAGCGANGTGGCGCTCGTCGCGGGCTCCAACACAACGGCCAATCATCCGGTCGCGGCGACGTTTATCAAACAGGCGGCCAAGCGCGGCACCAAGTTGATTGTCGTCGATGTCCGCGAGCATCCGCTGATCCAGTTCGCTGACCATTTCGTTCGTCTTCGCGCCGGCACGGACGTCGCGTTTTACAACGCAGTGATGCACGTGTTGATACGCGAAGATCTGATCGATGAGGCATTCATCGCCTCCCGCACCGAAGGGTTCGATGATCTCCGCGCGGTCGTGTTGGAGCATTATGCACCGGACCAAGTGGCCTCGGTCTGCGGCGTTGCCGTAGAAGAGATCGAGCGCGTCGCTCGAGTGATCGGAAAGGCNGGAAGCATGCTGGTCTTTTGGGGCATGGGTATCTCCCAGCACACCACGGGCACCGACAACGCGAGATGCCTGATCTCGCTGTGTCTGCTGACCGGGAACATCGGTCGTCCGGGAACGGGACTCCACCCCCTGCGCGGGCAGAACAATGTGCAGGGTGCCAGCGATGCGGGTTTGATCCCGATGGTCTATCCCGACTACCAGTCGGTTGGCGACGCCCCGGTTCGAGAAAAGTTTTCGCGCGCCTGGGGAAAGTCGCTGGACGATCGGCCGGGGTTGACCGTCGTCGAGATTCTCGGCGCCGCGCTCAAGCGCAGCGTTCGCGGCATGTACATCCTGGGAGAGAACCCGTTTATCTCGGATCCCAATTTGAACAAAGTCCGTCGGGCGCTGGCGCGCCTCGATTTTCTCGTCGTGCAAGACATTTTCTTGACCGAGACGGCCGAATTCGCCGACGTCATCTTGCCGGCCAGCAGCTATCTGGAAAAGACGGGAACCTATACCAATACGGACCGCCGCGTTCAGCTCGGACGGTCGGTTCTCCGGCCGCCCGGCGAGGCGCGCCAAGACTGGTCGATCCTCTGCGATGTGGGGCGCCGGATCGGACTCTCGATGGATTACCCGACGGTGGCCGACGTCTTTCGGGAATTCGCCTCGTTGACAAAAAATTATCGAACCCTGTCACACGAGAACCTGGGAGAGACGGGGAAACTGTGGCCCTGTCCCGATCCCCTGGTGGGTGACGGCACGCAGATTCTGTTCGGCGAGGATTTTCCGACCGCCTCGGGGAAAGGCAAATTCGTACCCTGTCGTTACCAGCCAGCCGACGAATTGCCCGACCGGGAGTATCCGTTTGTGTTGAATACCGGACGTGTGCTAGAGCATTGGCACACCGGAACCATGACCCGCCGCAGCCAAGCCTTGTCGCAGTTGGAACCCGCTCCGTTTGTGGCGATCCATCCCAGCGATTTACAAGCCCTGGGTGTTGAGCACGGCGACCGTGTACGAATCAGCAGTCGGCGGGGGGTGATTGAACTAGCGGCTCGTGCCGATCGATCGATCGAACCGGGAAACGTCTTTGTGCCGTTCCATTTCCGCGAGGCCGCGGCAAACGTGTTGACCTCGGATGCCTTGGATCCCTATGGAAAAATCCCCGAGTTCAAGGTTTGCGCCGTACAAATTGCGCCCCTTGCATGATCTGTGTAGAACCTCGATTCGCAGGTCCGAGGCGGTCCGGCCGGGTCGCTGTTGGCGACGTCGCTATGCTTGTCATTGGTTCGCGGCTGGGGTATTTTGGCGGGTCTGATTCCGCGCTGGGGCAGATTCCGCGCTGGCACACCTAGTGGAGTGTGCGATGGAAGATTGCCCGCGCAAAACGCGCTTTTCGAGGGCATAGTGTATGACGACCGATTCAACGGCTGATGCAAGGCTGGAAGAACAGCAGAAGCAGGCCAGGGACCGGCTCAACGCGCACGCGGTCGAGACCGTACAGTGGCATTTCCACCCGTCTACCGGGAGTCCCTTCTGGTTGGAGAAGAAATCGGAGTTGGATTTTGACCCGCTCACCGATGTCAAGGAATTTGACGATCTGAAGAAGTTTCCGCTGTTTGAAGATGAGTGGCTGCGCGGCGGACCGATTCGCCGCTGGGTCCCCAAGGGGCTCGACGGGAAACCGACGTATGTCTTTGAGACCGGTGGAACCACCGGGATTCCCAAGAGTCGTATGGTGATTGATGACTTCCGAATCGACTACGAGATGTTCAGCGAGACGTTGCCCGACGAGTACTTTCCGAAGGGCTCGAATTGGTTGATGTTGGGGCCATCCGGGCCACGGCGGTTGCGTCTGGCGGTCGAACACCTGTGCCAGTTTCGGGGTGGCATCTGCTTTTGCATCGATCTGGATCCACGCTGGGTTGTGAAGTTGATCAAGAAAGGCTGGATGGAGCATTTGGAGGAGTACAAGAAACACTGCATCGATCAGGCGCTCACGGTGCTCTCCGCCGGCCACGACATCAAATGCCTGTTTACGACGCCCAAGTTGTTGGAGTCGCTCTGCACGGTGTTGGAAGAGCAAGGTCAGTCTTTTACCGATACCGGAATCACCGGGATTTTTTCTGGTGGCACCGAATTCACGCCGCAGTGGACGCGATTCTGTATCGAGGAATTTTTTGGGGGTCCGCCTGCGGAGAGTGGCATCTACATGACTCCTACCTACGGCAACACGTTGATGGGCTTGGCTTGCAGCAAACCGGTTACTGCGGAAGAAGACTACAAGATTAGTTACTACGCTCCCCAACCACGGGCGGTGACCGAAGTGGTCGATTTCGACGATCCCACGCAGGTGGTTGCGATGGGTGAAACGGGCCGCGTCAAACTGACTACGTTGACCAATGAGTTTTTTGTACCGGGCTTTTTAGAACGGGATGAGGGCGAACGGGAACCACCTTTTGCTTTGTATCCCTGGGAAGGAGTCAGTGGGGTACGACCGTTCCACGGTTTTGCTTCACAGACAACCGTCGGTGTCTACTAGGCTCTCGGCGCAGNACAAGGGGTGACCCGCCGCGCCGNGACCCTGTTTCAGTTCATTTGAGGACTGCGCTGATTGACAGCCGGTTCTTCAGGAGAAACTGCCGTGCTCGAAATTCCTGTCGTCCGGTGGGGCAAACCATACCAGTCGTTGGAGGTGACCGATGTCGGACATTTTGCGACGGGCGAACCGATCGCCAAGGTTCATCAGGCCAACGGTGGAATCATCAAGCGCGATATGCGCCAGGCGCAAAAAGCGCGCGATGCTTTGTTGGAATTCTCCTGTGAGGAACTGATTGAGCGCTTGGGAAATGCCGGGGATCACTACGAATCCGGGACCTTACCGATCGGCGATGGCACCCAAACGCCTGAGGAATTCGCTTACCAGCAATCTTCCACCACCGGCCTTCCCGAGCACATGTGTCGAGCCAATATGGCCAAGAACTCGTTTGTGCTTAAGAACATGCGGAAGATTCTCGATTGTCTGACACGGGGTTTGCCGTTGGACGTACTTTCCCGTGGCTGGGGGATTGAGGATCGCGGCGTGGTGGTCAGCTACCAGTGTCAATCTCCCGTCTTAGGGGCCGTGTTGCCCTCGAATTCGCCTGGCGTGCATACGCTTTGGCTGCCCGCCATCCCACTCCAATTGGGACTCGTTCTCAAGCCTGGGCCTCAGGAACCGTGGACGCCTTTTCGAATGATGGCGGCGTTCGTGGAAGCTGGCATTCCGCCTGAGGCGTTCTGCATGTACCCCGGTGAGGCGGAACCGGGTGCGGCGTTGCTCGAGTGTTGCGAGCGAGCCATGATTTTTGGCGGCACACCAACGGTCGAGCGATACCACGGCAACCCCAAGGTACAGGCTCACGGTCCCGGGTTTTCGAAAATCCTCCTGGCCGATGACGTCGTCGATGACTGGGAGCAGTACGTCGACCTGATGGCGGAGAGTATCTACATCAATAGCGGCCGTGGATGTATCAACTGTTCGGGGGTTTGGGCATCTCGGCACACCAAAGAGATCGCCGCGGCGATCTCAGAACGTGTCGGCCCGGTGGAAGCCAGGCCGCCTGAAGATCCGGAAGCGGGGTTGGCGGCATTTACGGTTCCTGGAATGGCTCCCGCTGTGTGGGGTATGATCGAAACCGATCTGAAGGAAGACGGTGTGACACACATGACCGAGCAGTTCGGAGAGCGCCTCGTCGAACAAGAACGTTGCGCCTACCTGCGCCCCATGATCGTCCATTGCGAGTCGCCCGACAATGAAATTGCCAAGAAGGAGTACATGTTCCCGTTTTCAACGGTGGTCGAATGTCCCGAAGAGCAAATGTTGGCGAGGATTGGACCCACTCTGGTTGGGAGCGTAATCACCAAGAATGAATCCCTGATTCAAGCCGCTACCAACGCCACCCATATCGACCGGTTGAATATCGGCGCCATCCCCACCACCAAGCTCAACTGGTTACAGCCTCACGAGGGTAGCATCATCGACTTTCTGTTTCGGTCGCGAGCCTACCAGGTACCCGACGAGATGTTGCCGTCCAACTAGTCTGGCCGGTGTTCCGGCCGTGGGAGAGTTTTGTCCGTCTCCCGGTCGCCACGTTTGTTCGCAAGTAGTTCCTACGTCGGTATTCGAAGTCCGTCATCGTTGCGGATTGCGTGACCGTGGTACTGAGGCCAATCGGACCTGGATTTGGGCTGGCGGCAGATCGCCTGTCTTTCATTCGAGGCGCTACGCCTGAATTTCTCAGACTATGCATTCTTTTGACTTTCAGCACCGAACGAGAATCATCTTTGGTGCCGACGGGCTCGCTTCGCTTGGCGAGTTGGCAAGCCAGACGGGCGCTCACCGCGCGTTGTTGGTCAGCGATCGGGGTGTGATCGCAGCCGGCCACACCCAACGCGGGGTCGATGCACTCCGGTCGTCAGATATCGAAGTCACCCTGTTCCAAGATTTTGGAGAGAACCCCACCACCGACGATGTACAACTGGGGGTTCAGGCTGCCCGCGCGTGTGATCCCGACCTGCTCGTTGGTTTGGGAGGGGGCAGTTCGATGGATTGCGCTAAGGGCATCAATTTTATCTACACCAATGGCGGGGCGATGCGGGATTACTGGGGTGTCGGCAAAGCGCGGCAACCGATGCTGCCGATGATCGCGATTCCGACCACGGCTGGGACCGGCAGCGAGACGCAGTCGTTTGCCTTGATCTCCGATGCCCAGACCAAGGTCAAAATGGCCTGCGGTGACAAGAAAGCGGCNTGCGTNGCAGCGCTGTTAGATCCCGTATTGACGCTCACGCAACCCGTTCAGGTGACCGCACTAACCGGAATCGACGCGCTGGCACACGCCCTGGAAACCTATGTCACCACGTCGCGCACCGCGATGTCCCGGATGTTCAGCCGAGAAGCCTGGCGGCTACTCGCGGGAAACATCGCAACGATATTCGAGGATCCCNGCGACCTAGCGGCCCGAGGCGGAATGCAGATGGGTGCCTGTTTGGCCGGTCTGGCGATTGAGAACTCAATGCTGGGAGCGACCCACGCGCTCGCCAACCCGCTGACCGCCGAATACGGGGTTGTTCACGGTCAAGCGGTGGGGCTCATGTTGCCGCACGTGCTTCGCTTCAACGGGGAGCAGTGTGCCAGCTGGTACCTGGAACTCATGGAGAGCCGGGGCGTTTCACCAGATAACGGCGATTTCAAACCGGGCGTGGATCGGTTGGCTGCGTGGGTNGCGGAACTCCTGGTGAAAGCCGGTCTNCCGCAGCGATTGACCGATTGCGGCGTTGAACGCTCAATGCTCTCCAAGCTCTCACAGGATGCTGCCCAACAATGGACGGCTGGTTTCAATCCCCGCCCGGTGACCGCCACGCAGTTGTACGAGCTCTATTGCCAGGCCTTTTGAGATTCCTCGTAAGGGGCTACTGGCTGCCGCCCGCGCTGGTCGTCAGGGTCAGGCGGTCGCTGGCTGTGGCCAGCGCGTTGGCTCCAGTGCCCCCTCAGGCGCTCCGCGCAGGGAGGGNTTGGGAGGAGCAGACCGCCCGATCGAGTTCGTCGAGCAAATCCCCGACTAGGTACGGCTTCGAGATGATGCCGCAGGCGCCCGCTGCGAGCGCTCGNTGTTGGTCTTCCAGGCGGGGATAACCGAGAATGGCAACCAACGGCACCCCGGGGAACTGGCGGATCAGTTCCTCGATACGATGCAGATCGTGCCGATGTGATGTGCCACCGTCACAGAGGATCGCCGCGCGATCGCCGAGCTGGACCGTTCTTGGCTCTTTTAACCATCGGGCCGAGAAACCGGCCACCTTACAGACATCTGCCAGCGTATCGAAATCGGTGAACGACAAGGCGCTGATGCCAATCATGCCGCCTCGCGGTGCCCGGTCTACTTGCCGAGACCGCAACAGGCGTTCGGCACTGGTGGCCGTGCGCGGTAGAGCCCATGTGGAGGCGGGCCGCGACGGACCCTCGATGTCGCTGGTCACCAACTGTGGCGTCCATTGATGCCAGTAGACGCGTTTCACACCGGCCCAGGGTCGACCGCTGCGGACTTCTCCCTCGCACCAGCTTCCCAGCAGGCCGAGGAGCCGAGCCAGCGGCGCGGCGCGGTGCAACCGCTCGATCTGGAACTGCGATATCTCATCGCGCCGAGACTGTACCAACAGGATGAAGCGGGGATCGTCGCCGGACCGCAATTGTTCCAGAGCCAGTTCGACACCCGGCACCGTTGTCAGCTCCAGGTGTTTGTGGAACCAACGTCGAGCGGCCGCGAATTCAGGGTGTTCGGCGCTACCGACCAACAGTGCGCGCATGAGACTCGTTTCCCTGGATACNCCATTCTCGCTNGCCGCGCGGGCCCGCCGTTGCGGCGATCCGTTCTCGGGGTCTCGCGAGGGAGTGCGGTGCGGCGTATTGTGGCGGGAATCCGGCTCCTCTGTCCAGGTCGAACGGTTCGCCGCGCGGGTCGCCAATCCGGAGACCTGCTTCCGGTAGACAGATTTCCTGTGCGCTACATCTGCGATATGCTATCACGGTCGGCCTGTTCGAACGGGAATGGGTCGTGGGCGTGATCGCACCGGCACCCGTGGAGTTGGCCTAGCAGATGTTGAACGAACCGCTTAAGCGACAGTTGCAGAAACGTGTATTGCCTAACGTGCAGTCTCCGGCCCAGTATTTGGGCGGCGAATGGAACATGGTCCAGAAGGATCACCGCACGGTGGGCGGTAAGCTCTGCTTGGCGTTTCCCGATACGTATACGATCGGAATGAGCCACCACGGCCTGCAGGTGTTGTACACGCTGATGAACGCGAGGCACGATTGGGCATGTGAGCGCGCGTTTACGCCGTGGTCTGACATGGAGGCCCAATTACGGCAACAACAATTGCCGTTGTACAGCCTGGAGACATTTACACCGCTCTCCGAATTCGATGTCCTCGGATTTTCGCTGCAGTATGAAATCTGTTCGACCAATGTGTTGACGATGCTCGATTTGGGACAGATTCCCCTGCGCTCGATCGATCGAACGATGGACGATCCGCTCATCGTGGCCGGGGGTCCCTGTGCGCAGAATCCCGAGCCACTTGCGCCTTTTGTCGACGTATTCGTGACCGGTGACGGCGAGCCCAGTTTGCCCATCATTTGCGACTTTTGGCGCGCGGCGCGCGAGTCGCAGCGTCGCGCGACCGGGACTTTACGAGGCGGTCCCCAGGCCCGGGAAGACCGCTTGGCCGAACTGGCCGCGGCCCATCCTTTCTGTTACGTCCCCCGGTTTTACGAGCCCGAGTATCGAGATGGTCGCTTCGTGGCTTTGCAGCGTACGCGTGGCGATGTACCCGAGACAATCGAGCCCTCGGTGATTGCCGATCTCGATGGGATTCCTTTGCCGACCCGCCCCATTGTTCCCTACGTGGAGTGCGTCCACGATCGAATTGCGATCGAGATCATGCGCGGTTGTCCCTGGCAGTGTCGGTTTTGCCAGAGCACCGTGATCAAACGCCCGCTGCGGATTCGATCGGTCCAGACGATTGTCGACGGCGCACTTGAGAGTTATCGCAATACGGGATTCAACGAGATTTCGATTCTCTCACTCTCGAGCAGTGATTACCCTCACTTCGAAGAATTGGTATTGGAGTTGAAACGTGTCTTCGGACCGCTGGGGGTGAGTGTCGCGGTACCCAGTTTGCGGGTCAATGAACAGTTGCGCAGCATCGCCGAGCTAATTGGAAATGATCGCCGTTCCGGCCTCACGCTGGCGCCCGAAGTTGCCCGCGATGACATGCGGGAACAAATCCGCAAAAAAATCAAGAACGACGACTTATACCAAGGCTGCCGGACGGCGTTCCGCAACCATTTTCAGCGCATCAAACTCTATTTCATGTGCGGGTTGCCGGGTGAACGCCAGGTTGATTTAGATGGCATCATCGAGATGGCCGAGACGATCGCCCGGATCGGCAAGGAGGAACTCGGGCGCTATCCGACGGTGACCGCGAGCGTGTCGAACTTCGTTCCCAAGGCGCACACACCCTATCAATGGAACGCCATGCAACGGCGCGAGTATTTTCACTGGGCTCACAAATACCTCTGGAGTCAGCGGCAGCTACGCTCGGTCAACGTGAAATGTCATGATGTCGAGACCAGTTTGTTGGAGGGTGTCCTCAGTCGTGGCGATCGCCGTACTGCGGACGCCATCGAATTGGCTTGGAAACGTGGTGCGCGGCTGGACAGTTGGACCGAGAATATGGACAGCCAACGCTGGTGGCAGGCTCTGGAGGACGTGGGGATCGATGTCGAACAGGCACTGCACGAGCCGTACGAAGTGGGGGGCCGCTTGCCCTGGGATCACGTCAATGTGAAATACGGGAGGACATTCCTCGAAAAAGAGCAGGCGCGTTCGGTGCTTCAGCTCGATGCGATGGCCGATGCGAGCTAGCCGCTAATCGATGGTGCGGACCTGGCTCGGCGTCGGTTTGCCGTCGTCGCGCCGTCTCATTACAGCGTGCCCCCGTTTGTGGCTCCCATTTCCTGCATCAACAACTGGATGTCTTCCCAAGTGTCTTTCTTGGCGGCCGGATTTCGCAATAAGTACGCGGGGTGGTAGGTGGCCACTACCTTGATTCCCCGAAACTGGTGAACCGTGCCCCGTAGCCGGCCGATTGATTCGCGCGTTTGGAGCAGATTCTGAGCCGCTACGCTCCCCAGGCAACAGATAAACTCGGGTTGGATGATTTCCAGTTGGCGTTCCAAGAACGGACGACAACTGGCTGCCTCTGCGGGAGTTGGGTTCCGATTTCCTGGAGGGCGGCACTTCAGCACATTCAGGATATAGACGTCTTCGCGTTTCAGCTGCATGCCCTTTTGGATGATGTCGGTGAGTAGTTTTCCGGCTCGACCGACGAACGGTTCTCCCAGGCGGTCTTCGTCCCGGCCGGGAGCTTCACCGAGGAAACAGAGCCTCGCCTGAGAATTACCGACACCAAACACGGTTTGCGTGCGGAAACCAGCCAGCTCGTCGCATAGCGTACAGGCAGCTACCCGTTGTTGGAGTAACTCCAGTAATTGGCGCGGTTCGCCGGTTGGAGATGTGGCGCGCATGTCCGTTTCCCGTGGAAGAGAGCTCGGCTCGGGCGTACGTACCGCATCCGCCACGTCCGCTTCGGGTGGCGCGATACGGGGGAGTTGGGTGACCCCGGACCGCTGGAGACTCTCAAGTCGCTGAACGAGAATCCGCCGCAGTTGAAGATCTGAACTTTCGCCGTGTGTGGTCACTAGGGGTGCTCCCGGGGAGCGGGTGTCACTCTCTCGGTCGACCGAACCTCGGCTGTTCGCTGGCCGCCGCGCATCGGTCGGGAAATCCGGCTCCGGTCGGGAAACCCGGCTCCAAGATGCGCGCCAGTATAAGCAGCCTGTGTGTTTTGCACACCGGGCCAGGACCGCCAACTTCACCCGATGCCGGCATTGAACTATGATGAACTGCGCGTTTAGGGTTGTGAATCGGGTGGGGGTTTCATGGCGGTGCCGCAAGTCGTTATCGTCGGCCGACCCAATGTGGGGAAGTCGAGTCTCTTCAATTGGCTCGCCGGTCGACGGCTGGCGGTCGTGGATGACATGGAGGGTGTGACTCGCGATCGCGTCACCCATCTAATCAGCGATGGAGATCGGTTTTTTGAGTTGATCGATACTGGGGGAATCGGCGTCAACGATGTCGATAACCTGACCAAGGAAATCGAAGAGCAGATCAAGGCGGCGCTGGAGATTGCCGACGTCGTACTGCTGGTTGTCGATACCCGTGACGGAATGACCCCACTGGATGAAGAGGTTGCCCGCCGACTTCGGTACGTCGACAAGCCGATCATCTGTGTGGCCAGTAAGGCCGACGATCCCAAGCTGGATCCACAAGCAGACGAATTTTACCGGCTCGGACGCGGCAAACTCGTCCGCGTCAGCGCCCATCAGAATCGCAATCGGCGAGAACTGATCGATCTCATATTGCAGCGGTTGCCGGATCCTTCCGAAGCCGACGACAAACCACCGGAAACCGTCATGAAGGTGGCCATGGTGGGTCGTCGCAATGTTGGTAAGAGCACGCTCGTCAACTCGCTGGCTCGCGGCGAGAGGATGATCGTCAGCGAAGTGCCGGGCACGACGCGCGACAGCGTGGATGTCCGTTTTGAGTTGGACGATCAGATTTTCACAGCGATCGACACGCCAGGTCTGCGGCGCTCAAAATCGGTGAAAACCAATGTGGAGTTCTACAGTACACGTCGTGCGCAACGCAGCATCCGACGCGCGGACGTGGTGTTAATGTTCTTTGCCGGCAACGACCCCGTTTCCAAGGTCGACAAACAACTCTGCCAGTATATCTCTGAAAGTTACAAGCCTTGCGTGTTTGTTGTCAATAAATGGGATCTGATGGTCGGTCGTATGCCGACGGACCGATGGGTCCGATACCTGCGTGATTCGTTCAAGACGATGTGGCATGTCCCGATCGCTTTTATCACGGCGCAGACGGGCAAGAACGTAAAAGCCCTGATCAACCATGCGCAGATGTTGTTTAAACAATCCCGTGATAGGATTTCGACGGGCCAGTTGAATCGCCTGGTTGGCGCCGCGCTGAAGCGGCACGAACCACCTATTTTTCGCGGTCGCCGTCCCAAGATCTTCTACGCCACGCAGGTTGGGACCCAGCCACCGACGATCGTCTTGATCTGTAATTACCCGCAGGCCTTTTCTGCCACGTATCGCCGTTATCTGCTCAGTGTTTTTCGAGACCAATTGCGGTTTGGTGAAGTTCCGATCAAGCTCTATTTGCACGCGCGGTCACGGGACGACAAGCGCGACGAAATATCGTCACACAAGACAGACCGGGTCGACTCGACGCCGACCTGAACCCACACGTCGCTGGTATGGTGCGCCGGATGTCTGTTTTGATTTTCCGTTTCGCAGGGTATCGCGACGCGTTATATTCTCTAGCCGCGTAGCCCGACAGCTCCACACGTTTCCGGAGACGACACTCGATGGACGCCGACTTGATTGACCGATCGGAAGCGATTCAACAACGCATCCTCCAGCTGCGGGACAGTCTTTGACTACCAGCGCAAACAGTCTGAATTGGGGCAGATCGAAACGCGCATGGCGGCTGCCGGATTCTGGGACAACCAGGAGACGGCTCAGGACGTCGTGGGAACGCTCAAGTCGCTCAAGTCGATCATCACTCCGCTGGAGCGATTGATTGAAGACGCCGACGACTTAGAAGCGATTCTCGAGATGGCGCGCGAAGATGCGTCGATCGATAATGAAGTGGCGCGTGAAGTCCAGCGATTGGAGGAAATGCTGGACGAACTGGAACTCAAAGCGTTGCTCAACGGCACCCATGACTCTGCCGGTGCGATCCTCTCGATCAATGCGCGCGATGGCGGAACGGATGCCAATGACTGGGCCGAAATGCTGTTGCGGATGTACACGCTATGGGCGCAGAAGAACGATTACTCGCTGTCCCTGTTGGACCGCAATGACAATGAAGAGGCCGGGCTCAATAGTTGCTCGGTCGCGATCCGGGGGCCGATGGCGTACGGGTATCTTAAAGGTGAGAGCGGGATGCACCGCCTGGTCCGTATCAGTCCTTTCAATGCGGATGGAAAACGCCAGACCAGTTTTGCCGCCGTCGATGTGACTCCCGAGATTAACGACGCGACCGAAGTGGAGATCAAGGATGCCGACGTGGAGATGCAGACTTATCGCGCCCAAGGTGCGGGCGGTCAACATGTGAACAAAACCGACAGTGCGGTGCGGTTGATCCACAAGCCGTCCGGTGTGGTGGTCCAATGCCAGAACGAACGCAGCCAACACAAGAACCGGGCGACCGCATTGAAAATGTTGCGCGCCAAGTTGGTTCAGATCGAGGAAGACAAACGCGATGCCGAGGAGGCGGAAAAGTACAAGAACAAGGCTCGGGTTGGATTCGGGTCGCAGATTCGCAATTACTTTCTGCATCCCGACCAACGGGTCAAGGACTCGCGAACAGGATTCACGATGGGCAATTTTCACGACGTGCTCGACGGCAACGTGCAGGGGTTTCTCGACGCGTTCTTGCGGTGGCGTGTCGGACAGGGAGAATAAGTCGACGTGACCGTTCTGGAAGCTATGACCGAACAGGGGAGTGGGCTGCGTCTGACATTTGCCTGGTCTGGGGATCGCTATGCGCAGCAGATTGATTACTGTCACCGGGGTGCGGCCGCGCGTCTGCTGACATCTCGTGAAGATGACGATCGAGCGGTTTGGCCGATCAGTCCGCCCTTGCAGCAGCTGACGCTTGAGCCGCGGCCGCGAGGTCCGGTTGCGCTGTTAGTTGGGATGGCCGGGACGAGCCACTGGTCGGTGAGCATCGAAGCGGATAATGATCCCGCGCAGATGACCTTCGACGTGGCCTGTCGCGTTGGGCAGCAACCCACTTTTTTGGGCAGTACGTACGATTGCGAGCAGCCCCTGCGCGCAGCGGGGGAAGGACGCGTCATTCTGGTCGACGGTGTGGTGCTGGAATGGTTGCCGGTGTGCGCCGAAACGGCAACCGGCGCGGAACCAATCCAGGTTGCTCAGCATCAAATCCAGATCGTCGCCGCGCGGCACCCCGCGACGGGAACGCTGCGCTGGAAGTACCGTTTGGCCCTCGAAACTCTGCATTGAACCGACACCCTCCACGAACGCGGCGTGGTGAGGGTCCGCCGACTGCGGGGGTTCGACCGGGTGTTGACCGGAATCTACGGTTGTTACGATGACAGCACGATACGTCGGCGACATTTTTTTTTCAGTGGATGATTGGATGCTGAACCAAAACGTTCCACGGTCCGCACCGCGGGCTCCAAAGGCTGTGCGGCTCCGCAATACCCCACGACCCGTCACCCGCACCCGCCGCCGCTTTCTGCGCGCGGGGTTGGTGGGCGCACTGTCCACTGGGTGGGGTGGCAGCCGCCTCGCGGTGCCGGCGCCGCCGGTGAGTGATCTGACCGTAAGGCGGATAGATCGCGTCACGGTCAAGGTGCCTTTTCGCGCGACCCCAGCCCGCAACATGGCCCGCGAACTTCCCCATTGGGAGTACTCCGAGATCTGTACAGTGCACCTGGCGTCGGGACATCGGGGGCACGGCGAGACCCTCTTGTACTATACGCCTGCGGCGGTTCCCGACGAGGCGGTCGCAAAGGCCACGGGTCAAAACGCGGCCCGTCTGATGTGGGACGATTCGCTCGGGACTGGCTTGCAGATGGCGTTGTTCGATGGGGTCGCGCGCGCCTGCGACGTACCCATTCATCGGCTGCTGGGGTCGCAGGTTTACCAGGAGACACCTCTCTCCTGGTGGAATATCGATACTACCGTGGAAGACATGGCGTCGGAATGTCGGGAAGCCCACCGGCAGGGTTACTTGGCGTACAAAACCAAGGGGCGCCCGTGGTTTGACATCTGGGCGCAGATGGAGGCGGCCGTGGCGGGTCTGCCAGCCGAATTCAAGATCGACATGGATTACAACGACACGTTGTTGACCGCCGAACGGGGCATGGCGATTATCAAGGACCTCGCGGAGTTTCCCCAGACCGATATCTACGAAACACCAATTCCGCAGCGGGATATCGCGGGCAACCAGTTGATTCGAAAGGCGACCCGCGTCAAGGTCGCGATGCACTACGGAACCCCTCCTGCGACGGTGGCCATTCGTGAGGGTGTCTGTGATGGTTTTGTGATTGGCGGTGGCGCCAGCCGTGTGATTCGACAGGCTCATGTCGCGGCGGAAGCCGACATGCCCTTCTGGTTGCAACTCGTGGGCACTGGTATCACGGCGGCGTGGTCGCTGCACTTTGGTGCGATCCTCAGTCATGCCACTTGGCCGGCTGTCAACTGCCACCAATTATTCGCACACGATCTACTTACCCAGCGGATCGAGTTGACGCGCGGGAAAGCGGCGATCCCTTCCAAGCCGGGTTTGGGCTACGACGTTGACTGGTCCGCGGTCGATCGCTTTCGTGTCGATAAACCCAAACGGCGCCCCGACCCGCCGCGGTTGGTGGAGACGCGTTGGGCAGATGGTCGCAGCATGTACTTCAACCACCTGGCGGGTGTGAACTTTGTCGTCAACCCGGCTCGCCAGCCGGGGGTCGTTCCCTACTATGAACGAGGTGTCCAAACCCGACTGTACACTGATGACGGTAGCGCTCAGTGGCGGGACCGGTACGAACGATCGCGCCGAGGCCCGCTTCTCGAAAAGGCCTAGTCGTGCCCGGTCGCTGGTGAGCGTGCCGCACGATCAGCGCGTTTCGAAAATCGCCTCGATCTCAACGGGAATATTTCGCGGCAAAGATCCCATTCCCACGGCGCTGCGGGCTCCTTTGCCGAGCGTCTCCCCAAATACCTGTACCATCAGCTCACTGAAACCATTGACAACTTCCGGCTGTTGGGTAAACGCGGCGGTGCAGTTCACCATGCCGGTGACCTTCACCAGACGGGCGATCCGGTCCAGGTTGCCCAGCGCGGCGCGCACCGAACTGAGCATGACCATCCCGGTTAAACGCGCCGCGTCGTATCCTTGCTGCAACGTCAGCTCACTGCCGACTCGACCGGTGACGAGTTTGCCGTCGGCACCGACCGGGCCGTGTCCGGATGCAAACAAGAGATTTCCCGATCGCACGGTTGGAACGTAGACCGCGACCGGCTGGGGGGCGGGCGGCAACGTGATACCGAGTTGACGTAGCCGCTGTTCCGGGGTCTTTTCGTCCGCTGCGATAGCGGTCCCCCCGCTGGGAAGGATCGCGCGGTGCGTCGATGTGATCAGCGAACTGCCGGCGAGACCGGCCGCGAAGCAGACACTCTGGCTGAGAAAACGTCGGCGATTCGATAACCGGGTCATGGCGGGACTCCTGCGGGAAGCGGAAAAGGGTGGTTGAGGAAATAGATTGTTGGCGTCTAGCGGGCATTTGCGTGTCGCTGGCCGCCGCGCTTTACTGGCGGACAAACTTCTTTAACTGGCCGGCAGCACCGACTTCACTCACGTAGAAATCTCCGTGACGATCTCCCCAGATTCCATGGGGATAGGCGACAAACTGGTGAGGTTGTTCGCCCGCTTCACCCCATTGCGCGAGTACGTCGCCGGCGCGATTGAGTATCGTGATGCGATGGCCGACTTCAGCCAGGAAAAGGGTTTCATCACGGTCGAACCAGAGTTTGTCCGGCCGCAGGAATCCGGGCCATTCGGTCTGGTAATGACCGTCCCGGTCGAAAATCTGGATCCGGTTGTTTTCGCGATCGCAGACGTAAACGCGGTAGTCGGAATCAATCCAGACGCTGTGTACCAGGTCAAACTGACCCGGGCCTGAACCCGGTTCACCCCAGCTGAGCATCAGTCGGCCGTCTGGTGAGAACTTGTGGACCTTGGCGTTGCCGTATCCATCGCTAACGAATAGGCAACCGTCTGGCGCAACCGCCAGATCGGTCGGCTTATTGAAAGGCACGCCTGGGGGGCGGGGGACTCCGGGGGTACCCAGCGTCCATTGCAATTCACCGGTCACGCTGAACTTATGGACACAATGGGTCAACCGTTCGGTACAGTAGATCTGGTCCGCTTCATCGATGTAAATTCCGTGCGCATCCTGTAGGACATCGTTGCCCCAGGCGGTCAAGAAATGACCCTCCCGATCGAAGACCATCATCGGGTTTTCGCTGCGGCTATAGACGTACACACGATCTTGACGATCGACCGCGACTGCCGGGATCCAACCAAAACTCCATCCGGATGGAAGCTGGGCCCAATCGGAAATCACCTCGTACTGGAACGCGCCTTGTCCGACCCGCATCGTTGATTTCCCTATTCGGGGCCGAAGTGGGGCGCGTGGTGTAAACCCCTGCCGAGACCGCCCCGCTCACGTGTCTCGGCACGTCTTGAGAATACCCTTTTCGGGGTCCGCTCGCCACGTTCTCGGGGCCCGCCACGAGGCATTATCCGGTCCGCCGTTTGAGGACCAGGGTTCCCACCACAAATCCGATCGAGCCGATCGCCATCAATACGCCGCACGGCCCGAGCATCTCCATGGTTGAGTAGTCTCTCCAAATTGCGCCTTCCAATGCTTCGACCGCCCAGCGGACGGGACTGAAGATACTGATCGTTCGCATGAAGCCGGGCATGAAGACCAGCGGCACCATGCCGCCACCGAACATTGCCATCAAGACACCGATTCCCCACGCCGCGCCGTTGACCGCTTCGGCGGTGCGGCCAGTGACCGACATCACCAGCATGATGCCGACGAAACAGCAGGCGATGCAGAGCGCGGCTAATGCCAGCAGGAAAGGGCTACCGGGACGCATGCCCAGAGCACACCCCAGTCCCACCATGATCGCGATGACGGTCAACACGGTCACAAAGCAGGCAATTGCCTTGCCGGCGAGAATCTGAGACCGCGCCAGGGGAGCGACTTGCAATCGAAGAAAGGTGCCCTGTTGCTGTTCGCGGACCAGACTGATGGCGAAGCCGGCGCTGCACCCGAGTACACCCCAGAGGATTCCTTGAGGAAAACTCAAGTCCCAGCGGGAACCGACTTTGTCGCGCCACGCGGTGCGGATTTCCACCGCAGGTTCGCGGCCGATGGGAAGGAATTCCACCCGAGCCAATGCCAACTCGGCGGAAAAAGCGCTGACATTTGAAGTGTCCGGGTCATCGGTCGCCTGTCGGTCAAGCCCCTTCTCCGCCTCGGTTTGGAGCAGGTTGAGTAGTTGCACCAACAGTCCCCTCGTGACGGCCGGCAGCCCATCGGCGCGCTCAATTTGCTGCCGGCTGCTGGCGAACAACGCTCGGCGGCCGGCCGGGTCCCGCAACCGCGCCGCGAACAGGTCGCCCGCGGCGCGCAACAACAGGCCTTCGAGCATTCCCCGCTCTGCCGTGCGAGACGGGTCGATGCCGACCTCGATGGCGACCGGTTCAGACCAGGGGATGCCGGCGGTCTCGCCAAAACCTGACGGAAGGACGACCGCTGCCGCGAGACGCCCGCGCCGCACCCGGTCCAGGGCCTGTTGTCGATCGGACGGTGATGATTCGCCGTCATTCCAGATCTGGACGCTCCCGGTTTCCAGAAGCGCCGCCACGAAGCGCGCGGACATCGGTGAGTGATCCTCGTCGATCACGGCAATTTCGAGAATCGTCTGATCGGTCTGAAATGACCCGGTAATGGCGCCAAAAATCACTCCCATGATGGCTGGGAAAGCGAGGATAAAGAACAGTCCCAACCGATCCCGCAGCAGGAGCTGCAGGTCTTTGCGGGCGATCACCAAGACGTTGTGCATTAGTCCCTCAACTTATGGCCCGTAAGATTGAGGAAAACGGTTTCTAGGTTCGGCCGGGTGATCTCGATGCTGCGCACCGAAACCGCTGCGGCAGCGAGAGCTGCCAGCTCCACCAAGGGCGTGTCCGATTTCCATTGCAGCATGTGCCCCGTGAGGGTTCCGGGAAGCGACCCGGTATCGACTGCAACGTCAGCCAGTTCGACACGCACCTCCGAGCGGCCTCCGTATTGCGTGACTAAGGCGTCGAGCGTATCGAGCGCCAAGATCCGTCCTCGATCGATGATCGCGATGCGATCGCAGAGCC
>PADE01000197.1 GCA_002702965.1 Planctomycetaceae bacterium
CTGTCTGGAGGCGGTAGTGGGCACGAGCCACTGCACGGGGGATTTGTCGGCCTCGGAATGCTCGATGCCGCGTGTCCCGGCGAAGTCTTTACGTCCCCAACACCGGATCAGATGCTCGCTGCCGCGCAACGCGTCGATGGTGGTGCCGGAGTTTTGTTCATTGTCAAGAACTACTCGGGGGACGTGATGAACTTTGAGATGGCTGCCGAGATGTACCCTGGCGTACAGGCATCGGTGATTACCAATGACGACGTAGCGGTCGAGGACAGCACCTTCACGACCGGGCGGCGCGGGGTTGCCGGGACACTCGTCGTGGAGAAGATCGTGGGAGCGGCGGCGGAACAAGGGCGAGATCTGGAAAGCTGTAGGGCTCTGGCAGAACGTGTGAACACGCATACGGGGTCGATGGGTGTCGCACTCACCAGCTGCACGGTACCCGCCGCCGGCACGCCGACGTTTGTACTTCCCGACAATCAGATCGAGATGGGAGTCGGTATTCATGGAGAACCAGGGAGGAAACGGGCGGCGCTTTCAACTGCGGATGATCTGGCGGGGCAAATGCTCGATCCCATTCTCGATGGCTTGCGCCTGACGAGCTCCGATGAGGTACTGCTGGTGGTCAATGGATTTGGAGCAACGCCTTTGATGGAATTGACGCTCATGTTCGACTGCGTCGGCCGACTGCTGGATCACAAGCGAATCTCCATTCGTCGATCGCTGGTCGGAAATTACGTCACTTCACTGGACATGGCTGGATGTTCGATCACGTTAACCCGACTCGATTCCGAAATCCTCGAACTCTGGGATGCTCCCGTCCATACCGCTGCGTTGCGATGGCGGTGTTAGCAGTGTTAGCAGTGTTAGCAGTGTTAGCAGTGCTCGCACCGGCGATGAGAGCGCCACCCGATGAGCCCCGGTGCGCTCTGGCGTCCCTCTGGGTGCGGGACCGAGCGGCTCCCGTCGGCAACGATGGGGTTTTGCGTCATTACGTCCACCACGGTCCACGCCGATTGCAGCGGAAGTGGGATTTCTCCTCCCCTTTCCGCCATTTACATTCAGCGGCACAACAAATCTAATACAGATATGAAACTTCTTCGCCAGCCCCGGGTCGCGGCTCTGTCGTATCTGCTGTCCGTTTGCGGATTGGCGCGACTCTGCAATGCGCAACAGGAAGCGCCACCTGGCTTTACCGCGCAGCAGATCACCTTCTTTGAAACGAAGATTCGCCCCCTACTGGTGGAACATTGCGCAGAGTGCCACAGCGGCGACGAACCCGAGAGCGGCTTCAGCGTCGAGTCCCGCGCTGCACTGTTGGCGGGTGGAGAATTCGGACCGGCAGTCAAACCGGGAAATCCCGCGGGCAGCCTCCTGGTCAGCGCGATCAATCACGACGAGTTCCTGAAAATGCCACCCAAGGAAAAGTTGCCGACACAACAAGTCGTCGACCTGACACGGTGGGTAAAAATGGGGGCCCCGTGGCCCGATTCCGGCAGCGCCGCTTCGGCGACGGCGGGCGCCGAGCCGCGACCAGGCGCCGCTGTTTTCAGCGCCGAACAACGTAACTACTGGGCGTTTCAACCGCCCGATGCACCCCCACTGCCAACCGTCGTCAACACGCGATGGCCACAGTCACCGATCGACTACATGGTGCTCGCCCGGCTCGAAGGCGCGGGGCTTTCCCCAGCGCCCCCGGCGGACAAACACACGTTGATCCGCCGCACGACGTTCGATCTGACCGGCCTGCCACCCACTCCGGACGAGCTCGACGCGTTCTTGTCGGACGACTCGCCACTGGCTTATGAACATCTTGTCGATCGACTGCTGGCATCACCGCGGTACGGAGAACGCTGGGGCCGGCACTGGCTCGATGTCGCGCGCTACGCGGATTCAAATGGACTGGATGAAAACCTGTCGTACGCGAACGCCTTTCGTTACCGAGACTACGTGATTACGTCTTTCAACAAAGACAAAGCCTATGGCCGTTTCGTCCAGGAGCAAATTGCCGGGGATCTACTGCCCGAATCGGCGGACTCCGAATCGAACCTGGAACGGTTGATCGCCACCGGGTTCCTAGCGATCGGTCCCAAGATGCTGGCGGAAGATGACCCGACCAAGATGCAGATGGACATCATCGACGAACAACTGAGCACCATCGGCCAGGCGCTGATGGGCCTGACGCTCGGGTGCTGCCGGTGTCACGATCATAAGTTTGACCCACTGCCGACACGGGACTACTACTCGCTGGCAGGAATACTGAAAAGTACCAAGACCATGGAAAACCACAAAGTGGTTGCGGTCTGGTACGAACGCCCACTCGTCACCGACCAGCGCGCGCGGGAACTCGCGGCGTTGGACGAGCAGATCAAGGCCGCCGAGAAAGAGATCACGATGATCAAATCGGAGGCTCGCAAGGTCGTCGCGGTGAACTTGCGCACGCATCTCAAGTCGTACCTCACAGCAGCGCTCGCTGTGGAACATCTGCAGAGACGTTCCCGAGATGCCCAGGGGCTGTCGGCGGCCACCAAGCAGGATCCACCGTTTTCCGTCGACGACGGCTACCTGGTAATCGAAGCCGAAGCCTTCCACCGCGGNAACACGTCCATCGTTCTGGACGGATACGGAAAGGGGATCGGCATTATCGGTTCCAGCGGTGCGGCGCATGCCGAATACGACCTGGATGTGATGCACGCTGGCCAATACGCGATCGAAATACGCTACGCGGCGGCCGAGTCACGACCCCTCTCGCTATTGCTGGACGGCAAAAAGGTCACCGATTCCATCCTGGCCGGGGTGACAGGATCGTGGTACCCCGACACACAGCGCTGGGTTGCGGAGGTGCGTGTCGACCTCGGCAAGGGAAAACACACCCTCAAGCTCGACTCACCGCGGGTCTATCCTCACATCGACAAGCTGGCCCTTGTGTGGGCGGCCCAGGGTGAGTGGCCCTTTGATTCGCAAGAGCCACTCTGCATCACACGCAGCGCCGCGGCGGCTCACGTCGACATGGCATTGGTAAGTCACTGGCAGAANTACTTCCTCGAGTTGGAACAGAAGAAACACGACACACACGTCGCATTCCGCCCGTGGGTGTCGCTGCGCCAACTCGACCCCGTCCGTTTCGTCGAGCAGGCTGCACCACTGCTCGCGGAAATCCAATCCGATGCCGGTCTTGGGAAACGACTCCAGAAACCGCTGAAAGACGCCTTCAAGGCGAAACCGCCACAGTCGATCGACGACGTCGCAACCATCTACCAGACGGTCGCCTCCAGCCTCGAGCGCGCGCTCGATTCCGGTGAGGAGGACGCGTTAAAGCCCTTTGCTTCCCTGCAGGCAGAATTTGCGTCGGACGCGTCACCGCTCTCCGCACCGACCGACCTTCCGCAAGCATCCTTTCCGCCTGAATTGCGTCAACGTTACAGCGAGCTGACAGCCCGCATTTCGACGTGGCGTACTTCCCGCCCCAGCAGCGAAGTCGCCATGGGAGTCACCGAAGGCAAGCCCGCGGATATCCGTGTCCATTTACGAGGCAACCATATCACCCTCGGTGAAATCGCCCCGCGGCGGATGCCCCGCATTTTCGCCGGCGAAGATCAGACGCCGATCGGGGAAGCGCAAAGTGGGCGTCTCGAATTCGCCAACTGGCTTGTACACAAGGATCATCCACTCGTCAGTCGCGTCATCGTAAATCGTATCTGGCGGTGGCGATTCGGGCGCGGACTGGTACCCACCGTCGACAATTTCGGCGCACTCGGTGAACGTCCCACGCACCCTGAACTGCTCGACTGGCTGGCCTCGGAGCTCGTTCGGCAGCGCGGATCACTGAAAGCGCTGCACCGCACAATGCTNCTCTCTAGTACCTACCAGATGAGCTCGCAATACGATGCGACAGGCGACCGCCAAGACCCGGAAAATAACCTGCTGTGGCGGATGCGTCGCCGTCGGCTCTCCGGAGAAGAGGTGCGCGATAGCGTGCTGCAAATAGGGCCCGGGCTCGACCTCGCAATAGGCGGTTCTTTGCTGAAGGTCAAGAACCGGGCTTACGTCACCGGATCGGGCACCAATATTACTGATGAATTCGACAACCACAGGCGTTCGGTTTATCTGCCCGTGGTTCGTAGCTCGGTCTATGACGTACTGCAAACTTTAGACTTTCCCGATCCCGCGGTGTCCAACGGTGACCGCATCACGACCACGGTTGCGCCACAGGCTCTCCTGATGATGAACAGCAGCTTGGTCGAGAACTCGACACGCCATCTCGCCCAACGCTTGCTCTCCGGGGCAGCCGACCGGCGGACCGCGACCGCCTACCAGCTGGTATTGGGACGGCAACCGTCGGGAGACGAATCGGACATCGCGAGACAGTTTGTTCTGCGGGCCCGCAAGCTGGCCCAGGAACAGGGAAGTGGCCCGTCGGAAGCCGACATCAAGGCCTGGCAGGGNTTTTGCAGAGTGCTGCTCTCTTCGAATGATTTCATGTACGTCGAGTAGACCCCTCCGGATCGGCAATCACCATCATGCGCACCCAACTTCTGTACGGTGGCTATGGACCACAACAAACGGGGCTGTCGCGGCGCGATTTGCTCCGACAGTCTGCGGTCGGTTTCGGAAGTCTGGCGCTGGCCGGCATGATGGGTGAGCGTGCATTGTCTGCCGCGTCCAATGCGTCAAGCTTGACCGAACGACAATCCCATTTTCGGCCACGGGCGAAGAGAATCATCTTCCTGTTCATGCACGGAGGACCCTCTCAAGTCGACACGTTCGACTACAAACCGCAACTGGAAAAGGACGACAACAAGCCGGTACCGTTCAACAAGCCCCGGGTCGTTTCCGGCGCCACGGGCAACCTCCTCAAGTCGCCGTTCCAGTTTAAGCAACATGGGCAGTCGGGTTTTTACGTCAGCGAACTGTTTCCCCATCTATCGAAACTCGTTGATGAACTCTGTTTTATCAATTCGGTGCACGGTTCGAACTCACGGCATGGCGCAGCCTTGCTGGAGCTGCACACCGGTAGCGATACGTTCATTCGGCCNAGCATGGGCAGCTGGTTGAGCTACGGGCTGGGTTCGGAGAATCAAAACCTCCCCGGTTACATCACGATCTGCCCCTCGCTGACGCACGGCGGTGCAAACAACTGGGGCGCCGCATTTCTGCCTGCGATTTATCAGGGGACTCCCGTTGGCAATGCGGGAACCGCTTCCTCGAACGCCCAAATTCCTTTCATTCAGGGCAACACCTCGACCGGCCTGCAGCGTCTGGAGCTGGATTTGTTGACTCGGATCAACCGCAAACGTCTTGCCGAGTTGGGCCCCGACCTAGAGCTGGAATCCCGCATCGAGTCATTCGAGCTCGCCTTTCGGTTACAGGCAGAGGCGCCGGTCATTCAGGATATCTCCAACGAGTCCCAGGACACGTTGCGGATGTACGGACTGGACAGCGAACCGACCAAGGATTTTGGACGACAATGCCTGATGGCGCGACGTTTTGCTGAAAAGGGCGTTCGTTTTATCCAATTGTCGCATAGTTACAAATGGGATCAGCACGGTGACTTGCGGAAAGGCCACACCAACAATGCTCGGGAAGTTGACCAACCGATCTGGGCGTTGCTGACCGATCTGAAACAACGGGGTCTCCTGGAAGACACCCTCGTCTGGTGGGGTGGCGAATTCGGCCGTACACCGGTCTCCCAAGGAAAACGCAACGGGCGCGATCACAACCCACACGCCTGCACGATGTTCCTGGCCGGCGGCGGGGTCAAGGCCGGATTCAAGTACGGCGAAACCGACGAATACGGCTATTACGCCGTCAAGGACAAGGTGCATTTTCACGACCTGCACGCCACGCTGCTGCACCTGATGGGGCTCGATCACAAACGGTTGACGTATCGCTACGCGGGCCGTGACTTCCGTCTCACCGATATCTACGGTGAGATCGTGCACGACTTGATCGCCTAAACGTCGAAGGGTGACAATCCCGGACCGAAATGCAACCTCCAGCGGCGACTTCAAAGCGCCTCGTTGACACCCGCTTGAGAACAAGCCGTCACGAATGAGGGCCCGCGTTCAGGGTCAGCTTGTCGAACCGTTCGCCTATTTCGCGGCGACCCCATAACCCGGTTTCGGTTTGCCCTCTTCGTCGAGCTTTCCACAGGCCCACAGTAATCCGCGCGTCACCAGATCCAGGTAGATCTTCTCCCGCATTGTGCTGTTGTGGTGGCCGATCGTGGTGCCGAAGACACGTCCCTTGCCGTGCAGGTTGGTCCAGATGCAGACATGGTCTTTCTGGGTATCCACACCAAACGCGGTAGCCAGTGGTTTACAGTTCGGCCACAGTTTGTCGATCTTGTAGAGTTCTCCGTTGGGAGTCTTCCAGGTCTTCGGGAACCCGTGCATAACAGGATGGGTAGCAGCGAGATTTTTTACGGCCAGCGGACGGTGCTTTTCGTGGCTGAACGAACTCACACCCACCACTTTGCGCCACGCATCAGTCTTGGCATTGCGGTAGCTGTGCGTGGAACAATGGATGATCACGGCGGGCGTCCCCTGGTAGTGCGCCCGCGCGATTCCCTCGACAAAAGGAACNTCGGTAACACCACCAAAGCACTGGTTGTGCACAACCACATCGAACCCTTGAGCCCAATCGGGTTTCCCGAACAGCGCAATCTTCTGATTACGATCTTTTCCTCCCTGATGAGCAATGGTCCAGGTGACGTTCGCCCGGGCGGCAATGCCCTCGGAGAGAATAATCTTCTGGTTGTCGTAGTCGTGGCTGCTGCCACCNGTGACNATCAACACCTTGAGCGGTGNCGTCTTTTTCTCTTCTCCCGAACCAGTTTGAGACCAGGCACCGAGGAGTACGACACCACATGACAGGATCCACCCNTGTTTCGATCGGCCCCAAAAACCGTTCGCCGCAGACTGCGTGTTCGCCATCTTAAGGATCCTCTATCGATGTTATACGGATTCGCGTTCGCTACTCTCGTGTGCCCGCCAGCCTAGCAAACCAAGGCTCGCAGAGCCATCAGCGGCCCCCTCGTCAGATTCCACCACGCCGACCACTCTGAAGGAAAACCACGCTCGTCGTGATCCGGAACAGCCGGTTCTACCGAACTGGACCAAACCGGCTCCAAAGTCACCCCGACCGCCAGAACGCCTCAGTCATCGATGAAGTGCGCCGAAATCTCCTGAAGTTGGGAGAATGCTGCGGTGATCCGGTCATTCGCGCCAACGGAAATGAGCTCGACGGGTGATCCAGGAATAACCAGTTGGCCAGCCCGCAAATACTCCCCTCGCTTCCGCAAATGTCTGACCAGCCAGTGCAGTGACTTCAGTGGACCGCCCATGATCTCGGCGCCGGTCCCCGATGCCATCCGTTCGCGATTACGAAAGACCTCGACGCGTTGTGTATCAAAAGCCACCGTTGTCGGCGCCTGCCGCAGTTCACCCACGACCAACGCGGCGTGAATGCCATTGGAGATGATCAGCTCTTGTGACGTAGGAGCNCCGAACCAGAANTTGTAGTGGTGGACTTCGATCCCCGGCGCCACCCACTCAATGGCATCGCAGAGTTCCCGCTCGTCGACGACATCGTGGGTGACATCGTCGCGGATACAAAGCACAAATTCCGGTTCGATTGCGCAGTGCACGAAGTCCTGCCAACGGAGCACCGTCTCGCCGTCGTGGACATGAGGCACCATGAGCCGACCACAGATCGGTTCACAGAGGCCGAATTGTCGACGAATGGCGTCACTCGTACAGCCGACCTTGTAGCCGGCCACGCGTTCACCCTGCGCGATCCGTCGGTCAATCACTTTGCTCTGGATTGCGTACGCATCATCGAGCGATAGCAGCCGCAGATCGGTCGGGTACTCCGCGGGCAGCGTCTTGGTCTCCCACACCTGCAGTGCAAGGTCTGCGATTTCGTCGAGTCGTGGCATGGTCATCGNATCTGGCTGGTGAGGCTCCNCGGCAGCGGAGCAATGGTTGACGGGTTGCGAAAAGTGCGGTCCAGGGTCCCCATCACGCTCGGCCGNCGGNNGGCGGGGAGCCGCCCATGCGCGCCCGCGATGCCATCCGACGGCGATTGGGGTTATCTGCGTTTGAGGGTCATCGGTTCACTAGCGAGCTGCGTGATCCCCAGGCTCGTTTTCAACACCTCGTATCTCGGGTTGTACTTCTTGAGAATCCGCACCGTCACCCGCTGAGGAACCGGCGCCCCAACGGACCAGTGAAAATACCCCCGCCGATCGGTGTGACAATGCCATGCATTCAACTCGACACAGAGACCCCCGATCGGCCGTCCCGACGGATCGACCACACGGCCGCGAACCCGCCGCCCCGGTTTGAGTACAAATTCTTCGGATTTCGACCGTGGGCCAACCTGAATCCGGCGATGCTGAGGCGCGTACCCGTCGGCCTCCACCGTCAACACGAATTCACCGACATCGACGGCTGGAAATTCGTAACGCCCCTGGTCGTCGGTCCGCGTTGTCGGGTAACCGTCGAGTTGCTGGATCGAGCGGTACGACAAGCGGGGCAAATACTCAGCCGGCACCCTGCGCTCGGGGTGGTTGTTTCCGCGCCGCACCCGTCGGCCCCATCCCAACGGATCGACGACCCAGTCGTCGACTGAATAGCGATTGACCCCGCGTTCAACCAGCGCACGGGCAATCGGACGGCCCTGTCCATCGAGTACACGACCTGTCACTGCTGCGCGCGCTGGCAACGCCACCCTACGTTCGACCGAAATCGGCCAGACCTTGGTCCCCTCCAGATCACTGCCGATGACGACCAAATGGTGAGGCCCGACCTTGATCAGGTCGAACTGGCCGGTAAGCGTCGGTTCAATCTGTCGTGAAAAGCTGATGCGGTCCTGCCATGTGCGGCCGCTGTCCAGGCTGAACGCGACGTGGAAGCCGGGCCGACCGTACTGACACGCCACCACTCCGTTGTCCAATGTCGCCAGGGTTGGCGAAATGCACATCAAATGGGGGCGGGTGGCTGTCGGTTTCGTCCAGGTCTTTCCCTGATCGCTCGACCAGCAAACCGCCAGCGGCTTGTATTCAGCCGGCGGATGCGCGTACTGCGTCCGGACGATCGCCAGCATCCGCCCATCGGCTAACAGGGTGATACTCGGCTCGCAGGCACCGAGGTACTGACCAGGCAACTCGGGATGTGGATCTTCGGGCTGATTGACGATCGTGGCAAAGTAGTGCCAACTGTGACCCAAATCCTGCGAGCGGAGCAGGTAGGCGCGCAGTCTCCTTGAACTATCCCCCTTGAAAGCACTGTATGCCGGCGCCAGCAGATCTCCACTGGGCAGTTGCACCATCTTTCCCTTGGCCCAGGTCGGGAAAACGATGTGGTCGAGCGCCACAGGACCCGCATCCGGGACGTAGGTCGGCGCCTGTTCGACCTGCCAGTTTTTCATGTCGTCGGTAAAACGCAGGAACTTTTGTTCGTACCAGCCCGCTTGGCCACCGGCCGCCGCCCGCATTTCTCCCACCGGCATGATCACACCGCCACCGCGCAGCGTGCCACAATCCGCGCCGCCACCGAGTTCGGACGGACCCTCTCGCTCCGCGCTCCAGGTCCGCCCGCGATCGGTAGACAGACGAAAAAAATGCCGCGAGGTACCTGGTTTGGGATAGAAAGCGGCCACAACGCCGCCCGAGGAAATCATCAGGTTCGCTGTGTTCTGGTACACCAGGTCGCTGAGTGGGGTCGGATCGCCGACCGTGATTTGGAGAACTTCGGTTTCCTGCTCGCCACCCGCGACGGTCGAGTGAATGCCGACGGCACCTCCCCACAGGGCGACCGTCCAGAGGAACAGACCGCGCCGTGGCGATGGTTTGGCCATGTCGATATCCCCGTTCTTCGAAAACTATATGGCAAACCGTCGCCTCGACGCGACCGACGAGCGTCCCCCAAAGCTTACCAGGGCCCCACTCTCGAAGCACTCGGGGCGGCGACGAGCGGCGCAGACCGGGCCGGGAAGACGGCGCGGTCGCGCAAGATCCGGGGAGACGACCGATTTAGTCCGCTCACCCGTTGTGTATAGTACGGATGTTTCCCGCCAGCGAGCTGTGCCGCCCCGATCGAGAACGTAACCGATGACCTACGCACGTACCCCGAGTCCCATTTCCGCACTCGTCATGCTCGCCGCCGGTTGCTTGCTCGCCGCGCGCGCCCCGGTAGCGCCCACCTATGCCGAAGACGGCATCGACATCGGCGACCGGCGTGAACTGTTCGTCGACCATTATCTAATCGATAAACTCGACGGTCTTCGCCTGAAACTGCACCAACCGACGGCAACCCCGCTGCTACCAGGGACTCCGCGGGGGCACTATGCGACAGTCATCAAGGATGGCGATCTATTTCGTCGCTACGATCGCGGCGGAATGGCCGACTTCGACGGCGATTCCCGTGAGACGACTCACTACTGGGAGAGCCGAGACGGAGCGCATTGGACCAGCCCCAACCTCGGCCTGTTCGCTGTCAACGGTTCCCGCAAGAACAACGTGATCATTGCCCATACCAAGTGGATCGCCCACAACTTCAGTCCATTTCTCGATCGTCGCCCAGGCGTGACCGGAGACAAACGGTTCAAAGCGCTCGCGGGAGTTCACAAGGGTGGCGGCCTGTTTGGATTTACCTCCGCTGACGGGATCCACTGGAAGAAGTGGAAAGAAACCCCGCTCATCACATCCAGTGGGTTCGCCTTCGATTCACAAAATGTGTCGTTCTGGTCCGAGAGCGAGGAGTGTTACGTCTGCTATTTTCGCACCTGGAACACATCGCATGGCAACTTGCGGACGATCAGCCGCACCGTCTCTCCCGACTTCCTCGACTGGTCTGACCCGGTAGCCATGGATCCGAATCGAGCGGGCGAACATCTCTATACCAGCGGCACGCATCCGTACTTTCGGGCACCCCATATCTACGTCGCGCTGCCCACACGTTTCCTGGCCGATCGCGGCGCGTCGACCGACATCATGTTTATGACCTCGCGGGGCACCAACCACTACGACCGCACGTTCCTGCACGCCTTCATCCGACCCGGACTCGATCCAGACAAGTGGGGCAATCGTTCCAACTATGCGGCGCTGAACGTGGTCCCGACCGGCCCCGGCGAGATGTCCCTCTACGTTCGCGAACGCCGCTACGTGCTCCGTACCGACGGTTTTGCATCGGTCCACGCCGCGGATCGGCGTGGAGAGCTGGTGAGCAAACCGATTCGTTTCAGCGGCCGACACCTCGCCATCAACTATTCCACCAGTGCGGCAGGCGACATCCGTATCGAGATCCAGGATGCTTCCGGCAAACCGATCCCCGGTTATGGTCTGGTGGACTGTCTCCCCATCGTCGGTGATCACATCAAGCGAATCGTCACCTGGAAAAAAGGCAGCGACGTGAGTTCAATCGCCCGCGATCCGATCCGTCTGAGGATCGTGATGCTCGACTCGGACCTGTTTTCGTTGCGCTTTCAGCGCGCTGGAAAACCCTAGGACGCGCCCCCATTTGAAAGCGGATCAGGCCGCCGGTGGCCGGGGGTGCGGACGGTTGCAAGTGGCCGGCGTCGTTCGGCCGCGATCGAGTCAACGGTCACTCGCTGCCGCCGTTTCGCCGTGCGACGATCAACCTTCAGATGCCGCTGGCAGCACGTTCGCTTCAGCAGTGACGCCCGCCGTATCCTCCAGCGCCAAGGCGGACTGGGACGTTCCACCGATCGAGTTCAGACCGACCAGATTGCCCCGCCCCTGGCCTGTGAAACGGACCGCGTGGTGGGATTTGCTCGGTTGGCGAGTGTCGTGAATGGTACACCCCGTGATGTTCACGTGACTGCAGTCCGCTGCATCGATTCCGCACGGCACACCATCGATCAACTGACAGCCAGAGACGTTGATCCGATCGGATTCGACCAACTCCAGTAGCGACGCACCCGAAGGTTGGCCGTCGGGGTGCTCGTCCAGCATCGAACATCCCGTGACGGTCACGTCCGAGGAGCGTACGATGCGAACGCCCGTGCCCATCCGCGGCGTGTGCCGCCGGAAGGTATTGGTACCAACGTTGATCTGCCGTGAGTCTTCGATCAACAGATTTCGACTACCACACGAATAGATACAGTTCCCACTCAGGGATACCCCGTAGCAACCTGTCAGATGCACATTGTTTTCCTGGCTTCCGATGATGTTACCGGAGATGGACCACAATCCCGGAGGACGAGCGTTGCCACCCGCGGCCTCGCGGATGCGGATGTTGCAACCGCCAGGCGAGGAGGTAGCTTGAATGGTGTTCGAGGAAATCGTGATTTCGTTGACGCTTGAACCGGGCGCGGTCGTGTCGACGTAGATTTCAGCTGTTGGCTCGGCGTCGGTGTTATGCTGGGCATGGTTGTTGTATTCGATGTCATTGCCCGTGATCTGCAGATTGCGTATCTCGGAGCCATCGATTCGTATCCCGCCGAGCCGGTTATAGCTGATGTGGCTGCTGGCAATGATGATCTGATGCAGATTGACGTGGTCGAGAAAGATCCCGACTCCGGAGTTGTAGTAAACGTGGCAATGGCTGATCAGCACATTGCGGTTGCGCTCTGTCAGGTGGATCCCGTGACGACAGCGACGTAACAGCACCCCCTCGAAGACGGATTGCATTGTCTGGATCAGTTGGATGCCATCCGCCTCGGGATGGGCCCCTTCGATCTCGATGTTTCTGATCGTCGGCAATCGCTGGCTGGGATAGACATTCCCTTTCACCGAACTCGGGTCACCCGTTCCCTGGTGCGTACCGACCAGGCGAAACGCCGGCCCCGGACCTGCCATCAGCACCCGCGCCGTACCGCTGGTCCCGTCGATTCCCAGCGGTCCGGATTCGCTGAGTTTGAATTCGATTGTCTGCGTGATCCGGTAACTACCGGGCGGAAAATGCAGCATTCCATCGCCGTCCCGGATTGCATGTCGGAGGGCCTCGGTATCGTCGGTCGCGCCGTCGCCGGTGGCCCCAAATCGTTGCACATTACTCATCGCGGTGTTCCCGATCCCTGTGGTCGATTGACGTGAACATGCTGTCGAAGATTGTGGCACGACGTGCACGGTCGGTGCGTTGAACACCGACCGATCGACAGTCGTCGCCCGCCGATGCGCCACGCTGGATTCCAGCCTGACGCTACGGTGAGACGGTTCTCAGCCGACGGCCCGCAGGAAATTGCAGCGCTCCACAAAGCGATCGAGAAAGAGCGTGCGCGGTTCTTGAGGTCGACGGGAGAATTCGTCGTCAGGTAATTTCTGGAATGCCGGTGAGCCTAGGGTCGCTGCACCGCGTTGTCAAATCCCGACTCACAGGTCGCCCTGCGGTGGGCTGTCAGATCGAATCGCGAGTGTCCACGGATCGGCGCGAACTTCCACGCCAGCCGGCGTTTCCCCGCTCGGGATGAGCCGGTTACCAGCAGACCGCCCCCAGACACCACGGCGCGGCACGACGTCGTCTGAGACGTCACCAACGCTGCCCCGGTAACCCCCGCGGTGATTTGTGGTAAAAATTTGTGGAAGCAACGATACCGAGCAACGATACCGAGACGGAACAACCAACGGGGGACGTGCGATGCGGTGCTGGTTGTGTGGGGTGGTGATCGGAACCATCTGTTCATCCGGAGGCTCCGCAGAGCCGCCGGTGATCGCGTCCAAGTCCGACCTGATCTGCTACTTTGCTTGCGACCCGCTGACGGAAACGCGCGCGATCGATGCCGTGGCCAGCGGCGTCAAGGCCATTTACAGCGGCCCAGCGCGTGCACACGTCGAGGGACCATTTGGTCGTGCGTTACGGTGCCGTGGCGGTGGAGATGAAGACGTATTTCGTTACGGCTT
>PADE01000198.1 GCA_002702965.1 Planctomycetaceae bacterium
GTGCGCAAGCTCGTCGAGCGCGGAGCCGATGTGAATTCGCGGCATAAGAAGCGATCCGCGGGACGGGCCCGTCTCAACAGAACCGATACAACACCGTTCCTGCTCGCAGCCGAGGCCGCCGATGTCGGGCTGATGCACTTGCTGGTCGAGTTGGGTGCGGACCCGTTGCTCCCCAATGTCGACAACTGCACGCCGCTCATGGCAGCCGCAGGCGTTGGCGCGATCGGGGACGGCGACGAGGCCGCCGGCACCGAACCAGAGGCCCTCGAAGCGGTCAAACTGCTGCTGACACTCGGCGCCAACATCAACGCCCGAGATCAGAACGGCGAAACCGCCATGCACGGCGCGGCCTACAAGAGCCGCACCAAAATGGTACACTTCCTCGCCGCGAACGGCGCCGACATCACCGTCTGGAATCGCCAGAATAAACAAGGATGGACACCCCTTCTGATCGCCATGGGGAACCGCCCCGGTAACTTCCGACCCTCGCCAGAAACAATTGTCGCCCTGCATCGAGTGATGCGGGCAGCCGGTGTCGAGCCTCGCCCAGAGAACAATTCCCGTACCACACGAAAGTAGCACGAGTCGTCGACTGCCAAGCGAGAATGACAGCATTGATGCTGCTCACCTCCTGCCGCTAGGCGGGGATTTGGAATTTGCGCAGACGCCGATCTGCGATGATGTCGCGAGTGAATCGTTACGGAGAGAGTTTGGCACTGCGAGCCTTTCCAAACGGTCGCGTGAGGTCGTGCCCCGCAGGTTACCGGCGGTGCGAAGTGGCTCGCGAATTAGACCTGACCCACGCGCCTGCTCGCAGCGCCAGGAGTGGGGTTGGTGGCTGATCCCGCAGTTCGGCAAGGCCTGCTGCCGTTGGTTGAGACGTGCGGGGATCACTTGGGTACCCCTAGGAGCGTCTGCGATCGCTCTCTAACCGACACCGGAAAGGTTGCGCGACGCGGCCGTTGCGATGCCGCACAAGTTGGAACAATGAGACGTCCTGCCAACGGACTGCGTCTTGCACGAACCAGGAACGTGTGCTCGTAGGACCTTTGCGAAAATCTAGGTCGGACGACTCGGTCCGGCGATACGTGACAGTATCCGGGAAATGGCGACAAGCACCAGCGCGAGGACGCCACAAATCAGCATGCATACACCAATGGCCATGATCCAACCAGAGACAGAGACATAGAAGGCCTCGCGCCGAGCCATTTCCGGCGTCGGATCTTGATAGGGGACGCCGACAAGTAAGACGCCGTACGCGGCACCCAGAAAGACTGCAACAAGACCAACGGCTGTGAGCACGCTCGAATACAGCAACCCGGGTTTGCGGCCGACTCGAACCGGGAGTTCGATTGTGTTCTCCGACCCTTCCAGCGACTCATCACCTGCCATTAGCTTCAACCCTCCCACGAGCCACAGGGCCGTCGTCACCGTGCACAAGGCGCATGACGTGGCCTCCCGGCCGAGGGGATGACGGGCGCTCTTCGGTCAAGTGGTAAACCGGATCGCGCGCGAGCCGTTACCAACAGCGCCTAGCACGGGCAGGCAGACTAAATATTGATCTCGTANCCCTTGCGGTTTTCACGGGCCAGGAACGAGTTCGCTTGCGCGTCGCCGACGATCTCCCGCTTGACCGGGTCCCAGTTGAGTTCTCGATCCAAACGCATCGCAATGTTCGAGAGGTGGCATATTTCGAGCATGCGGTTATGCGTCCAGACATCCGAAATCGGTTGTTTTCGCGACTTCATGGCTTCAATCAGGTTGGCGGTGTGGTTCGCACTGACCTTTCCGCCATAGACCTTTTCGATCGCCCCTTCCGGTAACGGATCGTCCTTCAGGGCATCGACCGGCTTTCCGGTGATTCGGCCGCGGTTGACAAAGAGCCGGCCTTTCGTGCCCTCNAAAAGAATGCCGTTGTCACCTTCGCTGGTGATGATCATTTCGACGTCGTTGGGCATGTCGGCCCGGATCTTGAAGTTAGTGGCGGCATTGTACTGATCTTCCACCACCGGATGTCCATCCTTGTACTCGACGGGCAACGTGTACTCCAGCGGTGTGACTTTGCTGGGGCCCGTATCGCTGGCACCGATTGCCCAGCACGCAATATCGACGTGATGGGCCCCCCAGTCCGTCAGTTTTCCACCCGAGTACTCGTGCCAGTTCCGGAAGGAGTAGTGCGCATTGCTGTAGAGCGGTACGCCCCCACCGTAACCTTTTCGAATTTCGGGTAGAGCTCGATAAGGCACTTTTGGTGCTGGTCCAAGCCAGAACTCCCAATCGAGTTCTTCCGGAACCGGAGTGATGGGGATCACCGGCGAAGCCGCCATACCGTTGATGCCGCACGTCACCTTCTTGACCCTGCCGATGCGACCNTTTTTCACCAGCGCGATTGCCTGCAGGAAGCGCTGTCCCGATTCGGTTCGCTGCATGGTGCCAACCTGGAAGACTCGGCCCGTTTCCTTGAGGACCTTCTCGATCAACTTTCCTTCCGCAATCGTCAGCGTGAGCGGCTTCTCACAATAGACGTCTTTTCCCGCATACATGGCTTCGACCGCAATCTTCGTGTGCCAGTGGTCCGGCGTGGCGATCATGACCGCGTCGATATCTTTCCGATCGAGGATTCTCCGATAGTCTTTGTAGGCGTCCGGTTTCTTGCCTTGTCTCTTCTCCGTCTTCTCGACGTTGGTTCCCAGCACCTTCGAATCGAGGTCCGCCAGGGCTGCGAAATCGGCAAAGCGAAACGACTTGTTGGTGATGGCCCAGCCCTGATTTCGCAGGCCGATGGTCGCAAACACCGGNCGTTCGTTGGGCGACTCGTAGCCGAGCGCTCGGTGGGTCGACGGAATCACGATGCTGGCGGCCCCGGCGACACCCATACCTTGAATAAATCGACGGCGTGTTGTTTGACCTGGCATCGACATTGTGCAAATTCCTTTGGGAAAAACGNAGCAAGCGTTCTGGCAGAAAATATCTTGCGGGGTAACGCACCGAAATCACGGCTGCCTGATCGCCGCGAAAGGAGTATTCAGCCCACACTTGTCTCGAGCGATTTCATTCGACGCTGTCAGTAAACTATACCGCGCATCGTCTGCTGATTGCACTTGCCCGACGATATTGGGGGGAGACGAAACGCGACGGGGGAGTTTCTTGTTTGACCCCGTCCCCTTTTCTTCCCCGCAGCGACTTGTTGGTGAAAAAACGGAAAACGAGCACTTGGATTCTTGACACGCGAGGCGGGTACGAAACCCGGCCGTCGAATTTCAGTCTGGGCGCAATGTGCCATCGTGTCAAGGGANCGAATGGAGTCATGGATTCTCACGTACGATAACCAAGTCCCTCGTCGGTGAAACGGTTTCTGTTGAGATTGGAGTGTCTCAGTCGGCCCCGTTCTGCGAGCCGTACCAATTCCGAGTCGTTGATCTGGTTCTTGGTCCGGCAGGCATTTTCCAGCCAGTCCGTCCCTGTCGTTACGCCAGCCCGTCGTCGGTGACCTTGGTGGTGTAGAGCTTGGTGGTGTAGAGATCGAGAAACCGTGCCTCGCCTTTGCCATTGCGCTCGATCTTCGCCCCCAACCTTTCCAACTCGGCAACCGGCCCCCCNCACCCCACCACCTTCACGACCAGCAGACAACCCAGCAGCCGTTTCATGTGCGGACCCTTTGGGATATGCAGTTCCAGTTACCATCATCAGCGATCCCAGCGAGGTTCCATGGCGAGTGTTGGGTTCTTGCAACCTGACCGGGGCCACAAGCTGCACTCACCGTGCCGCGGTCGTCTTGGTGCTGGNAAAGGGGATCTTTATGATTGCTGTTCGTCGCTGGTAATGCTAAAGATCTTCTTCAGTGAGCCGAATCCGTGGAGTGCCAGATCGATGATCGCTGGTAACAAGAGAGGGAGAGAATCGTGAGCGTCTNTCACGCCTGCTGTCGAACACGATCTGCCGCGACTNCGAGCATCCTTGTCGTTGCATTCGTTTCGGCATCGACGGTCGCGGCCACCAGCGAGGGCCAGCACCTGCGCTACGATTTTGGCGACCTGTCGCTGGCTCCCGTCGAGGGCTATGTGCGACTGGGAATAGACACGGTTTACTCCGCAACCCGAGGCTACGGGTTCGTGCCCAACCCGGCTGGCAAGGATCGAGGCGTCCGAGAACGCCGACTCGTGACGGACCGACGTTTGGACACTTTTGTGTTCGACGATGGGGGCACGACGTTTCTACAGGATCTTCCCAACGGGACCTATTATGTGTCTCTGGCGACAGGTGATGCCGCCTATGCATCGGAAACGGCGATCTACATCAACGGCGTCTCGTTGCTGCTACCGACCCGAACGCAACGGGGCGAATTCATTGTCGTGACGGGTGCCAAAGTCCACGTTACGAAGGGACAGTTACGGGTTGATGTGGGCGTTTGGGGGCAACTGTGCTATCTGGAAATCGTACCGGTGAGCAGTCCGCACGCCGCTCTGCTGCGAGATTCTGAAAAGACGAGGCAACTCGTCGTACGGGTGAACGCCGTACCTCAGCCCAAACGAAAGACGGACGCCGACAACGAAGGCAGATGGGTCTGTATTGGACCCTGGCACTTTCCCGCCAACGGGATCTGGATTGTTCCGACGTTTTCCAAGGAACTCAATGCCGGTCCCGATGAGATTCCATATGGATGGGGGCTCTACCTCCATCTCCCCGACGACCCCCAGCACGAACGTTTGGGCTATTCGGCCCGGATCGACCTGACCGAAGTGGATCAAGTTACGGTTCCCACGATCAAACGAAAACTCATTCAGGATCGCGAGATCGGCTTGGCGTTTCGGAAGGTGTTCCAGACTCGACCCTACCATCACCACGCCTACGAAGCCCAGGCACAGCTCCTCGAGCCGTTTCAGCAGCAACTCAAGCGCGACCCCGAGGTGAGCTATGAGCTTTCGGTGCGAGTTGTAGATCGACAGGGTGCGACCCTCAAGTCGCACGTGTTGCGTTTTGCCAATCGACCGACCTATTTGTCGACGAATATTGACTTGTTACGCCGCGGACTCGATTTCGGGCCTTTGGGCACACGTTCCAAGGTCAATGTCGGTGACCTGACGGGCAATGGTGAATGTGATTACGTGTTCTGTATCGATGCCCAGTACAAAGCAGCGTACGACTTCTCCGGCAAGCTTCTTTGGGAGTACGAACAGAAAACAGAACCGCTTGTTTACAATTCCGTGGCAACGCGGGTTTACGATGTCGATGCGGATGGACGATGTGAAGTCGTGTGTCTGCGCGATGGGCACCTGTGTGTCCTCGACGGCCGTGACGGACACGTCAAACGGTCGATCTCGTGGCCGCACCTGAACGGCCGCCCAGCGGCTCTAGAAGCCCGTATTTTCTTTGCCAATCTGCGTGGTGAAGGCGTTCGGGATCTGCTGATCTTGAATGGCTACGCGAATCACCCCGACGTGATGCTGTCAGCGTTCACGGGAAATCTGGAACATCTGTGGGATGCGTCCGGTTTCTTTGAGGATGGCGGTGTGGGGTCCCATTGTTTGAATGTTGCCGATATCGACGGAGACGGGAAGGACGAGGTCGCGTTTGGGACGACGATGCTCGACCACGATGGCCGAGTGCTCTGGCGATTGCCCTACGATCCTCTATTTAATCGCGGTGGGGGCGATTCGGATCATGTCGATGAAGCCGAACTGGGCGACGTCAATGGAGATGGCCGGCTAGAAATTTTCTACGCCAGCGGCACATTGCTAGATGCCCTTACGGGGCGTCCCTTCTTCTCAAAACTGCCAGACGTGACCGATGGACAGTGGGTGAGGATCGACAAGGTGCGAAACGATCTACCTGGTAAACAGCTTCTGATTGCCAACAAGTGGTCTGCCCCTCAGCTGTTTGACATGCGCGGAACGAAACTCGACTGGCCCTTTCCATTTGCCAGCTGGGACCTGGTGGATTGGGACGGTGACGGTGAGACGGAAGTAATGGGTGGCGGACTGATTTGTAATCGTGGCGGCGTTGTGGTGGGGATTTGCGAACCGCGCTGGACGATGCCGCAGTACGGAGACATCACGGGAAACGGTCGTCAGGAAGTCCTGCCATGGTGTCTGGACATGCACGGTCGACAAATTCGCGTGTTCAGCTCAGCAGCCCGTCCTCAGCAAAGACGTCGACCATACGTGAGTAGCCGGCGGCAGTACAATTTTCGTGACTAATCGGTACTCCGCCAGCGCGAACCGGCCCGTGCGCGAAACCCAGTGGGATCCTTAGCCCGTATCGCATCGGGCCCAATGGAGCCCGGCCGCGAGACCTGCGCACCCGCTTGGTTGGGCCCGGGTCAGACATCGTCCCCCCAGTCTCTCTGAAATTCCTTCTCCAGCCGTTTACGTCTCTGTCGGCGGTGCCTGATCAACACATAGCCGAACCCAAACGCAAGAACTGCACTAAGAGCAACGATGCCAAAGCGCTCTCGGTCCGGTTTGACCCAAAAAGCGAGGAGCGAAACCAACAGACTGAACACAAAAATTCCCCAGACGAGAGGAATCTCGCGTCGTTCGGTCTCGTTCAGTTCCCCAGGCATGGCGACACCAACAAGAGAGGTTTGTTCCCTGACATGACAGGATCGGGCGCAGGTTGTGCGTGGTGCAAGACTCCTCACGGACCTGCGTGGGGCAAGGGAGCGCGGGGCCCGTGGTTGACCTTACACTTCGGTCGTACGTTGGCCGTTCGGTGATACCCGTGTCGGCGCTTACTTGCCTTGCCAGGTTGTGGATTTCCGCGCGGGCGCACCGCACACAAAACTCGCCTTCGTCTGTTCGTTTTCGCAGTCACGAGCAGCGCCCCTATTTGCCAAGCACCTCTGTGATCTTCGCGGCCACAGCGTCCCCAAGTTTCTTCGACCCCGCTATCGTAAAGTGCACGTTACCCGGCGCGGTGAAGAGCGCAGCAGGAAAGGAATCGGTCACGACATTCAAGTCATTGATGATTACACCGTGCTTTTTCATCACACGCGCAGCGGCAGCGTTGTACTTGTCATCATCGCCGACTTTTCGTCCTGCCTCGCCTGCGGGCACGGTCGTCGTGTGCGACCAGACCAATTTGGCACTCGTCTTTTTCAGCCGCCTCACCAGCTGCTCGAGGTTTTTCTCGTATTGCGCCAGCGATGTTGTCAGCGTTCCGCGAATCTTGTCNCGACGCCCTTGNACTTTTGATTCAGGATGCCGGTAACACAGATCCCATAACCCCCAGTTGAAATGGATGACATCCCACTCAGTGGTCCCAATCCATCGATCCAGCATCTTCAGACCCGTTCCCGTNTGCTGAGCNTTACCTTTGTGATGCTTGACAACAGCCTTGCCCTTCAGCGTAGCCACCGTATGCGGNGTGTACCCGATNGAAATCGAGTCGCCAATGATCAGAACCTTTGGCAATTCCTNCGCGTGAAGGGTTGAAGTAAGTGCAGCGACGCAGAGTGATATCCATGTTCCTGTCTTCATGCTTGTTCTTTTCAGTCTGTCTATGAAACGAATACAACAGGCATCGATCGTCGCGTGATACTTCTACCTNGGTTCCTTTGCTGTCGGCGCAGGTAGAAACACTCACGGGTGGCGAAAACTCGCTCAGGTGCTTCCCCAGATCGATCAAACACGCACCCCCAAAGCAACACAAACAACCTCACCAGGCTAGCAGCACTTTTTGGAAAGGGCGAGCGNTATGTCGCGATCGAAACAGCGCGCCACGGGTGAACCGTGGCGCGAAGTAGCGCGCGAACTAGGGCCTAGCTCCCGCGCCCGCGTGGAGCCGAGCGGGAGCGAGTGACTCAATAAGAGAACCCGAGAGGGGAGCTCCTCAACCACACAAAAAAAAAGACNGACCAGCCAAGGCCAAAGACGGGAGTTAAGGTCCAGACCCATNTTGATTTCTTGAGCCCCAAAACCAGGAAAGCCGCTGTCGCTGCCCCCATTAGCATTCCCCGTAACAGACATCCAAGCAGCAGCAGCAGACCAAAGAAAGCAAGGGGGTCGGTGAGCGTGGCCCAAGGATTGAGAACCATCAACGCAACTCCTGTGGTGTTGCTTCGTTTCGCGTATCCAGTCCCACCAATATAGGGTCCGGCGACGTGACGCGGGGGTTGTGGCCGGGCGGCGAAACCTACTCAGGGGCCTGCGCGAANCCGAGCGGGAGTGGAGTCAACACNAACCCGATCGCCGGCGATCNCAGAGCCCCGGGTTGGTGGGGTGTTTCGATCCGGAATCGCGTAGTTGCCATGGCTTAGGGGGNCGGTAATCGCTGNAAAAGACCTCCCACCGCCGCTGCCTANTTTCTATTCCTTCGNCTTGCGGATTGGGTAAAATCCGGCCATGGCTGATTTCGATCCCTATTTCCAGTGGCTGAACATCCCACCGACAGAACAACCGGCAGACCATTACCGGCTGTTGGGGGTTCCTCGCTTTGCCTCGGACCCGGATGCCATCGCAAAGGCCATCGATCGGCAGATGACGCACGTGCAGACGTTCCACGCGGGTCCCCACAGCGAGGCGTCCCAGCGACTGTTGAATGAATTCATGGCGGCGCGNCTTTGCCTGCTCAACGAACAGGCAAAGGCGGACTACGACACCCAGCTGGCAGNCTCACTTTTNGCCAACCAACCGCTCCCGTTATCAACCGGCGAGGCCGCACCAAACAAACCGACCGACGATCCGATCCTCGACCCGCGCCAAGTTCCGGCCAATCTCGACACAGCGGTCCAGCCGGCAAGTTCCGTCGGGTTCCGCGCTGACCGTGGGCAGGCAANTTGGTTGACTGGATTGCTGAAACTGATTGGGATTGGATTGGGTGTTGCCGGAGGAATCGCGCTGATACTGTTCCTCTTGANAGTGGGCCCGGATAAGGACCCGCTCACCCAGTGGGAAGCGAAGTCGGTCGACGTCTCTGATGCGCCGATGGTTTCCACAGAAACGCCTCCATCGAAGGCTTCGGAACAGAAGCGCGTAGCCGTGCCAGAAGAGCGCGCTACCCCNGCCNCGGCCTTTCCCCCAGCTGACCGGCAAACGCGACCGNAGCGACCCGAACCTGAAAACAAGAAACAGACGGCCGCTCGGGTTCCACGACGGGATCTGGCGAGCGCAGTCGCCGCGAACCCACAACCCACACCACCTGCGGACGAGCCCGAACCGGTTCCACCCAGCCAGCCGGAACCTTCCCAGGATACCGCCCGGAGCAGTGTCGGACGACACGCGCCGCTGCCCGCGATCGCTCCTTTCGATGGTCCGCAGGCACAGCAGCACCAGAGGGACTGGGCCAATCATCTGAAGTGCGCTGTGGATGTGACGAACACGATCGGAATGAAACTGAGCTTAATTCCGCCGGGTGAATTCGTCATGGGCAGTCCGAAGTCCGAAGCGGGTCGTGAACACGGCGAAACGCAGCATCTGGTGAAGATTCCGCGACCTTTCCGTTTGAGTAGGTTCGAGGTTACGCAGCAGCAGTACGAGAGTGTGAGAGGCGCAGCCCCAAGTCATTTCAAGGGTGCGTACAATCCTGTGGAAGGAGTCAGCTGGCGAGACGCGGTGGAATTCTGTCGTCGTTTATCGGCACGGCGCGAAGAGATTGCAGCGGGGCGGGTCTATCGACTGCCGACCGAGGCCGAATGGGAATATGCGTGCCGTGCGGGCACGACCACGGCATACAGTTTTGGCAACCAAGAGAACGATTTAGTCTCCTACGGTTGGTTCAAAGGGAACGCAAACGGGACAACCCATCCGGTAGGCCAAGGAAAGCCGAACGCATTCGGCTTGTACGATCTGCACGGAAATGTTTGGGAGTGGTGCCAAGACCGCTACGGCACGTATCCCAGCGGCCCCGCCAGCGATGAGGCTGGACCGCGCTCGGGCTCGTACCGGGTGCGCCGGGGCGGGAGCTGGATCAACGGCACCGGCCGCTTGCGATCCGCGTATCGCCGCAACTTCGCACCCGACGTCTGCAACTTCGAACTGGGCTTCCGCGTCGCGCTGAGTGTCCCCGTGGTGGGAGGCAAGTAGAGCGCGAACCGGTCAGCGCCATGATGACATCGCTGTGATCGGTTTTGCGNAAAACNGATGTAAGCCGGCGCGGGGTCGAGGGGGAGTGGGCGATCTTCCGTTCGGTAACGCCTGCTTCCCGTCGGTAACTGAGGNNNGCACNANAGAGCNCTTGTTCCGATGGGTCAANCCCGCAAGCTGCACCAGCGCGNAGTTTGTGATCGGGACACCGAGGCNAAGGGCTGAATGGCCGGTATCCGACGCCCACCTCACACAATCGACAATCGGAGATCATCAATCGGCACGACTATTCAATACTCTGGGGGAGTGCGGGCCCAGGTTGCGCCAAGCCGCGTTGCCGCGTAAGTAACGACTTGAGAATCCGCCGCTGATCCAGCTCAGCCTTTCATACCAGTTCCGAAATCACGTCGTGTCTGTCCAGCAAATACTGGGGGCGCCCCTGGGGGTCAGCCGCGGTGACGCGGCTCACGTCGATACCGAGATTCCGATACAGCGTGGCGAACACGTCCTGGTAATGCACCGGCCGTTCGTGCGGCACCTCACCCAAACGATTCGTGCTGCCGATCGCCTGTCCCGGCCGTATTCCGCCACCGGCCAATAGCGCGCAGGACACTTGAGGCCAGTGATCGCGGCCAGCCGTCTTGTTGATCTTCGGCGTCCGGCCAAACTCGCCCCACACAACCACGGCAACGTCGTCCANCATNCCTTGTTCGTGCAGGTCTTCCACCAGCGCCGACACNCCCAGATCAACATGCGGTGAATTATGTCGCATTCGATCCGAGTTCTTGTTGTGTGAGTCCCACGTTCCAAAGTTCAACGTCACGCAACGGACGCCCGCCTGGATTAACCGTCTCGCCACCAGGAACTGCTCCGTGTGCCAATTCGCCGGGTGCGTCGAACTCTTGAAGATCGGTCTGCCACGGCCATATTTGTCTCGGACTTTTGCGTCTTCCTTTTCCAGGTCGAGCGCATGGACGAGTTTACTCGAGGTGAGCACTCCCAGTGCTTGTGCGGTGAACTCATCCACGCCGGAGAGGTCGCCCAACGCATCGATGTCGCGGCGGAAACGATCCACACCCGAAAGCAACGNCCTGCGGTCCCCCAGGCGATCCAGCGTAATGCCGTTCAGGCTCATGTTCGCGGCGCCTTCGCCGTCGGGCATAAACGGAGCGTAAGAACGACCCAGGAAGCCCGGCTCGCCCGGATTGGCCCATGGCGCGTGGATCGTCTTCAACGCGAGGCTCACGAACGGGGGCACCGACCGGTCGACGGGTCCCTGAATCTTCGACAGGAACGAACCCATGCAGGGTCGGTTTCTGGCGCGGAAATCACGTTCCGAGAAGCCGCTGTAGCACATGTACGGCGAATGTTCGTTCAGACATCCGACCAGCGACCGAATCACGGCGACCTTGTCCATGCTGGCTGCGATCTTCGGAAAGAGCTCGCAAATCTGAATGCCTGGGACGCTGGTACCGATCGGCTTGAACTCACCNCGGATTTCGCTGGGGGCCTCCGTTTTGATTTCCCACATCTCCTGGTGCGGCGGCCCGCCGGCAAGGAAAATCATGATGACACCCTTGTGCGGCGACCGCACGCCGGATTGAGCCTCGGCGCGAAGCATCGCTGGCAACGTTAATCCGCCTAGAGCCAGCCCACCGATGTTCAAAAAATTCCGCCGCGAGATTCCATCGCAGAAGTCTCGCTTGCGCTGACGGTTGCCGAGGAGCGTCAACATGGACCAGGTCCTTTCAGAGGGCTTTGGTGAAGTACTGCTCCGAAACGGCCGCTGATTGTGTCGGTGTTTGCTGAATNCTGCACCTATAGCTTAAGCTTTTTTGCGCCGGGGGCGAAGCCCGGTGCGTGANCCGTGGGGTCAAGACCGGGGCGACTCGAGGGAGGGCCAGCCAGCAGGAAGCCCCGCGATCAACCCCGCTGTGCATGGCGAGCCGCGTGTGCGCAGCGGCTGTGTTGCTTTCGCGCTCAGGGGCCGCACTACCATGCGCGCTCGTAAATCGCCAGAGCGTCCGGTTCTGTGACTTCTCGTGGGTTGTTTTTCAGTAGTCGCTGGACTTCCATCGCCGCTTTGGCCATTTCCGGCAGGTGCTGCTGTTCGACACCGAATTCACGCATCCGTTTGTCGGTGCCGACATCCGCGGACAGCGATTCGACCGCTTCCACGCAATCCTCGTAGCCCATGGCCTCCGCGATCACCGCGTAGCGGTCGGCGGCGAGCGGCGCATTGAACCGCATGACGTGCGGTAGCAGTAACGAATTCGCCACGCCGTGCGGAACATGGAACCGCCCGCCCAACGGGTACGCCAAGGCGTGGACAGCGGCGGTGTTCACAGACTTCAAGCACAGCCCACCCAACAGGCTGGCCAGAGCCATACCGTAGCGGGCCTCTCGATCACGGCCATCATGGACGGCACGCGCCAGACACGATGCAACCAGTCGGGCAGCTTCCAGTGCGAAGGCGTCGATCAGTGGTACGGCAAACTTGTTCGTGTACGCTTCGATGGCGTGTGTCAGGGTGTCCATGCCTGTGTACGCGGTGGGTGCCGGGGGCAGTGTCAGACACAGCTCCGGATCGACAATGGCATAATCTGCGAGTAAATGGTCGCTGACGATCCCGCGTTTCAACTCGTGATCTTCATCCGACAGCACGGCAATCGGGGTGACCTCGCTGCCGGTACCCGCGGTTGTGGGTAATAGGATGGTCGGGACACCACGACCGGGAGTCTGATCCGTTCCGAACATCGATTCGATCGGAACGTCGTGTCGGTTTAGGATCGCGGCAATCTTGGCTACATCCAGAGCACTGCCACCACCCACGCCCACCATCACATCGGCACCAAACGCACGGGCCACCCGTGCACAATCCTGGACAATCCGCAGCGGCGGATCCGGCAGCACGTCGGTGTAGGTCGCGACCTGAAGACCGGCGGATTCAAGGGACCGCCTGAGTTCGGCGAAGCTTGGCTGGGCGGCGACCCCTGGATCGCTGACCACAAAGGCTTTCGACCCGAACCACTTCGCATGATCGGCGAGCTGCTGTCGAGCCCCCATTCCCATCACGAGACGTGGCATCCCGAAACCGAAAACTCGACCGTCAAATGCGCCCATCGTGTTCATCATGCATTTCCTACCGCTTGCGGTGCCGGTCCCTAAAGTCCGATCTCAAGTGAAACGATTGAGGTGTCAATGAAACACCGCGGCCGGGGCCAGATCGCCGAGTTGTTTCCGATGTCGATTGTTGAGGCGGGCGGCGTGGAACGCAAGCGCGGTCGGTGCCGTGTCAAGCTGGTCGCGGTTCCTGCGGGGGAAACGGGCCCAGCGGGCCATTGGTATTTTGGTTCCAGCCGCGTTGCTGTGCGCAGCACGAGTCCGTGAAATGGACTGCGTCAACGGTTCTGGGACCGAGTATGCATGCCGAAGTGTTAATGCCGGCCAAATGGCCGGAGTACCCGTACCGCGAGGGACAGCAGATGCTACGCGCGTGGCGGGACGAAGTGGGCGCGGAAAAGCTGTTGTGGGGGTCGGATATGCCTTACTGCGACGGCATGTGGTGTACCTATCGGCAGGCCCTCGATCACATCCGTCTACACCGCCACTTGCTGTCGACAGAGGAACAGGCGCTGATCTTAGGTGGCAATGCTGCCCGGATGTTTAAGTTACCGGGNCAGATTCCCGTTTGAGTTGTGCCGGNNCGGAGACCTTGCTGCCCCGCTGCAAGTCCCTGACAGACGCTTGCCTCCCCCGTTTGTCCTCCGTGATGAGATCTTCAGAGACGACCACCGGGCGTTATTTCTTCTGCGGGGAAGCGGGTCTGCCAGATCCTTCGATCGACCGCATCAGGGCCCGTAGTTCTGTCACCTTCTCGGGGAACTTTGTGGCGAGATTGGTCTGCTCGCCCAGATCGGATTCCAAATCGTAGAGTTCTTCGACTTTCGCGCGGTCGTCTTCAATCGCGTAGTTGTAGAAGAAGGCTTGAGCCTTGAGATATTTCCATTTCCCTTGTCGAACGCCTGCGTTATCGAAGTAAAAGTGGTCGCGACCGGTTTCTCGCCTACCCAACAACAGTTCCGTTTGATCGATGCCGTCAATGCGGCGGTCATCCGGCACCTGAAAACCGCACAGCGTGGCAAACGTCGGCATGAAGTCGATCGTGGCGAAGCTGGCGTCGGAGACTCGGCCCACTGGTACCTTACCTGGCCAGCGAACGATACAAGGCAGCCGATAACCGCCTTCGTAGGGCGACCCTTTCCCGTTTCGCAGTGGTCCGGCCTCACCCCAAAATATGGAACCCTCCGGGTGGCCTTTTTTCCGCGTCGTGTACTTTTCCTGATTCCAGGGACCGTTGTCGCTGGTGTAGATCACCAGCGTGTTGTCGCTCAGTCCCAGCTCGTCGAGTGTATCGAGTAGACGGCCGGTCTCGTAGTCGAACTCCTCGACCACATCGCCGTACAGGCCGCCCGCGGACTTACCGCGAAATCGCTCCGAAGCATTGATGATGGTGTGCATCATCGTGTGCGCGAGGTACAGGACGAACGGTTTGTCCGGGTCGCGTTTCTCCTTGAGGTACGCGATCGATTTGTCGGTGTAGAGCGTGACCAACTCTCCCATCTCTCTCGTCTTGCCCGCCGGTTCGTTATTCTCGTGAAAGGTGACTCCACCACCATCGTTGGCCCCGAGTGGACCAAAGTAGTAATCAAACCCCTGGGCNTTCGGCATGCGTTCGATGATCGGCTTGCGGTTGGAAACATCCCATTTGCCGATGCAGGCCGTTTGATAACCCGATTTGCGCATCAACTCGGCGAAGGTGACTTCCGACGCCGGCATGCCCCAGCCTTTACTGCGAACGGGGTGCCGACCAGTAAGCAGAGCCGAACGAGAGGGACCGCAGACCGTTTGCGAATAGAAGGATGTGAATCGCGTACCTTCCGTCGCCAGCCGGTTAAGCCGAGGTGTCTTGTTTTGTACGTTGCCATAGCANGCCAGATCGGCGTAGCCCTGGTCGTCGGTGAAGATGATTAGAACATTTGGCTTTTCAGCCGCCGGCACCGACGAACAAGTGAGGAGCATGAGACTTGCGCCGAGACGCAAAGCCGCGGAGACATTCTTTTTCGAATTCGTGATCACTTTGTTATTTCCTCGTCTCGACGTATATCAGATCCACGGAATGTGTGCGAAATGGTGATACCGGGAAGGGTGTGGGGTTCACGTTCGATCTTGCAGATCGGTAAGGACTTCTTCAGATCAGCCAGGCCGGCGGAACTGACTCGAGTACCTCCAAGATAGAGAGTCTGTAGTTCGGNCATTCCCTTGAGGTGCACCAACCCGTTGTCGGTGATCCGGGTGCCGTCGAGCCAGAGCCCTCGCAGTTTGGTTTGTTTCTTGAGGCGCACCAGCCCTGAGTCGGTGATCTNGGTGTTATCGAGGGTGAGCACCCGCAGNTGGGTCATCTCCTTGAGATGGACCAGCTGCTCGTCGGTAACCTCCGCCATCCCCCGGCGGTGAAGCGCGAACGAGACGTTAACGACTTCGCCCTGGCGATCTCGCCTGATCCAGCCTCCCCACTTCTCCAACATAGAAACAGGATCATCACCGGGCGGCGAGGGGTCGTCCCCACACCCCACCACCCCCATCACCAGCAGACAACCTATCAGACGTCTCATGTGGAGCCCGTTTGTTTCGCGGATCCAGACGCCACCAATATAGAGCCTGGCGACGCGGCGGGNGGGGGCNNTGACCTCACACCTGCACCCAGCGTGGGACCGCGGGGGAGGTNCGTAGCTGACTCTTCTCACCTTTCGGCGGCGCCCGCGTCGGTGACCTCGGTGTTGTCGAGTCGTAGCGCGCAAAGCTTGCCCCCCCCGCGAGGTGTACAAGCCCCTCGGGGCCACATACGTCTTGATTCAGACCCGCATCGTGGGGAGGATAACACCGCCGTCGGGCGAGCAGATGACGCGGAGNAAAAGATGGCCAGAATATGCACGATGCTCGGATGGGTATCGATCTTTTCGGTGTGCGCAAATGCACAGCAGTTGAGCTCCAAAGCGCCGCCCCTTTCTCCCGAAGAAACGATCAAGACGATGGAGGTCCAGCCCGGCTATCGCGTAGTACCAGTCCTCTCGGAACCGCATATCCACGAACCCTCGGCGATTGCCTGGGATGGAAATGGTCGGATGTACGTGGTCGAGATGCGGACATACATGCAGGATATTGATGGAAAGAATCAGTTTGCGCCGGCCAGCCGAGTGTCACGTCACGAGGATACTGACGGCGACGGTTTGTATGACAAGCACACGGTGTTTGCCGACAAGTTGGTCCTGCCTCGGATGGTGCTTCCGCTGCGTGACAGCGTGATCATTCGTGAAACGAACACGCTGGACCTCAAGAGCTACCAGGATACCAATGGAGACGGGGTGGCCGATCGTGTGGAATTGGTACACCAGGGCGGGCCACGTGGTGGGAACCTCGAGCATCAGCCCAGCGGACTGATCTGGAACATCGACAATTGGCTGTACACTGCGATGTCCCCGTTCCGTTATCGAGTGACCAATGGCAAGATCATCCGTGAGCGGATGCCGGGCAGTTCCGGTCAGTGGGGCCTGACCCACGACAACGTGGGGCGCCTCTTTTATTCTTTTGCGGGTGGTGAAAACCCCGTGGCCGACTTCCAACGCCCGTTGGTATACGGCCATCTACGGCTAACCGGTGAACAGGCCCCGGGGTTCCGACAGGTCTACCCCATCGACGATGTTCCCGACACACAGGGAGGGCGGGGGAGATTACGAGCCGACAACACGTTGAACCACTTTACGGCCAGTTGTGGCCAATCGATCTTTCGGGGTGACCGCCTGCCTATGGACTTCCACGGCGACCTGATCATCTGTGAGCCGGTGGGACGATTGATCCGTCGCGCNAAAGTGACCAACGATCGAGGCAAGATTGTGGTGTCCAACGCCTACGACAAGCAGGAATTTATCGCCGCCCGCGACCCTAATTTTCGCCCGATCAATAGTGCCACCGGCCCCGACGGTTGTCTGTATCTGGTGGATATGTACCGGGGAATTATCCAGGAAGGAAATTGGGTGCGCCGCGGCTCTTATCTCCGCGGCATTGTCAAGAAATACGAGCTTGAGAGAAACANCGGCCGAGGCCGGATCTACCGCGTCGAACACACAACCACTCAAAGGGGTTCACAACCGAGGATGCTCGACGAGACACCGGACCAACTGGTGGCGCACCTGTCACACCCCAACGGTTGGTGGCGAAGCGAGGCACAGAAACTGATCATCCTGCACGGAAATCTCCGTGTCGTGGCGGCCCTCAAGCGGTTGGCTTTGTCCGGTCGGGAACCGCTGGGACGGTTGCATGCCTTCTGGACACTAGAGGGGCTCAATGCCGTTGACACGAAGTTGTTGAAAGCCGGGTTCCGCGATCACGATCCTCGGATCCGCGCCGCGGCGATGCGGATCGCCGAGTCGGTCATCAACAAGGATCGTTCGCTCGATGATGCGATTCGTCGATTGGCGGACGATGAGAATCCAGATGTTGCGATCCAGGTGGTGTTGTCGAGTGGTCGCGGAACACATCCCCAGGCACTCGCGTTGGCGGATCAGATCGTCGAGGCAAATGCCTCCAACCCGTCGATCCGTGANCTGGCTACGCAATTTCGATCTCGGATGGAGGCGATCCGCACCGAACGACGCCGGATCGAAGAATTGCGGCGGCGCAACAAGCTGCTCGCCGAGGCGGTCGAGCGGGGCCAATTGACCTACAGGACGCTGTGTGTCAATTGCCACGGCCGCGACGGAAAAGGGCGCCCCTCACCCGATCGAGAGGGAATGATGTTGGCGCCGGCGCTGGCCGGATCGCCGCGGGTACAAGGGCACAAGGAGCGGTTGACTCGGGTATTGCTCAACGGACTACTTGGCCCGATCGACGGGAAAACCTACGCGGGCGGCCTGATGTTGCCTATGCGTCGCAACAGCGATCGCTGGATTGCCGACGTCGCGACCTACATTCGCAACAGCTTCGGCAACGCTGCTTCATTGATTGACGATGTCGATGTCGAGCAGATTCGCGCCGCATCGGCGCAGCGCAATGAACCGTGGACGCTTGGTGAATTGGCACTCTTCGATCCTCCACCCTTGACAAATCGAGCGGCCTGGAAACTAGCGACCAGTCACCATCCGGAAGCGCTGACATCCGCCATCGATGGCAAGCCGGGAACGCGGTGGGATACGCGAGGGGTACAACGCCCGGGAATGTGGTTTCGGATCACCCTGCCGGAGCCCATGCGGGTGATGTCTTTGGTCTTGGACACTCGAGGTTCCAACGACGATTACCCACGCGCTTATCAGGTTCACGTGTCCAATACCGGACGAGATTGGGGCGACCCGGTGGCCGAAGGACGTGGGGACCAGCCCATCACCCAGATCGAGCTGAGCGCACCCGAGACGGTGACACATATTCGCATCACGCAGACCGGGCGGTCGCCGAACAAGTACTGGTCCATCCACGAATTAGCCATCAAGGGACTCTCCGAGCAAGATGCGGCGCAGGCTGCGGTGTCGCTGGCGCGGCGATTGGCACAAGAGCGTCCGGCCGCGTTGGCCCAGCAGGCTCGTCAACACGGAGACGCGGCACGCGGCGCGGCGTTGTTCTTTGACCCGGTGCAATCCTGCGCAAAATGTCACGAACCGACTTCCGGAGCGCGATTGGGGCCCGATCTCGCCTCAAAACGGGACGGGGTCAACGATGTATTCTTGGTCGATTCGGTGCTGCGCCCTTCGCAGCATATCCGCAAGGGTTTTGAACCTTTGGTCGTCGTGACCGTCGACGGACTGATCGTAAACGGTTTCCCCGTTGCCGATGACGACAACACACTCGTGTTGCGCGAGCCCGTCACAGGCAAAGACCTCAAGATTTCCAAGGACGACATTGAAGAGACCAAGAAAGGAGTGACCTCGCTCATGCCACCGGGGTTGGCCAACCAATTGGCCGATCGCCAACAGTTCCTCGACCTCGTGCGTTTTCTGATGGAGATTAACGAGAAAGGTCCCGCTCGGCTGGAAGAACTCAAACCGACAGCGAACGCTGGGGTGCCCAAGTCACCCAAATAGACGGAGTTGCAGGTTCGCACGGCCCCTGCCCTGACCCGCGCCCGGTGGTACGCACCATCCCCAAGATTTCCGCTCGTGTCGATGCGGGTTGGGTCGACCAGGCGTCGAGGATCGTCTGCAGGGCGGCGGCGATGGGGCGGGTTGGTGGGACCGCTGCGCCGCATGCTGTACCACTTTCACTCGTCTCCGGTCGCTTCTCGCGGCTTAGTTCTGTGCGCGGCGAAGCTGGCTGAGGGGCGTTGACGGGCCCGTCGTGTCCACGCTTAGGATGAGGGCTTCCTGGGGCGCCAGCCGCAGCTGGCAGGTTCCCTGGCGGATCGGCACACGACGTTGTGATGCGAGTTCGTCGTGGAGTATGCCATTGGCGAGGGGCCACTGCAGCACCACGCGTTCCGGCCCGGTCCGCATGTTCAAGACAAATGCGTACAGGCGGCCCGCATGCAGGCGGGTCATGATGGCCACCCGTACATTGTCACCGGTCACGCGTGGCGGTGAGCTGGTGGAGAGAATGACCGGTGCCAGGCGGCGGACGTCTTGGACGGTGCGCAGCAGAGACTCGAAGGCGGGTCGCTGCGTCGTGATACCCCGGATGTCCTCGGACAGGCCACCCCCGCCCGTCACGCCCCACAAACCGATTCCGTTGGCCCCATGGATGATGGCCGACCAGATCGAATGGCGGATATCCGATGGCCCGGGGTGTTCGCGCGAGGCTCGGAAATAAAACGGTTGTAGGACTTGCCAGATCGGCTGTCGGCGCTCGGTGACCGCACGGAGCATGCGGGTCGACTGCGCCACGTAACGCGAGTTGTACGCCAGGTAAGAAGCGTAGGGATCGTGTCCCACAATGTCGACGATCGGCGCGAAGGCGCAGGTGTCCTTCCAGCTGGGAATGAGGCAGACATACGTGGGGTGGTACGGATCCATGGCGCGGATGTTGCGCGTGCGCCGCGCGACATTTGGCGAGGGTGTCGGCTTGGGGTCCTCTGTCGCGCGAGGCTCGTCGTGGACATAAAAGGCCAACATGGTTCCATCATCGAGAATCGGGCGCCAGAACTTCGACGGTTCGGTCATCTCGTTCTGGATGAAGTCCGTGCTGTACTCGGAGGTGATGACACGTATCCCGGCCTCCTTGGCGAAGTTCAACTTGCGGATACGACCGGGCCGGTCGTCGTACAGGAACCGGCTCTCTCCCAGTATCGCGTTGACGCCCAGTTGCGAAGCCAGATAGACATTCGTTTTGTACATGTACAGCGGAAACACCGCCTGACCGTCGGTCACCAGCGCGTTGTCCCAGCGGATCTTGACCTCGTTGTGTTTGGCGAGCCGGCGCTGCACGAAGATGTCTCCTTTGGCGAGAACAGTGCCGGCCGCATCGAGGTACTCGACGGTCGCACGATGTCGCCCCAACGGCATCTTCGCAACGGGGATCTCCGCGAACAGGGCACGGTTCCCGGAGACCGGCCGCTCGTCGCGGTAGAGCAGCTGCGCGGCCTTGTTCTGGATGGTGATCCGGGCCTGGCGCGCCCGTTTGGGATCATCCGACCAGAGTCGCGCACGAACCGAGCCCAGGTGTTCGTTCGTGTAATAATTCAGTCCGGTGCGAAGATCCAGCTGGCCGATCGGCACCGCGCGGACGTACCGTTCGTGGGCAATGCTCAGACTGCGGCCCGCCTGATCGCGGGGGACATCACCACGGTACACCGATACCGACAGGCGCCAGCCTCCCGGCCGAGTCAATGTCACGGGGATTTGCGCGAGCGCATCCTCGGCGCCTCTGCGTGTCACCCGTTGTTCAGCGGTCACTTGTGATCCGTCGTTGGCCTGGGCTGTGAGCATGACGCGCAGCGTGTTCGACGGCAGTCGGCTGCCCCGGCGGAGAGAGACGGGTACGGTGAGAGGGCCGGTCGACACCTCTTCGGGAAGATCGATCCGGCTTTCGAGTGGGGCGGTAATCTGCTGGTCGAGCCCCGCGAATTTGGCGAATCTCCTAGGGTCCCGAACGTCATCGAAATAAGGGGCCAGCGCCTGTGCCGAACCCAGCCCGTCGCTGCGCACCACGTTGAGTCCCCACCAATTGGTCCCGCCACCCAGTCCATTGCCGAGATCGAAATGTTCGGCGACCGCCGCCCAGGGAATTTGCATCTCAGCTTCGAAATGGTCCGGGCCCACGTGGGTCTTGACGGTCCACTGCTCGGGGCGTGGAGGACCGTAGTTTTTCTCCAGTCCCATCCAAGTCGGGCGGTCGACCGATTGTTCCTTGTGTCCGGCCGGGTCGAACGAGAGGCGCAAGTAAGGGTACCGGCTGAAGCTGGGATCGAGGTACACATCGATCCGGCCGGGGGCCAATGCGGTCCCCTGAGGGGTGAGCGCTGCGCGATGCGCGTCATCGACGTGGACCCGCAGACCGATGTAGAGAAAGTCGTCCAGGAAACCGACGCGACAGGAGGTCGCGGGGCCAGCAGCCGGGGTTCCGTCGGCGAGCAGGAACCGCGAGGTCCGCCAGGCGGCTTTCCAGGCCTCTTCGTCGACGCGCCCGTCGATCACCGGATGGGACGGGAGGCGGTGCGCAGGGACCAAGGGGCGGGGTGGCTGGAGCGAGTTCTTGATCGCCGTGCGGGAGGCGCTCGACCGTCGATGTAGTACCAGTATGTTGTCGATCAGCGCCTCGCGCCCATCAAAGCTCAACTGGTCCGCCTCGCGAAACCACGGCCTGTTCATGAAGGGAATCGAAGCGGATCGCCGTTTCCCGTCGATATCCAACGCGAACTGGTTGGTATCGAGATCGGCGGTGATCACGACACGATGCCATCTGTTGGCCGCCAGACTGCCCTGGGGGATGCGGGAGTTGTCATAGCGGAGTGCAGAGACCTGGCCGGCCTGTGGGGCTTGGCCGCCCGGCCAGGTGAATTGCAGGTAAGCGCCCCGCTCCTTGGGTGGATCGAGGAATGGGGCCGCCCGCTCGCGAAGGTCGACAATGCTCGCACTCATCGCGGCGCCGTCGCCGCCGGGTAGCTGGTAGTAATCGTACTGCACGCGCAGCCGCCCACGACCGGGTCCATCGGCCCACTGTGTTCGCAACGCCCGCCGGATCCTCAAAACGTGCCCGCGGCCCTGCGTCGCGACAACCGCGGCTACCTCGTGGTCGGGAGCCTGGTTGTAGGGGTTCCGTAGAGTGAATCGCCAACCGGTGGGGTACGAGCCGGCCGGGTGGTCGTCAAAGTCTTCATCGAGCAATGTACGGGCCGTACTCCATCCGTCGGGAAGTGTCGACCGATCCAGCGGTGGCGGTGGCGGGATGTCGAGGGGAGCGGGGGTGGCGCCATCATCCGCTGCGAAGGCGGTCGTAACCGAGAGNGCNCAGCACGCGACACCCAGCAGGAAGCAGCAGCCAGCGGTCACACGGCACACGATAGAGACCTCCATCCGACCTCGGAAACGGTAACGCGACTTTGCAGCGAATCAGTGCGGGGCTGGGATCGCAACAGTCCGCGNCGGGCTGTGACCGGTGCAGCTACCCTCACGGCTCGTCGGCAAACACCGATCGGTCCGGGTCTAGAGTCCGCAANCACCTTTCTCAATTTCTCCCGAGTTTGATTGCTTCGGTAATGATCAAACACCCGCACCATCGGATCGGTGCAGTTTGTATTTCACCAGCGTGACAAGTGTAACCGGGACGTAACAACACATCCAAACCACGTACAGCCAAAATTCCAACGACATCATCTCGGCGGCATACCACTTGATTCCCGCCTTGAAACCGGGCGCGTCGACCTTCGCCCAGGGGGTGTACGGATACGGATCCCCCACGGTAGACATCGTCGGCCAAACGGCGCGGGAGTGACGAGCCGGTGTCACCACGTCAATCCGCACGATTTCCAAGGCAAGCGAGCCACCCGCCCTATCACAACGGTATTCGGTAATCGAACCCAACAGAGCATCGAGAGGCGCCGTTCGCAGCCGGACTCGCTAAGATGGTGCGTAGGTTTGCTGCATGCCGACCGATCACAAATCCGGCAAGTCAATGGCGGTCGGACGATCGTCGTAACATCCCGCACAGGACGATCTGATGTTTGTTTATCGCTCGTTCCACGCCTGCGCAGTCGGAAACCGGGGTCACTGGCTCGGCCTGAGCCTCTGGGCGTGCCTGGCTGGAATCGCGGTTGAAGCGACTGCAGAGCCGGCGGACACGGGTGCGGAAGTGAACGAACAGGAACACGCGTTCTGGGCCTTTCGTCGGCTGACTCCTCCNTCCGTGCCGCAGTTCGTCAACCGCGATCGCCCGCTCCGCAAAACATTGCGCACCCCAATCGACGCTTTCATTCTGGCGAAACTCGCCAAGCATGGACTCTCCTGGTCACCCGATGCTCGGCCCTTNCGTCTTGTGCGTCGCGCGTATTTTGATCTGATCGGGCTGCCACCTTCGCCGGAGCAGACGGATGCGTATCTCCGTGACACCGCGCCAAATGNGTACGAGCGACTTATCGATCGCCTGTTAGCCTCGCCTCACTTCGGGGAGCGCTGGGGTCGGCATTGGCTCGATGTTGTCGGATACACCGACCTGGTGAGCTACGACGGCGACACGACNGGCATCTTTGGGTTCATCGAAGACCGCTGGCGGTATCGCGACTATGTGATTGAGGCCTTTAACGGCGATAAGCCGTACGATCGGTTTCTCGCGGAACAAATCGCCGGAGACGAACTCGTCGATTGGCGAACAGCCAAGCAGTACACGCCCGAAATTGTTGCGACGCTGGCCGCCACCGGCTTCTGGCGGAACGCCGAAGACCGTAGCGAGTCGGCCAAAGAGATCGAGTACAAGTGGTCGTTCTTGCACAACNCGATGCAGACCTTCGGAACGGGCGTGCTGGGACTTACACTCCGATGTGCNCGGTGCCACGACCACAAACACGAGCCGATCCCACAGCGCGACTATTATCGGCTACTCTCGCTCATCACACCCGCGTTTAACGTCGAGAATTGGAAGAACCCCAAGCAGCGCGCCATCCCCGCGGTCTCCGCCACGCAGAAAGCAGAAATCGACGCCACCAACGCAGCGATCAACAAGCTGGTCGCCGAGCGGAAAGCAGACATCGTGGCGGTGAAAGAAATCCGCCAACAACAACTTTTTGCTGCCAAGCTGAAATCGGTCCCAGAACCGCTCCGTGCCGACGCCCAGACGGCCGTTGCGNCGCCCGCTGAAAAGCGTTCCGAGGTGCAGCGCGGGCTGGTGCAGAAGTTTGGAGACCAGCTCACCGTCAAGAGTGAAGAAGTCGAACAAGCGCTGACCGCAGAGGACAAAGCTGCGATTGCGAAAGTAAACCAGACGATCGCGGAACTCAACCAACGTGTGAAAACGCATGGCTGGATCCAGGCCGTCTACGATGTCGGCCCTGCGCCGGCGACGCATCTCCTGGAACGAGGCGAATTCAAAACTCCCGGTCCCCAGGTNCGTCCCGGATTTATCGGTATGCTCTCCGATGAACCAACGACGTTCGAGTCTCTCGTGAGACCAGTGCCGGGCAGCAGCGGCCGGCGCACAGCGCTTTCCCGCTGGCTAACAAAACACGACACACCGGCCTCGGCCTTGGTGGCCCGNGTGATGGTGAATCGAATTTGGCAACATCTCACCGGAGTCGGCATTGTGTCGACTTCGGAGAACCTCGGCATGTCCGGTGACGCGCCGACACATCCTGAACTGCTGGATTGGATGGCTGCCGAGTTCGTCGAGAATGCGTGGCGCATCAAGCCGCTGATCAAGACGATCATGATGTCCACCGCCTACCGCCAAGCCTCACGCCGCGAAGTGCTGGCGACGACCGACCCGAACCCGCGGGATATTGACCCGGAAAACCACCTGCTATGGAGGGCGCGGCTCCGGCGACTCGAATCGGAAGTCATACGCGATGCCATGCTCGCCGCTTCCGGCCGATTCGACGCAACCATGGGAGGTCAGCCCGTACCGTTGAAATACCGTCGGGACGGGGTGGCGAGTTTCGATCGGGAAAAACTCCCGACGCTTAGCTCGACGTGGCGACGCAGCGTCTACCTGTTTCAACGCCGCGTGTACCATTTGACGGTGCTGGGTGTGTTCGACCAACCGGTAATCGCCGGGAGCGTGTGTCGTCGAAACGCGTCGGCCGTGGCGCTGCAATCGCTGAGCATGATGAATGACGACTTGGCGCTGGAGCAAGCGGAGCACTTTGCCGACCGCGTTTGGCACCAGGCGGGACCTTCGGCGGCCGAGCAAATCGAGCTGGCTTTTCGCGTTGCGCTATCGCGCCCGCCGGACACCCAGGAAGTCCAATGGAGCTCCGAGCTGTTGCAACAACAAACAAATCGCTACCAGAGCGGCGGATCGTCCGCCGCCGAAGCGGCTCGCAAGGCGCTGATGCACTTGTGTCGTGTGCTCTTTAATTCGAGCGAGTTCTTGTACGTTGAGTAACGCGACGTTGAAACAGAGACGTTCGAATTCGAACCAATTTTTTCGCACTGCTTGAGTGATGCAGACATGGACAGAAATCACATGCCGTTCTCACGCCGTCTGTTGTTGCAGCGCTCCGGATTGGGATTCGGCTCATTGGCATTGGCATCGCTGCTCGGGCGAGACGGTCTGTTAACCGCGCCCGCCACCGCAGGGGAGTCGAAACCACGGATCGACCTACTGCCCCGAGCCGGGCATTTCCCCGCTCAGGCCAAGAGCGTCATCATGCTGTTTCAGTCGGGCGCTCCAAGCCAGATGGACCTGTTCGACCCGAAGCCAGAACTTCGACGAAAGCACGGCAAAGATGTCGGGATCGAGAGCCTGCAGGGACGTGCACGTGAGCCGCTGATGGCCAGCCCGTTCCCATTTCGCCCGCACGGCGCGTCGGGTATCGAGTTCTCCTCATTGGTTCCACACCTGGCGTCGGTCGCCGACGACTTGTGTGTCATCCGCTCGATGCACACCTTCGATCCTTGTCACGCCGGTGCACCGCTGATATTCCTCACGGGCAAGCTCGCGTTCGGCCGGCCCACCTTGGGCACGTGGATTGGCTATGCGCTGGGAACCGAGAACCAGAACTTGCCAGCCTACGTGGTCCTGCACGATATCGAAGGGCATAACACGGCCGGAGCCGCGTTGTGGGACAACGGCTGGCTCCCCGCGCTGTACCGCGGCACGGAGTTTCGTCCCAAGGGATCGCCCGTGTTGAACCTGCACGCTGCCCGGGAGTTACCAGCGGGGGCCGACCGAGACGATTTGCGACTGATCGGCCGGCTGAACCAGAGATACGCCCATCGCTACCCGCATGCATCGGATCTGGAAACCCGCATTCGCAACTACGAACTGGCCGCGCGCATGCAGCTTGCTGCGGAGAAGAATCTGGACCTGTCGAGGGAAACCGCCGAAACCAAGAGGCTGTACGGCCTAGAGAATCCCGTTACCACTGAATACGGAACGCAGTGCTTGATGGCGCGTCGACTTGTCGAAGCCGGCGTTCGCTTTGTCCAAATCATGAACAAGCCACACAACCCTTGGGATCACCATTCCAATCTTAAGACACGACTGCCCGAAACCTGCTCGGCTACCGACCAACCTTCCGCGGCACTCATCGCCGACCTGAAGCGCCGCGGGCTGCTGGACGAGACGCTGGTCGTGTGGGCCGGCGAATTCGGACGTTTGCCAACTTCGCAGGGCGGCACGGGACGAGATCACAATATGCACGCCTTCACCGCGCTGGCCGCCGGTGGCGGCTTGAAGGCCGGCTACGTTCATGGAGCGACGGACGAGTTCGGGCACCGCGCCGAGGTCGACAAGATGAGCGTCCTCGACCTGCTCGCCACGATTCTGCATCAAGTGGGCCTGGACCACACCCGGCTAACCTACAAACACAACAACCTAGAAGAATCGCTGACCGATGCCCGCACGACCGAGGCTTCGATCGTCGGCGAACTGTTGCAGGGCCCGGTCTGGGCCTAATCGCGGAACGGCTGGCCTGGGTGTCAGGGGTCGCTACGTGTTCCGCCGCACAAGCGGTCTGGGTGAGGATTGAAGTTCTTACCTGTCCCCAGGAACATCGGAGGCCAGAACATGCTCATGACTTCCGCCTCAAAAAGTGGTGGACTAGGACTCGTCCTGGCAGGCGCAATACGGACTCGATTCCCGCTCCCGACGTGGGGCCGAGGCGGGGCTCGTGGCTGATCTCGCAGTTGGGCAGTGCTTTCTACAGTTCGGCGACACCTGCGTCGGTGATCCCGAGCCGGATTCAGGAGGCAACACCTCTTCGTCTGGCGCTACGCAGTTGAAGGCGTGACGGGACAGGGTGTCCTGTTTGTTTCATGCCCCGTGGTTTGGTTATGCTCGGATGGGGTTTTCGAACAGCAGCCGTGTTTCGTCTTGGCTCGACGAGCTGTCAATTCTGTAAGTTGTGCATACTTGGGCGGGGCCTATTTCGAGCGGTACATTCACCCTCGGCATGCGGGTCGGGGACGATGCCTGTTCTCCCGCGGTAACAAGGAGACAATCGTGATGCAAGTTCGTCGTTTGGGGCTCGTTCGAACCCGAGAACAGCGGAGACGCTTGCTGCGTGTCGTGGCATGTGTTTCGTTTGCCGTTGCAGCGAATGTTCCGGCTCGCGCGGACTTGCTCTTCTATGCATCGTTCGATGAGACATTGAATGCCGACCTGGCCGGCGGATCACCGACCGGCGTTGTACGGCGCCGCGGATTAGCATTGGTGCCCGACGGCAAGTGGGGACGTGCAGTCCGTGGCCAGGCATCGAGCCAATTGGCCTATGACGTGGTCGGGAATCTTGGTCTGGACCGGGGCACGATCGAGTTCTTCGCCAAGTTCGAGCCGTTTGGTGAAGGGCAGTGGAAGTACAGCCTTGTTCATGTTTCTGGTGTTCAGGGGATGGAGCTGGGAGTGACCAGGCAAGGCCGGTCAGCAGGGATTGTACTTGGCTGGAAAATCGGTCGGCACACGTCGTGGGTCTCGAACGCGCAACGGTTTTTGTACTACGGCACGTGGCAACATTACGCCATCACATGGGACCTCACGGCAGGCCTCGGCAAAGGAGTGTTCTCGGTTTTTGTCGGCGGAGCGCGCCGAATTCATGCCACCGATGTCGATCCGTTTGCCTGGTCACCGGATCAACTGTCGCCGGGCTCGTCTTACACCGGAGCGTCGATTGACGACCTGGCGATCTACGACGACGTCCGGTACGTCGAGGGTTTTCAGCCGCGGCAGAAACCACTCGCGAGGGTTGCATTCGCAGAGAAGCCCACCGGGAGAGGGACGTCATCATCGCCACAAAAACCGTTCGGACAGCCGAGCCTGACAAACCCGGATTTTGAAGACTGGCAGGACGGCAAGCCGGTCGGGTGGAATCCCAACGGTAATACGGCTTTAGAGCGAGACGAGAGCTACCGGTTTTCCGGAACGTCTTCTTTGGTGATTAAGACGGCGAAGTTCACCGAGGTCTACCCTCAACGGGGGATTACCTCCCAGCCGGTGGCATTGGAACCCAACCGAAATCACCAACTCGGCGCCTGGGTCTCCACGCCGCAATCGTCGGTCGGGGACCTGCGGCTCGAGGTCCGTGCCTCCGACGGCAGAACGGTCGGATCTTACAGTTCCGGCTGGTCCTCATCGCACGGGTGGCTTCCGATCAACGTGTCGTTTAGGACCAATGACAGCCGACAGTACACGGTCCACATTTTTCTGCGCAGGCACAAGAACGATTTCTGGTCATTGATGTGGCTCGACAAGGTCCGTCTGGAGATGAACGGGGAATCCGATCCGGTGCTGTCCGAGGACGACACGGCGCGGGGGTTCTACCTGTTCAGTCGGTCGGTGATGGAAACCAGCCGGTTCGAAAAGCGAATGCCCTCGCGTGGCGAGCGCATCGATCGATTGGCAATTCACATGAGCCGGGGAGAGTACGAACCGGCGTTTGTGGGGCTGCACGCGTTGCGGGGTCTGGAGGATGTTGATCTGCGTCTGACGGGTGACCTGATCGGTCCGTCCGGCGCCAGGCTCAATTCCGCGGCGGCTTCCGTTCGTCGAGTGCAGGGCGCCCTTCTGCCGTTGACTCGCCCGCGCGGTGTGGACCGCCGCGAGATGCTGGCATGGTGGGTGACGATGAAGACCACTGCTCAAACCCTCCCCGGCAAATATGCCGGGACACTTCAGGTCACCGTGGCGGGCAAAGCGGTCGCAGAGATTCCGTTGCAGATCCATGTAATGGACGTGCTGCTTCCTGCTCCCAGAGCCGCATTCTTGGTTTATCACCATGAGGCGTACTTTGCCGATCAGTTTTTGACTCCAGAGCTGCGACGTGCCTATTACCGCGACATGGTCGCGCACGGGATGAATACGGTCACGGTCTACAACAACGCCGATGTCGATGGTAGCCGGATCGATTTTGCCCATAACACCGGTTACACCGCCGATAATCCCCGTCATGCCTATGGGCTGGATACCACCATGCAGATGATCCGGGACAGTGGCCTGTGTCCGAGTGGCCAACCCGTCCTATGGCTGACGAACCGCCCGGGCGCTTATGGATGGGGCGGAGTACCAGAGACGACCCTCAAGGCAATGCTTGCTGAATGGCACAAGCGAAAGTGGCCCGAACCGCTGTTTTACGCCACGGATGAACCGGGGGGGACCGGACCGCGTGCTGCAGCCGCCAAGAACATGTTGACAAAGATCAAGTCGTGGGGCCTGCCGGTCCGCACTACGACGGCAGGCCTGTCGCCGGAGGTGCTGGGCAAGTATTTCGATGTCTGGATCCAGGGAGAGGGCGCAGTCTCGCAGAAGACGGTTCAACAGGCCGAGGAACTCAACGCCGAGGTCTGGACCTACACTTGCCACGGCGTGAATCAAAATATGTCTTTTGCCCGCGCGCTATACGGTTTCTGGGCGGCCAAGACGGGCGTCAAAGGTGTGGCCTCTTGGGCCTACTACGACAACAAGCGCTGGACGGCCGATGATAACGGGAATGCCTATGGCGATCCCTTTACCCGGCTCAGCCAAATTTGCGTGTCTCCGCAGGGGCCTATTCCCACATTGTCGTGGGAAGCCATTCGCGAGGGCGTTGACGATTACCGCTACCTGCAATACTTGCGCGATCTGCTCGTCAAAGCAGATGCGGTCGCCAAGACCCTCTCGGCCCGCAGTGAGGAATTCCTGACGAGAGACGGTCGCAAGACGATCGACCAGCGCGAGTTGCAACGCAGATACAGGTCTGTGGAGCGGAATCCGCAGACCGCCGTGATCCGTTGGAAGGCCGACAATGCACAACAAGAGAAAGCAGAACGCGATTACCTCGTAGCCTGCAAGCTCGACGAAGCGTTCAAACTGGTCACGCGCGAAGTCGACGGGATGCTGCAAGCAATCCCCTTTGATGCCATGGCTACCCGACACACTTTGACCCAACTGGGCCGGTGGAGCACCTACGCACCACCGCTGGGGCCAATGACGGACGGCGAGAACCCACACACCACCACCGAAGATCACCGCCGGCGGATAGTCAGTTACGTTCTGTTTCTGCAGAACGTCTTGAGCGGGCACCCTCTTGGAGACGGCGGATAGCGGCGGACCATTTGTATCGTCCACAACCACCACCCATCAGATTTCCAGGGCAATCGGTGGTGAACTCGGATCGCTTTGAGTGGAGGTTACTCCCGGGCCTGGGTGGAGCCGATCGAAAAACCCGCGTTTCGACAAAATATTCCGGAGACGGCCTCCTCGATCCACAGTCTGACGACCCAGGTATCGGCAAGTGAGCCCGGCCGTTGCGCTTCAGATCGCGTTCACGCGGTCGCCGAAACGGTTCTCGCAGGCCCGCTTGAATCAACCTGCTTCTATCGACGAAACTAGCCAACGACCTCTATTCAGCGTCTGCTACGACAGATTCAAATATACAGCATTGCCGAACATTGTTTCCTGGGACCAATCCTGGTTTCCTGGGACCAATCCTGGTTTCCTGGGACCAATCCTGGTTTCCTGGGACCAATCCTGGTTTCC
>PADE01000199.1 GCA_002702965.1 Planctomycetaceae bacterium
GGGTGAGTTGCGGCGCTCACCCTCGTTCGACCTGGCACATTATTCCCCCGGAGATCACTTCACGACGTTCCGTGTGCGGGGGGTCACGATCGGTCTGCTGATTTGCTACGACTACCGTTTTCCGGAGTTGTATCGTGGCTACCGCCGACTGGGGGCCGAGGTCATTTTGCAGTCGTTTCACAATGCTCGTGGGACCGTCGTGGAGGACCCTCAATACAACATCTGGAAGACCATCGTTCCCGCGACCATGTGCTGTCGGGCGGCGGAAAACTACTTCTGGATCAGCGCCAACAACAGCACCACTCGGCCGTCGCGGTGGGCGAGTTTTGCGGTTCGCCCCGATGGGCAGAGGGTGGGGCGGCTGAAGCTCCATCAGCCGGGTGTTTTGGTTACCGAAATGAAAGTCGGTCGTGGCTACTTCGACGCCGCGGGTCCCTGGCGGGAAACCACGCTCAACGGGCAATTGCACAGCGGTGAATTGGTCGACGATCCGCGGTCGCGCGACGTAACGTGTCTATAGGCAGGTGGTCACAAGGCCGGTTTACCAGATGGTCAGTTCGACCCGCGGTTGATCGAGATCGGCCATCTCCTCGGGGGTGAGTTGCCACTCCAGGGCGCCCAGATTCTCGTCGAGTTGTGCGATCGTGTCGCTGCCCGAAATGGCGACGCTCACTTCGGGGTGCGCGAGTACCCAATTGAGTGCCAGTTGGGGCATCGTCACACCACGCTGCTGGGCCGTTCGTTGCGTGGTTTCCAGAACACGCGCTGCTGCGCCCTGTAGCAGCGCGTCGTACTCCGCTCGGCGTTGCTCCCACAAGGAGCCGGCGGGAGGTGCAGACCCGGAAGTGTAATGACCGCTCAAGAGGCCTACCGCCAGCGGGCTGTAGGCCATCATCCCCAGTGATTGATCCTGCAACAACGGGAACATCTCGCGCTCGAGTTGACGGTTCAGTAAACTGTAGTGGTTCTGGACACAAACGGGACCAGCGGCGCCCATCCTCTCGCAGGTCCAGAGCGCTTTGCAGACCTGCCAGGCCTGGTAGTTGCAGCATCCGATCGAACGGGCCTTCCCGCTGGAAACCAGGTCGTCCATGGCCCGCAGCGTCTCATCCAGTGGGGTCAGCTCGTCAAACACATGGAGCAAATAGAGGTCGATCGTCTCGGTGCCCAANCGCCGTAGCGAGTGCTCCGCCTGGGACAAGATGTTGTCGCGGGTGCAACCTCCGCCGTCCAGACCGAGCCCGATCTCGGCACCCACTTTGGTGGTGATGATTAGCTCGTCCCGGTGATTTGCCAGTACGCGGCCAAGGATTTCCTCCGAGCTGCCGTGCTCGTCGGGAGCGCCGGTTCGCAGCCGGTATTTGTTGGCGCAGTCGATAAAATTGATGCCCGAGGCGAGCGCGTGCTCGATCAGACGCTGCGCGGCGGATTCCGACGATTGGCCGCGGAACCCGAGACCGAGCGCGAGTCGCGAGACCTCCAAGCCGCTGTTTCCGAGCTCGACGTATTGCACCACAGGCCCCGACGTGGAATCGGCAATGTCCCCGTTGACTCTGGATTGCCGCCATCGGGATGGCTCCCGGTGACCGTTCCGGAGTGGGGCCCATCATACCCGATGCGGCGATCGCTCGGGTTGCCATCCGAAGAAGAGTCCGCGGGCCCGCCTCGGTCGACGAGGGCGAGGCGCCGGCGGTCACGATTCCACCTCGGATCGGCGGCGCGTTACACTACCGGGACGCGCCCTCGCGGACGGGGGTGGCGGGGATTCTCAACGGCCGGACGACCCGGTGCAACCAGCGAGAGCGTACCTCGAATGTCTGCGACCTGTTTGACCTGCGCAACGGACCGCACCCGCACCCATCGACGGTCGACTCGCAGCCCGGCTGTGTGGTGTGGGTTGCTGGCGATTTTTTTGTTGGCCGCTGGCGGGGGCGCCAGAGCAGCCCTGTCGGAGCAGCCGTCCGCCGCCGCAGCCGACACGATTCTCAAACCGCTACTTGCGGAGACGCCGAAACCAAACTACGGGGTTCCGGTTCCCGCTCAGATTCGCGGTAGCGTTCGGGTCGAGGGGGCCGCCGCTGCCGGTGTCTCGGTGACCGACGGCTACAGTGTGGTCAAGACGAATGCGGATGGCGCCTACACGCTGACCCCCAACGCCAAGTCGATGTTCGTCTATATCACACGTCCCGCGGGTTACGACATCGTGGGCGATTGGTACCGACCGCTGGCGCCGCGCGTTGATTTTTCCTTGCGGACGGCGGGAGATGAACAGGAGTACCTGTTCGTGCATGTCACCGACACCCACGTTTCGCAGAATCGGCGCTCGTTGATTGGGCTCAGCCGTTTTGTGCGTGAAGTCAATGAGCTCCAGCCTCGGCCGCGGTTCGTCGTCAATAGTGGTGATCTACTGAATCTTCACAAAGCGCTGCTGAACCCTCCCCAGGAAGGGCACGCAGATTTTCGCAACTATGTGGGAATCATGAACCACCTGCGGATGCCGCACTACAACGTGGCCGGAGACCACACCGACTCTTCCTATCGTCTCAACCAGTTTCCTCGCGGCGATCACCGCTGCGGCAAGGCGCTCTACTGGGAGTACCTGGGACCGCAGTTCTTTTCGTTCGAATACGGCCGGATTCACTTTGTTTCGGTTGACATCGGCTATCACCTCGGCCGTCGCCAAGTCGAGGTTGGCGGCAAACCGCTCGAGTACCCCACCAACGTGGTCCAGCCGATGCATGTCGACTGGCTTCGTCAAGATCTGTCCCAACGGTCGCCGGGGACCTACGCGGTTACCACGTCGGAATCGGATTTGACAGAGCACTGTCCCGGATTTCTTCAGTTGGCCACCGAACACGACGTCCGGTTGCAGTTGCTCGGCGACATTCACGTCGTGGCGCACAAATCTCGGCCAGTTCCCTACCGCACGGGGGGAGCGCTGGCCGGGTGTTGGTGGAATCCACGCACCCGTCAACTCTGTCCGGACCTGTCACCTCAGGGATACCTGATCTACCGAGTCCGCGGCGAGCAGCTCGACTATTTTTACAAAGGGCTGGGACAGCGGGTCGCGTTCGTGTCGCAGCGAGTCGGCGNGGTCTGGCGTGGCGCGGTCGANCTGCGCGCGCACTTGGTGCAACCGCAGCCCGGAGAGCGGTTACAGTACTCGCTCGACGGTGCGAGCTGGACGCCGATGGCCGAGGCCGGAGACGCNTTTTGTCGGAAGCTGTACTCCACGGAGATCGAGACGCGGTCGCTGGCCGACGGTTTACTGACGGTGTCGCTCCGCAGCACGCGTAGCAACGAGGTTCGATCACAGGTGATGGTGGTTGCCAACGGGNTCCAGACGCCGCGCCAACCGGCCGCTGCCGAGCTGCGTTTGACGGTGGCGCCGCCNTCACAGTGGACNCCTCCGCGGGCGCCCGCGGAGCGGACCGAGTTGCGGCTTAACGGTCAGCTGGTGGGCCATTTAGAGGGGGGAGCTCACGGGGAGGTGGCGTTTCCGATTCCGGCCAAGGTGCTGCGGACGGCGAATGTGTTGTCGTTTCACTTTGCCGCGGCGGATGACGGCTGCAGCCTCGGCAGCCCGGTACTGATCTACCGCGACCAGCCGCTGCGCGATCCGCGAGATCGGGCGNTACGGGAGATCAAGACCGCCCACTGGGGAGACGAGGCGGCCGACTGGGGAGGCTATCTTGTGGGGGCCGTCGCGCCCCCCGATGAGACGCCGTTTCACCGGCGACAGAATGTGTTTTGCTTTGTATTGCCGAGCGAATGAACGACGCCCCAGAGGCCGCACCGATCGCCGGCCGAGTCGCGGAGGCGGCTCTACGGATCTGCTTCGGCCTGACGGGCGCGGCGGGCCGCCTTGAAGGACTNAATGCAGGCCGCCAAGTAGAGGACGCTGAGGAGTAGCATCAGGACGGTCATCCCCAGAGCGAGTTTGCTAGAGTTTTCGCTACCCAGCGAGCGGACCAGGTTTCCGACGGCTCCGAGGATGCCCAGCAGGCCCACCATCGCCGAAATGTGCATCGCGTGCATGCGTGCATTTTCGGCCAACATCGCAATCAGACCGCAGAGCAATANCGCCACACCGAACGCAGACGGAATGAAGGCAGTTGCACTNTTNGCATCGGCCAACGCGTATCCGGCGATGCCGTTGAGCGTCAGCAGGGNCCCAAACAAGAACGCGGTTTTNACCATTGTGTTGACTCCGAGGAAGTCCGCCGAGTGATCCAACGGCTGGCGTCACTTAGGATGGCCGACGATTCGACATGGCCGTGTTGGANCGAGTGGTCACCAGCAGTTTTACTATACGGGGAACAGCGGTCGTCGGAAAGGTCGTCCANCCNGCGACCGCGGCGGTAAGCCGNTGATGCGGTGTCTAGAACCCGTCAGCGAGCGGCTCGCAGTCGCCGGGAGGAGCGGACCTCTCTCGTGCGGTTCACGGGTGTCTCGTGCGGTTCACGGGTGCTGATCTATAATNGGTCGTTATGCCTGAGCCACTGTTGATCATCAATATCGCGGGGCTGGCGGNGGGGGCGATTGGATCGGCGACGCCGCATCTAGCCCGCCTCTGCCAAGCCGGTGGGCGGGTGCCGCTGCAGCCTCCGATCCCNGCCCTGACGAGTGTCTCCCAGGCCACANTGCTGACCGGTTCGACCCCCGCAGAGCACGGGATTGTTGCNAACGGGTGGTACTTCCGGGAATTGTCTCTGGTCCTCAACTGGCAACGATCGGCGCGGCTGGTCACAGGGTCGACCCTGTTCGACGCGTTTGGGACGAGTGACCCACCGCTGCGCAGTGCCAATCTGTTCTGGCGCAACGCGACCCATTCGTCGGCCGATCTTAATGTAACGGAGCGCCCCGCCTATTGGGCCGATGGGCGCAAATCGCCCGACATCTATACCGAGCCGGCGGAGGTCCGAGACGAACTGGTCGCGCGTTTGGGGCCCTTTCCACTGTTTCGCTTCTGGGGGCCAGCGGCCGACATTACGGCCTCGCGGTGGATCGCTGATGCCACGCTCCACGTCCTCGAACAGAATCGCTACGGGCTGGTTCTGACCTATCTCCCGCATCTGGACTACGACCACCAGCGGTTTGGTCCGGCGTCTCCGGAAGGTCAGCGGGCGCTCAGCGCGGTAGATCTCCAGGCGGGCCGGTTGATCGATGGGGCCCAGGCGGCCGGGATGCGTGTGGCGGTGCTCTCGGACTATGCGTTTGAGCCGGTGTCGCGACCCATCTTCCTCAATCGGGCGCTGCGCTCGGCGGGCCTGCTCGCAGTCCAACGGGCTGCAAACGGTGAACTGCTGGAACCGGGGGCCTCGACCGCCTTCGCCGTGTGCGATCAACAGGTGGCCCACGTTTACGTCAATCAACTTGGGTCGCTCGGGGCGGTCGCGAAGCTGCTGCGGGGAATCGNCGGGGTGGAGCGGGTGCTGGATCGCGACGCGCTGCGGGCTGCGGGGCTCGATCACCCGCGTTCCGGTGAGTTACTGGCGATTGCGGCGCCCGACTGTTGGTTTGCCTACCCCTACTGGTTGGACGAGCGGNGCGCTCCGGATTTTGCCGGGTGCGTTGCGATTCATGACAAGCCGGGTTTCGACCCGGCCGAATTGCTGTGGTCACCGGGGTGGCGGGGAAAGTTGAAAGTGGGCTGGCGGTTGCTCCAGAAGAGACTCGGCTGGCGGGCGCCGTTCGACCTGATCAATCGGGATCCCAGCCAAGTCCGCGGTTCACACGGTCGGGTCCCGACCGGAGACAGCGACCGCCCGGTGTTGATCACCAGCTGGCCGATTGACACGCCGGCCGTGATCGCGATGCAGGATGTCAAACCGTTGCTGCTGCGCTAACTCCGCTGCGAGGTGCCACCGCCCTGCCCACCGGGAAGGGCAGCGTAATGGTCGGCGCAGGGCGGGCGGGATTCAGCGACGCACCTGAAAGGATCTGCCCTGGGTGGATCGGTGGTCGGTGATGGCCCCGTCAGCCACTTTTTGACATGGAGAATTTTCCAGAGCGCTACCGTCCAGCTACCGTCCAGCTACCGTCCAGCTACCGTCGGCGGCCAGGTCGTTCAAGTCGATCCGCAGCGTGGCGTTGACAACCGAGGTCCCGAACCAGGCCGCCCGGCCGCGCAGTGCGGGGTCCCGTCACACCAGATCAGCTCCCGCGCGGATGGCGGCTGCGCCGGCCTGGTAGTCAGGCGGGTCGCTCGTCTGATCGAATGAATGGTGCAGCAGTACGCGCGGCGCGGCTGGTGAACGGATGCCAGAGCGACGAGACCAGCGGAAGAACACGCTTGGCATTTCCTCGACGGTGCGTACCCAGCGGGGCGCTGCCCGGGGCGTTTTGAGAGCCGTATATCCCCTCACCGAGGGTCAGCGGCAACGCATGGCGGCGCTCGCCGCAGAGGGTGCCAAAGCGCTGCGCCGCTGCATCGACCAAGAGTAGATTTGGACAACCGGGCGGTGGCGTTTACATTGGTGGACAGGCCCGCTTTCCGACGGGCCGGACCCCCTCCAGAGCGACGTAGGTGACCATGCGAGGCTCTCCCAAACGGTGTTGGCTAGCGGTTGTCGCGATCGTTGTGGTGTCGCCTTTGATGGCGGCACAGCGGGTCCCTCTTCAATCCAAACAAAGCTGGCGGTTCGCACCCGAGGGGGTGCGTTTTACGAATCAGTTTGCCGAGGCGCGTCTGAACGGTTGCGATCGACTGGCAGCGCGCGAATTTCGCCTCGTCATCCGCCCTGAAAATCGCCCCGTCAACAACAGCGCGTGGTATGCGTTTCGTATCGACGCGGAGTCCGCGGTGACGATTACCGTGCACCTGACGTACGAGGGGGGCCGGCACCGCTACTATCCTCAGGTCAGCCGTGACCGCCGTCAGTGGCGGCCACTTGAGAGGGGTCGCTACGTTCACGATCGCCAGCAAGAGACGGCGACGTTGACGCTGGAAATCGATGGGGAGCGGCCGCTGTGGGTTGCGGCTCAGGAGCTGATCGGGGTCGCCGAAGTCGACGCCTGGTCAGAAAAGATTGCCCAAAAGCCGTTTGCCCGGCNATCGACGATCGGTCAATCNCTGCTNGGCCACCCGCTTAGGATGTTGACGATCGGGGATGCAGCGGCGCGCGATTACGTGTTCATTATCAGCCGGCAGCATCCACCCGAAATCACGGGTACGCTGGCGCTGATGGCGTTTGTCGACCAACTCTGTGCTGCGCTGCCCCTGTCAAACACTTTCCGTGAGCGGTTCGCGACCGCCATCGTCCCGCTGGTTAATCCGGACGGCGTCTCCCAGGGACACTGGCGGCACAATATGAACGGGGTTGATCTCAACCGAGACTGGCGGTTGTTTGCACAGCCCGAGACTCGGCAGGTTCGCGATGCGCTGATCAAGCTCGCCGCCGCACCGGGGTCCCGTCCCTTCCTGTTCCTCGATTTTCACTCAACCCATCGGAACCTGTTTTATACCCAGGCCGATCGGCACGTGACGTTCCCCAAGGACTTTACGCGGCGGTGGTTGGCGGCATTTGGGCAGCGGTTTCCGGAGTATACGTTCCGACGACAGGGCTCCCACAACCCGCGCGGAGGAACCTCCAAATCATGGGCCTACGAGCANTTTGGCATTCCCGCGATTACCTACGAAGTGGGCGATGGCACCGATCGCAAGTTGATCGAGCGGGCCACGCGTGGGTCGGCCGAAGAGGTCATGAAGCTGCTGCTGGCTGCGTCCGACGCAAACCCGCGCAGCCCGTCACAATAGGCCGCCGCGACCGGGATGTGGTGGCCTCGTGTGGGAAATCGAGACGAGAGTATGATCGAGACGGCTGACGTAGTGATTATCGGCGGGGGCGTGCACGGTTGCAGTCTCGCTTTTCATCTGGCCACCGCCCGCGCGGGTCGGGTGGTTCTGCTCGAAAAGCAGCACCTGGCGAGTGGGCCCACCGGACAGTCGGGAGCGATGATTCGGCCGCTGTTCGATCAACGGGTCTATGTCGATCTGGTGATTGCATCGACACGCATGTTCGAGCAGTGGGACCAGATCGTGGGTGGCCATGCGGGATTTGTCCAGCAGGGGTTTCTGCGCATCACCGAATCGCTGGATGCCGCCACCATCGGCGGCGATCTNGAACTGACNCGGGCTGCCGGCGAGCCGTTTGAGNTCCTGGATGCACTCGAGTTGGCCAAGCNGGTGCCGGCGGCTGAGTTCCGAGAAAATGAGCGGGGCATTCTGTTCCCGCTGGGCGGTTACGCCGATCCCTACCAGGCCACTCTCGAACTGGCTGCCGCGGCTGGGCGCGCGGGGGCCCAGATTTGCGAGGATGTGCTAGTGACCGGCATCCGAACCGACCGCGGCCGGGTGGCCGGCGTCGAAACGGCGGCCGGCTCGATCGCGACCCCCCTGGTCGTCAATTGTGGCGGGGCCTGGTCGGATCGGATTGCTCGGATGGCTGGTATCTCGTTGCCAATCGATCGTCAAGCGGCTCCGACCTGCCTGTTTCAACGACCGGAAGAGATGACCACGGTCGGACCGATCCTCTCCGACGGGATCCACCGGGTCTACCTGCGGGCGGTGGGTGACGCNGTTTATCGGGCGGCCCATTTTGGTCGCGACGAGCGGTCGCTCGATCCCGACGGCTACGACCAGACGGTCCCCGCCGGTCAACAACAGATGCTCCGTGACGGGATCAGCGCGCGCTACGACGCGATGCGGCGGGCTCCCTATCTGGGCGGATTCACAGCGCTGTATGACATGACCCCCGACGGGCACCCGATCGTCGGCGCACTGGAGCAGTTGGAGGGATTCTGGTGTGATTGTGGATGGAGTGGAAACGGTTTTGCCCCGGCGCCGGCGGCGGGTCGCTCGCTGGCCGCGATGATCCTCGGCCAGAGGCCGGAAATCCCGTTGTCGGACTTCGGTTGGCCTCGGAAGTTGGACGTCGGCAGCCGGCTTTATCCGAACTGGGTGCACGATTGAGCCGGTTTGGTGGCGTCGTCGTCGACCCCTCAGGCGCCCGTCTTGCGATACACGCCGGTGCCCTCCACATCGGCGAGTCGTTCGACCCGATCGAAGTGGCGNCGNGGGCGGCGGTTGGCAACCAGAACGGCCCCCACNCGCAGTCGATCGAGAACCGCATCGGCGGNGAGCTCCCAGCTCCCGATNGGGGAGTAGACGTAGCACAGATCGAAGCGCGACAGGTCGATCACCTCGGGGTGAAAGGCATTGCCCGTCTTGAGCGCGATCCGCTGCGGGTCGAGCGGCCGCAGCCGAGACAGTCGCCGCAGCAGCACGCGGGCCAGTTGGGTCAGACCCCGGTGTTGTTCCACGCCCGTGGCGTGGGCGTCGGAAAAGTAGTGTACCGCCGCAACCATGGTGCCGACCCCGCTACCGAGATCGAGGAATCGGGTTCCAGGGTGCAACAGGCCCCGATTTCGCAGCTCCCCTGTGAAGGCGGTGGCAAACCGTGTTCCACGCGTGTCGAGCACGTAGTGGCCGCGTTGCTCGTCCCATAGCGCGGGGAACCGAGCGCGGGCCTTGGAGACGCTCTGTCGGTTGCCGTGTCCGAACAGCGCCGAGAACTCCTCGTTGGTTGGCGACGCGGAACACGCTGGGTCGCAGCGCCGCGCGGCGCGGGTCAGTTCCCAGTAGTAGCGGGCGTACGGAATGCTCGCCGGCAACTCGTGGGCGATGGCCTGCTCGGCGCGGGTGCGGCTTTCGTCTCCGGCATCCTCGGGGGANACCGACGGCGGGACGTCCACGACTGTGACAAATTCGCCAGGCAGGGTGGGGAGCAGCAGGCGCTCGACCCAGTCACAGAGGAGTTGTCGGGCGGACTCGGATAGGCCGTCGCAGATCCGGTTGAGCAGCGCGGACGGGTTGGCGGAGACGCTCAGCCGCGTGCCGTATTTGTAGATGCTGCCCAGAAACCGNGAGTCGTCCTGCGTATACAGATACTCGCGNAGGAAGGGGGCACAGGCCAGTCCACGGCGCAGCGCGAGCAGGGCGTTGGCAGTTGCCGCTTCGGCGGGGCGTGCTGTGTGTAGCGTCATGGGTAACGGCCTGCGAAGGAGGGCCGCATCGCCGCAATGCGGAGAAGTCACTGACCGGGCGTTGGCCCCTCGAGCGCTTTGTCGATCGCGTTATCCCACTCATCGGCGAAGTTGATTTCCGGGATGTCCTCCGGAACNCCCGCGTCGTCAGCCGCCTCGCCCGCCGCCGCGACGAATGCGCGCACCTCGTCGTCGGATAAACTCTCGCGAAAAACACGCTGCTGATTGGGGCCCTGGACTTGGCTGATGGTATCGAGCACCGCGNTCGTGTGCTCTCGGGGAATCGACTCGTCGATGGCGCCGCGGGCAAACCGTCGGATCGTCGTCCGAGCGGCTTCTTTCTCCGCTTCGTCCAAGCCCGAGGGGTCGAGGTGGACGCGCTCGAAGAACCGGGCAGAACCGGCAGGCATCAGCGGCCCCTCGAAGACGTTCTGGAAAATGCGCGCGATCTGTTGATCACTGATTTCGCCCTCCTTGTATTGCTCGGCGATGGTGTCGAGTCGCTGCGTGATCCGCTGCTGTTGATCGTCGGGGAGCTGGAGCTCCTGGATTCCCGATTTGATCAGCGGGATAGCCAGATCTGTTGCAACTCGCCGCCAGTTGNTGGCGAACCAATNCCCGCCAATCACCATCAGCACGATCATCACCAAGGTCAGACAACCGCAACCGATGGCGACCTTGGCGCAGCCGCTCATTCCGGTGGCCGGGGCTTGGTCACTGCCAGTCTCCCCGTCGATCGGGATCTGGCGCGGTGGTGTCGGTGCGTTCTGATGCGCATCGATACCGTACGGATTGGACATGATGGTGTGTCTCTTGGCGATGGCCGTGCGTCGGTGAAACGCATCATAGCAGCCTCACCCAACGCGGCGAACCCAGCGGCGCGCTACCCGTCAGGTGGCCAGGCGGCGGATCTGTGCCACCGAGTGGCGGATGTCCGCTTCGCTGGTGCGGTGGTTCATCACCACCAGTCGCAGCGTAGTGCGACGGTCGAGCGTGGTCGTNGAGAGCATCAACTCGCCGCTGGCGAGGGTTGCCTCCATCAGCGCCACGTCGCGCGCGGAACGCTGTGACTCGCTCTCCTGCTGCCGNCGGCGATGACCGAACGTGACGATCGAGAGAACCGGTTGGTCGACCTTCAGGCGGGGGTCTTCGCGCAGCAGATCGGCGGCCAGTTGCGCCAGTTGCAGGTCATGATCGATCTGAGCAGCCAGTTCCGCGCGGCCCGCCGAACGGAGTACCATCCAGACCGAGAGCACCCGCGCCGGCCGTGAGAGTTCCGGTCCGCGATCGAGAAAATTCACTTCGTCGCGAGGTAGATCGGCGAGATAGTCGCCCTCGGCGGAGAAGGTGCGGCGCAATAACTCCGCATCCCGCACCAGCGCGCAACCGACTCCCATCGGGCAGTACAGCCACTTGTGCGGGTCGAGCGTCAACGAGTCGGCGCGTTCCATCCCCGCGAGCAGTTTTTTCCCCCGGGATGTCATTGCCGCAAAGCCTCCGTAGGCCGCGTCGACATGCAACCACAGGTTTTCATCGGCGCAGAGATCCGCGATNCGCGGTAGCCGGTCGATGGCGCCGCTGTTGGTGGTCCCCGCGTTGGCTGCCACCAGCAGCGGCAGGCGTCCCTCCGCGCGATCGCGGGCGATATGCTGCGCAAGCTGTGTCGGGTCCAGGCGAAAGTGGTGGTCGGTGGGGACCGTGCAAAGTGCGGAAGACGGGAAGCCGAGGACGCCGGCCGCCTTTCCGACCGAGGCGTGGCCCTCGGGAGAGACGTAAAGGACTCCCCGTCGGAGCGCATCGGGGCCGCCTCGGGTGCGCGCAGCGGCCAGACCGATCAAATTCGCCAGCGAACCGCCACTGGTCAGGATCCCACCTGACGCGAGGGGGTAGCCGAGCAGTTCTTTGATCCACCGCAAGACGGTTAGTTCCAGGGCACAGACGGTGGCCCCGCCCAGCCAGCTGCCCGCAAAGGGGTTCGTGCCGGCCGCCAACATCGCACCGACCGCGCCGGCAAAACTCGACGGGCAAGGGATGTAGGCATGGAAACGAGGGTGATTGACGAACGTCATGTCGGGGACGACGCGGTCAAAAAAAAAATCCAGGCAATCCTCGAGTGCGCAGGGCGAATTGGGAAGCCGTTCATCCACCAGGCGTTCAAACTCGGCGCGTGTACCGCGACGTGCGACCGGCTGGTCGGGGAGCGATGCATGGTGTTCGACGAGACGGTCGACCAACGCGTAGCCGATGCGACGCATCGCGGCGACGTCGGGATCGAAGGGCGGCCGCTCGGATTCACCGCGGGGCGATCCCGTTTCTTTCGTTGATGCCATGAGAGATCTCGGGAGTCCAAACGCCGTTCGGTCAGCCTGCAGCTTAGAGTAGACCCGTCGGTTCGGCCATTGGGTCGCCGCTGCAGTCTGTCGCCGAGCCGCCACAGACCGCCTCCGGGAAAGGGGCGATTGTCGACGGTGGTTCTCTGTTGGAGAATGTCGGTGCNGGAATGTAGAACGCGCTGACCGGGTTGGCGCGCTGGCCGTGGTATTTGCGATCCGGAGTTTAGGAGCCGTTGCATGAACAGGAATAATAGGCGGATCGCGTGGACCTGGCTCTTGCTGCTGAGTGTGGGGCAGTTCCCGTGGGTTGCCGCGGCGGAGCCGTTGCGACCACTCAAACGTTATCCGATCCTCGCGGAGACATTTCCCTTCGGTTTTTGGTATTCGCAGGCACCGATGGACGAGAATCTGGCGGGTGCGTTTCAGGAGACCTATCAACAGCGCCGCCTGAAACTGTTTCATCACCTCGCGCAGCGCTACACGAATGTGCTGATTACCGCGAATCGAGTCGCGGCTGCCGAACCCCTGGATGTCGCGGGCCAATACGGGATCCGACTGGTCTCCGCGGCGGAGTTTCTGCACAGCCATGTGAACCACGCCGGCGAGGTGACAGGCGAGGCGACGATGGAACAGGTGCTCGAGCAGGCCGCGGCGCACGCCACGCGGGTCAAGGACCACGATCAGTTGTTGGCGTACTTGGTCTTCGATGAACCGCGCCCGCAGGTGTCTGCCAAGATCCAGCAGGTGTGCGACATTTTTCAAAAGACGGATCCGCGGCACCCGGCGATCTACACCCATTCGGATATGCCGTTGGATGAAACTCGCTGGCCCGCCCAGCGGCGGCTGTTACAGTCNCGCGATGTGATTCTCTCGGACTGCTACAGCATCGCGGCGCGCAGTGGGCGGGATCCCTGGCTCTACGGTGACGTGTATCTCCCCTCATTGCGCCGTGCCAACACGGAGGCTTTGCAGTGGCCNATCATCCAGGCCTTTACCAAACCCTACACCATCTGGGCGCTGCCCACACCGGCGGAGTTGCGAGTGATGGTTTACCACACGGTCGCCAGCGGCGCGAAAGGGATGTTCTTTTTTACCACGAATCAAGCCTACCTCGGCTCATGGGCTCGACGCCATTGGTTTTATCGCGGCAGNGGGAATCCCTGGTTTGGTCGCGAGCCGCTGATGGAGGAAATCGGTCGCATCGGCGCGCACTTGACAACGGCCGGTCCGTTGCTGGTTCCACTGCGTTTCGCGCCGCGGTACCCGGTTGACGTCGGTGCGGTGGATGCACCGTCCGCGGCGCCGGAGACCTTTGGGGCCTATGTGCTCGGGGGGAGCGGAGAAGTTGGCAGTGGTGGGTTGCGCCGGGCGGGTGAACTGAGACGTGCGGCGATTCACGTCGGTGCATTCACGGGTGAGGATTACGATGTGCTGGTAATCCACAACAACGATCCCTGGAGTTCGCGCCGCGCCGCGGTCACGCTTCGCAAGCCCCGAGCTCAGGTACTCGACCTGCAGACGTTGCAGCTTGTTCGACTGGAGCCGTCGGCGGGTGGCGCTACATTCCAGGTTGGGTTTCAACCCGGTGACGGGCGGCTCTACTTGGCCGGCAGCGCGCGGGCGGTCGAGGCCGGCCGGGCAGCCGTATTGCGCCGCCGCTATCAGCACCAGGCAAGGCTCTTGATGCGGGACACCGAATTGGCACAACGGGGAGGTGTGGGGACCACCGAGGTCGTGAAACTCGCGGGCCTTGCCGGTCGAGCTGAGGAACCGCAGGTCGCACTGGAACGCATTCGCCAGGCCCGCGTGGCGTTGGAACAGGCGCAGGCTGGGGCGCTGAAATTCGCCCAGGCGTGGCGTCACGTGGAGGCGGCGCGTGGCAGCTTTGATCGCATGTACGCGGCATTTTGTAGCGCGCCGATACAGCCTATCGACGAGCAGTCGTCCCCGGCGCTGCGTGAATTGGAACGACAGTTGATCCAGTTGAGTCGCAGTTTTGTACGGATCGAAAACGGTTTGCGGGTCGGGCAATGGGATCCTACACAGGCGTATGTTCTCGAGCGTGAATCGAGACAATTGGAGACGGCAGTGCGCGACTACCGGCCCCACGAGCGGGTCGAGAAACGGATTGCGGTGATCGCTTGTGACGGGGGTGATCCGGAGACCCAGGCGCTGGCCAAGCGTCTTAGCTGGATGTTCACTGAGGTGAGCATGGTGACCGCGCTGCCCGATGGACGGATCGT
>PADE01000200.1 GCA_002702965.1 Planctomycetaceae bacterium
ACCTCCGACACGTCCGTCCTCTCGTCTTCGGTCGGATGACGCGACAACACGGCCAAGAAAATCTCGTCCGCCAACTCGGTGGGATTCTCCAGGTGCGACAGGCGATCCAAGAGCACCGACTCCTTCATGAATTTGACCATCCGCTCGCTGTTCAGGAGGAATAACGCCTGGTCCACGGTCGGTTGAAAGCCGTCGTCGGGCTGACCCGGCAATCGCGAGAACTGGGTAAATAGCGTCTCCAACTCCGACCGCAGATCGCCGTAAACTTTTCTGCGTACCTGCCAGGCCAGATCGATTGGACTGGAATCATCAGGCAGCCGCGCGCTCGCCCCAGTTTCTGGCGCGCCGTTCGGACGGGCGTCGTCTTTCGGCGCGGCCTGTTTCATGCGGCGTTCGGTTCGTTCCAACCGTGACGCCAACCGTCCCGTGACCTGCTGCACGCTCCAGCCCAGTTGTTCCGGTGAAAGCGGCCGCAACGCCGCCACGGCAAAATCGGCCGGGGCCGGCGAACCCTGGGCGGGATCCGGTAAGCGGCTCGACCGCTGGTAGGCCCTGGTCATTGCGAGGTCGCCAATCAAACCACGAATGTCGTAATTGGTTTCCTCGAGTCGCTGCGCAAGTAAACGTAACAGGGCCGGATGCGAGGGCGGGTTGTCCGCGTGATGCATGTCGAGCGGATGCACAATCCCACGGCCGAACATCACAGCCCAAATGCGATTGGCGATGTTGCGGGAAAATCCCGTCGTCTCGCGTCGCGGCAGAACTTCGGCGAGGCGAGCTCGGCGGCTGTATAGGGGAACACCCATCTTCCCTTTCTGGGGCTTGACTTTGTACTCCTTGTCTTTGACCAGCGGTGGATCGACGATCATCTGGCCATCGGGTAGTCGAGGGTTCGTTTCGCCTTCGGTCCCCGTGAATGCCGATGAAAAAGAGACGTCTCCCCGAGCCTTCTCGCTGACGTAGTTCCGTTTGTTGTCGCCGTCGTGAAAGTGCTGCAATCGACTGACGAAGGCGTACAGGCCGAAATAATCGGCCTGCTGGAACGCCTTGATCCGCGGATCGTCGTGGCACTGAGCACACTGCAAGTCCGTTCCCAGCATCAACCGGCCGATGTCGCGGGCAACCAGATGCGGTTCGACATCACGGACCAGGTAGAACTTTGCGGCCGGCCCATTCTGTTCGTTGGTCCCGTCGCTGCTGAGCATCTCACGGACCAGTTGGTCCCACGGCTTGTTCTGCCGAAATGACTCGACCAGCCAGTCGCGCCAGCCGGGAGCTTTGATGTCGTAAGAAGGGATGGTTGCAATCCGACGCTCGATCAACATCACGTCAAACACGCCGGCCATCTGAAATGCAAACTCCGGGCGGGCCAATAGCCGGTCAATCAGTACCGCGCGTTTGTCGCTGGCCGGGTCGTCTGGGAAGGCCCTCGCCTCCGCGGACGTCGGCACGACACCGACCAGGTCAAGATGCACTCGGCGCAGGAACTCCGCGTCATCGGCCGGACCGGCCAGTTTCGTACCCGCATCCCGACAGGCCGCTTCGATGATGCGGTCGATCCGTTCTGGCAGCAGTTCCTCAGTCTGGCCCATCCGAGCTGTCACGAGGGCCAGCAATCCCGTGATCGCCAGGGCAACTCGGTTGTGGCAGGTGAGCAGCGTCAACGATCCGATTCCTCAAACCGCAGTAAACGGACAAAGCCTAAAATACATGCTACCCTGCGCGTTCGGCTGGGGTCAATCAAACCGGTCGGCCCGGTCCGGCTCACGTCCTGCGAGCAACCGGAAAAGGATGGCCGTGGCCCATCGTCAATCCTCCTCGCACCGCCGCTGATTCGTCGACCGCGCCCCATCGCCCACCGGATCGAACGGCAGTTCGAGAATGTGCCGGACGATCTTCCGGCGGATCGCGTCCAGGTCACCCGAAAGGTCGAGCGTCTCCAGAAATCGGTGAGCCGACGTCGCCGCGGCGCGCAGCGCCGGGTCTCCAGATTTTCGGGCGCTGGCCACCGCCCGCGCGAGCGTCGTGGCATAGCGGATATCGTCGATCCCTTCACGGTATCCCTCCCAGGCGAGCGTGTCGACCACGCCGTCGATCGCCGGATAGACGAACAGGAAATCCCGCAACCCGTAATCGAGATCGTTCCAGGGATTGTTGAGCGCGGCGTAGTAGGCGAACGTCGCGGCGCCGTCGAAGTTGGCTTTCCAGACTTCGAGTCCATAGTTTCTACGGTAAATTCGGGGGTTCTCACGGCCGGCCTGCGGGTTGGCATAACTCCAGACCATGTGCCCCACGCGGTGCCAGGCGTCGGCCTCCTGACGAGACACCCCGGCTGCGGAGATCAGGCAGTCGAGCAGATCGCCGGCGCGACCGATCGCGCCCTGCGCGTCGTCGTTCAGGCCGGGACGATAGCCGGACACGATGATCTGGCCACCCGCTTCGTGAATCGCCTTCCACAGCGGTCGCTGATCGTCGAGTTCCTGGTGCTTCCCTTCGTCGATGCCGTAGAAAAAAACGTCGCGGTGACCGAGCACGTCTTCGACGACGTCCTCGATCTCGGTCACCCGGGCCTTCAGCGCCGCCAGTGATTGCGGATCGGATTGGGTCCGGAAACCGACATTGGCGAAGGCGTGCGTCAAGGCTCCCAGGAACATCGGCCGGTTCGCCAGGCCGGTCTCTCGCCGAATCTTCAACACCTCGGCGAACAGATCCAGATCGTACACCTCCGAGAGCTGGCAACAGATCGGGTTGGTCACCCCGTGGGCCTTCATGTTCTTCATCTCGGCCGCCCGTTGCGCACGCGTCCGGCTGTGCTGATCGTGGATCCGGCCCGGGCCTCCTTCCAGGACCTGTAGATCGTAGATACTCGAGTGAAAGGGCGCCTTCAGGTCGTACCGCATCGGCTCGGCCAATTCGAAGGGGAGCACCCGCAGCCGAAGTCCGACCTGCTCCAGAACACGACCTCCGGACTTGAGCAGGATGTTGCCGACGTACCGGCCGGGTTGAGCGTTCGGCGGCACCTTCACGGTCACCATTAATTGCTTGTAGGACCGCGCGGGCAGGTCGAGCGGAAGCAGCACCGAGCTGTCCTGAACCGGTAACTCCATCCCCCCAGGAAACACCGCATCGGGCCAGCCGCGGGCCTCGGTAAAGCTGATCGAACGGTACTTGACCCCGGTCTTATAGCCGAGGCGCAGCGAGTTTTCTTGACGCTCGTGGTCGACCCTCACCAGAGCATCATCAAGTAACAGCAATTCCGGAATCAACACCCGCGTGGCCTTGTCCTGGGCGTTGGAATGCCAAGCGGTACCCGCCTGGTACCAGCATTTGACGCCCTTGATCACCACGCTGGAGGCTGCGATGACATCCCCTGTGTTCTCGCGTTTCAGATCACCGCAGACCACGGACAACCTCAGCGCGCGAAACGGAGAGACCACAATACTGGCCGGTTCGTATTCGCCCCGGCAAGCACTCAGCCGAATCTCCCTGCCGGGTCGCGCGTGTTGCGGAAGCGGCCGGTCGGGGAGGATCGGATCACCGGCCAGCGGCGAAACGACAAATACGGCCATCTCCTGGCGATCGGCAGTGTACCGGTTTGCCACGTGGGTCGGCGCATCCCCCGGCGGCCCCACCGACCGCTCCCACAATCGCATCCGCACCGCATCGGTCGTATCCCGGCTGGTGATGAAGGGGACGTGAACAGCACCGCTCGGTTTGTTTTGCTTCCTCTTCGCGCTGAGAGCCCGCACCGCGACGGGAGCGGCTGAAGCTCCCACTTTGGTCACGAGTGCATACTGCCCGATTGTTGAACAGGGTTTCCGTACCAGAGCCGGCGCCCCACCCCCAACCACTCCTACNGCCAACAGTATTCCTGCGAAACGTTTCATGTCGCACCCCTTCGGTTGGNGTCTCCACACCNCACCAATATAGAGCCCGCCGCGGAGGCGNGGGCTGTGAAGAGTGGAANGTTTCATTTTCATCCACACGGGACATTCATCCACACGGAACCTTGTCGACCCTGGCCTCACCGTCACAGCCGCTTGGCACGTTGAATTCACAGCCGGCAAGATTTCGGTAGGGAGTACGCCGCGGGAGCAGTCGTCGTAGCCGCTACCCGTCGTGGTACAACCACGAGGATGCCGGGAGCAGACATCCGTGGTGGAACAACCATACCCCGGCTGGTGACTTCTCGACGGTCCATCTTGACGTCGACGTCATCGCCGGGAGATATTCCCGGGAGATCTTNAAGGTCCAATCACCCGCCGGCCCGACCGCTCCGTGGGCGGCAACATCTGTCGTTAGAACCTGGTCCGTGTCCAATCCTCTCGAAAACAAGAAATGGGTCATCGCCGGCGGCAGCGGTTTCCTGGGCGTTTCGCTCGCGCATCACCTCGTCGACCGAGGCGCTTCGGTCGTGATTCTCTCTCGCAGCAATCCGCGGGTGTCCGGTCCGTGGCGGCATCGAGCATGGGACGGGCGGACGCTCGGTTCCTGGCCAGACGAGTTGAACGAAGCCGCCGGATTGGTCAACCTCGCCGGCCGCAACGTCAACTGTATCAAGACACCGGACCATCGAGACGAGATCCTCCGATCGCGGGTTGAATCGACCCGCGCGCTGGGCCATGCGCTGCGGAGCATCGACTCCCCTCCGCCGGTGTGGGTCCAGATGAGCACAGCGCACATTTATGGCGATCCGCCGGTGGCGATTTGCACCGAAGAGTCCGCTTTGGGCTACGGTCTGGCACCGAGCGTGGGAAGAGCGTGGGAAGCCGCATTTCAAGAGAGCGTTTTGCCCTCGCAACGAGGCGTGCTGCTGCGCACCGGTTTTGTGCTGGGCCGAAACCGCGGGGCGGGTGGCGGTGCCCTCGCAATCCTGGGAAGGTTGGCCAGGGTGGGATTGGGCGGCAANGTCGGCAACGGCAGGCAGGGGATGAGTTGGATTCATGAACTGGACATGAATCGTCTGTTCGAGCGCGGTCTGACGGACGGCGCCATGCAGGGCCCCTATATCGCTTCGTCACCCTACCCTCTGTCGCAAGTAGAATTCATGCGCCAACTGCGCCGCGCCGTTGGGATGCCCATCGGGCTGCCGGCCTACTCGTGGATGGTCCGCATCGCCGCCCATTTTCTGTTGCGCACCGACCCGGATCTTGCCCTCTACGGTCGCTATGTCGTCTCCAAGCGGCTCGCAGAGGAGGGGTTCGAGTTTCAACTGCCCCGTCTCCGCGAAGCGCTGCACAATCTATTCGCTCCGGGCGGGNAATGAGCCGTGTACCCGATCGGCCGCCAAAGGTACACATCGGCCGTCACTGCTGGCAGTACAGCTCACCGTTGGTCGCCGGTTTGCAAACGCCATGCACGGCAAGCCGGCCGCCGGCGGTGCTGCGCGCTCGGGTCGAGNAGCTCCACGCGTAATCGAGATTGAACGGCCGAGTACGACCGGGATTCCCGCGGCCGCGCAGCATTGGACCGAGACACCTCACGCGTCTTGTGGCGAACGAACCATCGATCTGATACACCTAGTGCGACGGGGTGGATATTTGACGTGGTAGACACCGATCGTCAACGCGCACATTCGATCGGTATGTCAAGACGGAAAGCGAACCATGCAATCTCAGCGACTCCCCACACAAGCTCTCAGCCGGCGCCACTGGCTGGGTGTCACTGCCGCGGGCGCGACCGCGGGATTGATCGTTCGACCTGGGANATTGGCCGCACCGCCGCCCGGGGTCGAGAAACAGCTGATCGTCCACGGCACAACACCGATGAACGCCGAGCCGGAATTGGGCAAGTTGGTGCAATCGTGGGAAACGCCCATCAAGCACTTTTACGTCCGTAGCCATGCTCCCGTGCCNCAGGTCGATTTGGATTCGTTTCGACTGACAGTCGAGGGATTGGTCGCACAAAAACTGAGCCTGTCGATCGCCGAAATGGTCGACCGGTTTCCCACCACCGAGATCACGGCCACGATGACGTGCGCAGGAAATCGACGAAGCGAACATAGCCGCGTCAAAAAGGTCGGCGGTGTCCAATGGGCAGCTGGCCCGATCGGGAATGCGCGGTGGGGCGGGGTACGGTTGGCCGATGTGCTACGGCTGGCAGGATTGAAGGAGGGTGCGAAACATGTCTGGTTCGAGAGCATCGACCAGGTCAAGAAAAGTGGCCGCACGTTTCCGTTCGGAGCCTCGATTCCGATCGAGAAGAGTCTCGAGAGGACTCAGCTCGGCAACGGCCCTTTGCTGGCGACAACGATGAACGATGGGCCGTTGCCGCCCGACCATGGATATCCGATTCGAACCGTTGTCCCCGGCTATGTGGGCGCCCGCAGCGTCAAATGGCTCGGACGGATTGTGGTCAGCGACCGGCCTTCCGAAAACCATTACGTCGCCAACGCCTACAAGCTGGTCACCAACGGCGGCGACGACGAGTGGGCAGCTGCAAAACCTATCTACGCGTTTCCGATTAACTCGGCGATCTGCGGCCCTCCGGCCAATGCGAAGGTCGCCAAGGGAAAGATCACCGTTTCTGGCTACGCCCTGCCGCCGGGCAANTCGGGACGGACCATCGATCGTGTCGAGATTTCCGCGGATGGAGGAAAGGGGTGGCAGCGAGCGAAACTGCTTTCGCCTGCTCGCGAATACTGCTGGTGCCTGTGGAAAGCGCAGGTCTCTGTTGGTACCACGACCGAACAACTGATCATCCGGGCCATCGATTCGACGGGNGCCAGCCAGCCAGAAACCGTCGCCTGGAACCTGAAAGGCTATCTCTACAACGCGTGGTATCGTCTGCCGATTCAGGTCGGTTCCTGATTGCCATTACAGATCACGTCAACCAGCGCCAGCCGGCGTTACACGAAACGGTCTGCCGGGTCTTGATGCGGTCGCACAGATCCGTGGCACGGACCTGCACCCTGGGGCAGCGGACGGCTCCCGGGGTCAGACGATCGTTCGCATGACCGCTGGGAGGGCGCCCGTATCCGCCCTGAGACCGATTGTGCGAATGCCACCGAACGAATGGATCCCGCCTATAATGCGGCGGCACCCCCGGTACTTCGGCGCGCAGTTTACGACACCCCGATCTGCAAAAGAGACCCGCGATGACTCGCTGCTATCTCCCATTGGTCGGTTTCCTGTGCGTGGCAACCACCGCATTTGCCGACGATTGGCCCGGCTGGATGGGCGCGCAACGCGACGGCGTCTACCGGGAAACGGGAATCGTCGACGAAGTTCCAAGCGACGGGCTGCCGATCAAATGGCGCCAACCCATTCATGGAGGCTACGCGGGACCTGCGGTCGCGGACGGTCGCGTCTTTGTCTACGACTTCCAGAGAAAAGACCGCGTGAAAGTTACCAACAGCCTCGAGGGCGGCAACGTTGCTGGTCGGGAACGATTACTCGTCTTGGACGAAAAAACGGGTGCGCTACGGTGGGAGCATGCCTACGACTGTACCTACAGCGTCGACTACCCGTACGGTCCGCGGTGTACCCCGACTATCGACGATGACCGCGTGTACATTCTCGGTAGCGAGGGCGACTTGAAATGTCTGCGGGTTGAGGATGGTAAGGTCGTCTGGAGCCGCCATCTCCAGCGTGACTTCGGCGTCAAAGTGCAACGATGGGGCTTTGCGAGCCACCCGCTGATTGTCGACGACCTGCTGTACACGATGGTTGGGGGCCCGGGGCAAGCGGTTGTCGCATTCGACAAGGTCACCGGTGAAACACGCTGGAAAGCGCTCGACGCACTACCCGGTTACGCGCCTCCAACGATCATTGAGGCGGGTGGCACTCGGCAGTTGATCGTGTTCCACGCCACCGCGGTTGTGAGCTTGAACCCGACGGACGGCACACGCTATTGGGACGTTCCGTTCCAAGCTGCCTACGACATGTCGATCTGCCGTCCAATGGTCGAAGGAAACAAGATGTTCATCACGGCAAACACCGGATCGGTGATGGTCGAGTTGGCCCCCGCTGCTCCCGCCGTGAAAGAACTTTGGCGCGGCAAACGCGGCAAGACCAGCATTCAAGCGGCCAATGCGACACCGCTGTTTGTCGACGGTGTGATCTACGGCACCGACCATCAAGATGGGACTTTGATCGCCATTTCCAGTGAGGATGGCCGGCGATTGTGGCAAACCTATGAAGCCACCAAGCCCGGCGCGACGCGTTTCGTAAAGGAGGGAACGGCGTTCCTCACGCGGATCCGGGATACCGACCGTTACCTGGTGATGAGCGAGACGGGTGATCTGCAAATTGCGAAGTTGACGGCCGACGGCTACGAGCATCGAGGGCGCATGCACATACTCGAGCCAACCCAGTTTGCAAAAGGCCACCAGGTCCTGTGGAGTCATCCGGCATACGCCAATCGCACCGCGTACATCCGCAATGACAATGAAATCGTCGCCGTCGACCTGGAGAAGTGATGGGTCCCGGCGCCGCGCCGCTCGACCAATCACAGCGCCATCGGCCGTGATTGCCAACCTCTGTCGCGATTTGCGCTGGAGAGCCGTTGCGCAGCAACCGGAGCAACGCGCGGTGCGAGGCGATGCACCGGTGAAAACAGACGCTGTGCCGACCAGCAGAGCGGTTGAGTTCTCGTGGCCGGATTCCTTAATGGGTGCCCACCGGAAGAGAAGACATGCTTGGCATCGACCGGTCATCGCGCCGTGAAATCAGCTGCCAAAGAGACGGTCGATTGGCTTTCCCGAATCGGTGATCGGGACCGGGCGGTCGCCATCGTAAAGTACTCTGGAGGCGTCGATCCCCATGGCGGCGTAGATGGTGGCGTGAAAGTCTGCCAGCGAGACGGGATCCTGCACGATCTCCCTGCCCATCGCATCGGTCTGGCCAACCACCTGGCCGGTCCGCAGTCCGCCTCCCGCCAAGACCATGCTGAAAGCCTTGCTGTAGTGACCGCGGCCGCCCCGGCTGTCGAATTCCGGCGGCCGGCCGAACTCGGTTGCCACGACCACCAGCGTGCGGTCAAGACGCTGGTGCTTTTCCAGGTCGAGCAGTAGCGTGGAAAATGCCTGGTCGAGTTGACGGATAAGCGTGTGTTGGTTTTTCTGCCCCTCGTTATGCGTATCCCAGCCGGTACCGTTGATGAAGTTCAGGTTGAATGAGACCTCCACGAAACGAACACCGGCCTGTACGAGTCGGCGCGCGAGCAGACAGCGCTGACCGAATTCACCACCGAATTGATCGCGCAGCGCCTGCGGCTCACTCTCGAGCTCAAAGACCTTCGTGAACTCCGGTCCGACCAGCTTCATTCCTTCCACGCTGGCCTGCGCATAGTTCTTGACTTTCTCCTGCCGCGGGTTGCGACGCAGGTAAACCGATCGAAGTTGATCGAGCAGGACATTTCGCCGTTGTTGACGCTCCAGGGTTACATCATGAGGCCGTTTCAACGCGGCTGGACCCAAAGAGGTTTCTGTCAGGTAGAGGTAACTGTTGCGAGCACCGAGGAATCCAGGCCCCCGGCTGGCGCTCGGGTAACCCATCACGACGTAGGCCGGCAGACCTTCGGCACGAGCTCCCAATTGGTGTGCGGTAACCGAACCGATGGATGGGTAGATCGTCGTTCCCGTTGGCGGGCGACCGGTGTGCACCCGGTTCACCGCGGCTGCATGTTCATCAATCACATCGTGGTGGCAGGATCGAATGATCACGGTCCGATCGAGGATCTCGGCAGTCCGACGCAGGTGTTCACAAACCTGGACGCCCTCGATGGCCGTGTCGATCGGGTCGTAGGCCGAACCCGCCTTGCGCTGCCGTGGATCGCCACGCCGCTTGGGGTCAAAAGTATCGATGTGGGAAGCCCCACCTCCAAGCCAGATGAAGATACAACTGTCGGCCTTGCCCTGGCGTGGCGCGGCGGCCGGTAACCAGGGGGCCGTGGTGGCTGCCATCATTCCGACCGCGCCGCTGCGCTCAAGCAACTCGCGTCGTGAGAGGCCTTTTTCTTTCATGTTCGGTCCTATTGCCGACCCGTTCAGGGGAGGAAGGCGAATTCTGGTGAGTTCACCAGGGCCCAGATCACATCTTCCATGCGCTCCCGCCAATCGACTCGAAGCCGCTCGCTCGGAGGATCGCCACGTCGAACCTGCCGTTCGATTTCCATCTTGATCCGGGTCGCCGTTGCACTGAGGTGATTGGACCAGGAAACCGCGTTGCGAGGGCGTCGCCGGCGTTTGTTGTCGGTCGTTGAAAGTGTCACAATCCGGTCGTTGTAACCGGCTGACAGAAACTTGGAGAACAAGCTGCGTTCCGCATCGGTCGGAGGGCGGGCTAGGATCCGAAGCGTCATTTTCTCGATCAGCCGGTTCAGCGGCAGGTCATTCAATACCAACTCAGTCAGCGTATTGTCATCGGAGAGGCGCACGGTGCGTCTGCCTACGACTCCGTTTGCGAGCGTCAGAGGTTGCAGGATGGTCGCCGTTTCTTCACGGACTGTGAGCGGGTTGGGCCGTGACTCGCGCCATCCGTAAACACGCAGGAATTCCACGACTTCCTGCGCCATCGGCAGCGCAAGTGCTGGGCGGTCACGCTCGTTGGAGAGCGATGTCAGTTGCCAGGCCCGAGTGGGGCGACCAAGGTTGAGGAACGACTCGACCGGCCGGCGCCCTTCGGGATCCAACGTCAGGAGTTCTGGAGTGATTTGTTTTCCGGAAATCGCGAACAGCGAATCGACGAGTTGCTCGGCCGTCATCCGTCGTCGGCTGGCAGCAGCAAACAGGGCCGGGTTGGTATCCTCCTGGACAACGCGCTGATAGGTGTGCGAGGCGAGGATCGAGCGAGCGACCTTTTTCAGGTCGTATCCCCCCTCGATAAAGCGGTTGGCAAGGTACGTCAACAATTCAGGGTGGGACGGCGCGTGGTCCGCGCTGTCCCAGTCGTCAACCGGATCGACTAACCCAACTCCCAGGTATCGCTGCCAGAGACGATTGACGATCACTTCCGCAAAACGTCGGTTGGCGGGCGCAGTGAGACGGGCGGCAAGTTCCTCGCGCGTACCCCGTTTGCCGTTCTGGAAGCTGGCGGGAAGCTCCCCCGATGAGAGGGTCGGAAACGGCCAATGCGGTTGGATCGTTGTGCCTGCGATCAGCGAGACCTGCACCTGTGCCGCGCGCCCGCGATCACCAAGGTTGGCGACACTGGATTGCGGTAGGTCCAGGTCCTTGCCGTTGAGCATCGCCGCTAGACCAAAGAGCTCTTTCTGCTTGAAAGGATGAAAAGGGGCATCGTGGCAACGAGCACATTTCATCTCGATGCCCAGAAATGCTTTGGTGAGGACCTGGGCTTTGGCCGCCATCGGGACATCGTTCTGGGTGGCCATCGCAAAACCAGCCGGACCGCCGTGATAAGTGCTGCCCTCCATCATCACCAGTTCCGTCGCAAACCGGTCCATCGGCTTGTTGTCCAAGAANGACTCGTAGATCCACCAGCGAAAGGGNCCGGTGTTGTTGAGCTTGGGCTTGAGAATGCCGGGGTTCTCGGCAAGCACGTCCTGCCAGTACCCCACCCAGTTGTCCGCCCAGCGGGGGTCGTCGAGCAGGCGATCGATCACACGCTCGCGGCGACCCTGGCGGCGATCAGCCAGCATTGCTTCAATCTCGTCGAGCGCCGGCCCAACGCCGACGGTGTCCAATGTAACCCGGCGGAGAAAAGCATGGTCGTCGAGCAATGCGGCCGGCTTGCGGCCGGCTTCCGCCAGCCGGGAGTTGATGAAGTGGTCAATTTCGTTGTGGATCGCGCTGGTCGCCACGCCAGCCGGGACCGGGATACCCGGATGCTCGGCAATCTGTTTACGGCCCAGGGCATGTCGCCGATCCCAGTAACGCTGCCACTTCTGACTGATCTGACGGCGGGTCACAGCGTCCAACCGTGCCAAGGCGCCCAGCTGCTCCTGTTTCATCCCCTGCCAGTCCTGCTCCCGCGCGCCCCGAGGCGGCTGTCGGTCCGCGCTGAGTAGTCGGAAGTCCTCTTCAGCACCGGCAATTGCCACGCACAACTCGCCCAGCTCCGCCCGCTGGCCCGCTCCACCGATCACGGCGTCCAATCGAAAAAGGTGTTCGCCCGCGGTGAGCTGCACCGAGACTCGTTTCTGCTGACAACCGGCCGGAAGCGGTCGCAGGTCCGGNCGGTCCCCCGTCTGCAATTCTGGCACCGCTTCGTGACCATCGGCGTTTTTCGACATCGGTGGCGTCTGGGCAACCAACTCTCCGTCGATGAACAGCTGCGCGGCACTCCGCGCNCGCANGACAATCGAGTAANTGCCCGCTTGGCTGGCGTGCAGCGTGCGCCAGCTGCGCGCTCGCAACAGGTACGGGTTAGAGCGATCATCGATCACACCGGTCGGCGTGTATTTCCTGGGAACTCCCACGAAAGCCATAGACTTCTGACGGTAGCTGCGGTGCGGCCGGCGGGTCAACGGTACCCGAGCGGGCTGGGAGGAAATGGATTCGAAAAGGCCTACCTGGACGCTGCCACGGNGCAGCCNGTCGGCCGCTGCATATTCCGCTTCTCGCGGATCGGGGAACACGGCNCGGTACCGTTCGGCAAGCCGCTCGATCGGAACCAGATGGCGGTACAGCGCGAGTTCATCGATGCCTCCTTGGAAGCTGTTTCCCGGGTTGCCTCCCATCGATGACCCGATCCAGAGTTGATCGTTATCGACGACCGGTGGCTTACGGGTGGCGCCACCCATTTCCCAGCTGCCGCCTCCCGGCTGGCCGTCGATCACAGCCAACGCACTATCGGGATCGCCAAAGGCGTAAACAAAAGCGACATGGTGCCAACGACCGTCTAGGACCAATCCGCGCTGCGAATTCCAGCGATGAAAATCGTCCCGTTGATCTGCGCGGTTGTCCGCGTTGCGAAACAGGAAACTGACACGCGCCGTGCCCTTCACACCACGCATGCGAAGCGAGTAATTCTGGTTCTCGCGGGCGACGTCCGGGTTGTTGGTGCGGCCCTTGCCCAGGATGTAGACTTGCTGCCCCTCGGAAAGCGACCGCAGGTTGATCCAGGCCTCGATGGTGATCGAATCACCGTTCTCAAAATCGAGCGGACTGCGGTCGCCTGGATCGGAGACCACGACCCAGCCCGCCGGCGTATCCAGCAGCAATGCCCTGTTTTGGTTGTTGAACAGCGGGTAGTCAGGAGATCGCGGGCCCGCCTGACCAAGCCTTGCCTGTTTGACCAGCCGGCCATCGAGGGCGCTCCCCGCGGCCGCTCGGTTCCGGATCAACTTCCCGGCCTGTTCCTCCATCGCCCAATACCCGATCGGCTCGTCGGCCAGGATGGTTCTGGCGTAGGGAGAGAGCGCGGTCGGCGCGGGGTCCTCGCCCAACGCGGGTCCCGTACAAACCGACAGAACCAGGAGGACCAGGCGTCTGGGTTCCGGAATCAAGACCCGCGTGGTGGACATCAGGCTCATCCTGAGTGGAAACATGCAACCAGTTGCAGTGACGATTCTAATAGGGAGTTGCCGAACACGCCAATCTACGGGATTGGCGCGCTCCGCCGGTGCTGTTCGCCCGTCGAGATGCTGAGCTGCTGGCCGACCGACCGTGGGCTGTGCCCATGGGACGGAAGATCGCCGAAGTTCGAGAACGCTAGATTGTCGTAGATTGACGAGGGCGGACTAGCGTACCGCGGAAAAGGACTTCCGTACCGCGCGACAAAATGGAGAGGCGCGATGCAAATGCGTGCCCGAACTGCTTTCCTGGCTTTGATCATTCCCTCGTTCTGCACGCGGAAACAACACCCGCTGCGCTACCTTTTGTCGTAATCAAAGTTTGTCGTAATCAAAATGGCTGCGCCGCGGCTAAGGTAGCAGCAACGCGGCGCTGATCGAGCTCCGCGTTGCCAGTAACCGGCGACGCCGGGGCGCAAGCTTCAGCGGCTCAGACGTGGTGGTTCGTTACGTCTGGTTGTACCGGACATCGTCACCAGCGACAAAGAAGGTCACCAGCGACAAAGAAGACCGCCTCGTTGCAGACATTGACCGCCTGACCAGTAATGGGCTCGAAATGGCGCGCGATCANGATCTGCGCGAGCGCAACAGCGATGCCTTACGTGNCTGNCAGGACATCGACGAACCTTGATCGCCCGAGTTACTTCCACCGTACGCCTCGATCACAAACAACGATGACAAACAAACACCAAACGACATACGAGATCAAAACATCACCGCGATCTCCATCCTTCGCTTTGGGTGGGCAAACCGACATTAGCACTCTCGACGTGCTCTCTTAGATTGTGGAGATACGGTGAATATTTGATGCATACTCGTTGAATATATTGTTCACGTAGCAGGGTGCCTCAGCGAGGAAACGCGGACCACCTCGGCGCGAGAAACGTAGTCCGCAATGGACGACCGTGAATCCTGTGACGATTTAGGACCGCATCAACTGCCAACCAGATAAGGCGTTCTTTATAGAGAAGATCGCGGCATTGCTTGCAATGCCAAAATGGTTGTTCGTGAAACTGAGGCGGCACGATTGGCGGCCAGATGGAGCGGCGGACGATCTTCAGCGCACCGCCCGCGCCGAGAGAGTGTCATTCAGGCGATCTTGTAGTGCGACAATGCGGTCGGCAGTTCTGCCATCCGGGCCTTTTTGCTCGTCGCGTGGGATTCGCGAAACCACCGCTGCTTGACCATGTATTGCACGGGAACTTACGGCGGTCTCACACGGGTATTCCAACAGGATTCGTGTTATCTCGGAGATGCCTTTCTGATAGACTCCCGAGGGTTTTACAGTCGAGTGGAATTGTCGAGTCGCGCGTGGCACCCCACCGTGATGTAGGCCTATGCGAAAGCGTAGTCGGCACCGCCCACCCGGTTTTGGCAGCAGCCGTGCGATTGGGACACCCGCCCGAAGGTGGGGGTGCAAAACCAGGCGAGGGGGCCGCGATTCGACCCACGTGAGTGGTTGGTTCATGCCCACGGTCTGCGATTACTGACAACCATGGATCAGAGTATGGCAAGACGCGCACTGATTGCCGGCATTACGGGGCAGGATGGATCGTATCTGGCCGAGTTGCTTTTGCAAAAAGGCTACGAGGTGCATGGTGTCGTGCGTCACGCGAGCACCGATCCGCGAGAGCGGTTGGAGCATCTAGGGGATCGTGTCACATTGCACGGTGCGGATTTGTTGGATGAAAGCTCCGTGAGGCGGGTACTGGAAACGGCTGCTCCTGACGAGTACTACAATCTGGCAGCGATGAGTTTTGTTCCCGCCAGCTGGGAACAACCGATTCTGACTGCAGAGATTACCGGATTGGGTGTGCTACGCTCCCTGGAGGCAATTCGTCAGGTCAATCCCCAGATCCGCTTCTACCAGGCGTCGTCCAGCGAGATGTTCGGCAAGGTGGTCGAAACACCGCAATCCGAAACCACGCCTTTTTACCCACGCAGCCCGTATGCGGTGGCTAAGGCCTATGGCCATTGGATCACAGTCAACTACCGTGAAAGCCATCAAATATTCGCGTGTTCCGGAATCATGTTCAATCACGAGTCGCCACGGCGCGGCGTAGAGTTTGTGACTCGAAAAATCTCCCACGCGGTGGCGCGGATCAAGCTGGGGATGGAAAATGAACTCCGTTTAGGGAATCTGGAGGCACAACGCGATTGGGGATTTGCGGGTGACTATGTTCATGCGATGTGGATGATGCTCCAGCAAGAAACCCCTTGCGATTATGTGATCGGGACGGGCCGCACACACAGTGTGGCCGCATTCGCCGAGGCGGCCTTTGCCCGCGTCGATCTCGACTGGCAGGACTACGTCGTGGTGGACCCCCAGTTCTACCGCCCCGCGGAAGTTAATCTGTTGCTTTCAAATCCGCAAAAAGCGTGCGACGAGTTGGGGTGGCAACCCACCACCGCGTTCGAGGACCTGGTCCATCTTATGGTCGACGCCGACCTCGAACGTCTGGCCTCTTCCGAGGTTCCTGCACCTAGCAGCATCTTATAACGGCCTACGGTTGGTCGGTGCAGCACCGCGCCAATGCGACACGGCCATTCATGCAGCGACTCGCGCACCGTGTTTACAGGGCGCACCGTGTTTACAGCGCCCTGTGAGACCAGCGCCCTGTGAGACCAGCGCTGCGGCGCCATCGGTGTGTAGGTCGGATACGCCACTGCTGCCCTTGTCGATTCGGATCACGGCAACTGTTCTGCAAAGCGTACGCGACTGTCGTGTTCAGTGGTGCACGGTTTGGGAGTCCCGTAGCGCATCGGTCCGAGTCAGCTGCTCCGTGCACGTGGGCACATGTTCGCGTTTACCTTCTGTTACGTCGGCGTCGGCGGTCGAGCAGTCGCGCGGGTGTGGTTTGTCCTGCAGAACCCGGCTGGATGTCGATGCTAAGCCGTGGATTCGGTTTAGAATCCGAGACGTCGACGTTCCATCGACCGTCCGTGTTACGGCAACCGAGCCGCCATAAGATTCAACGATTTCCTTGCCCACGACCTCGTCGATGGAATAGGTTCCCCCTTTGACGAGCAAGTCGGGACGAATCACGGACAGTAAAGCATGCGGAGTGAGTTCATCAAAAACAGTAACGTAATCGACCACTGCGAGCCCGGCGAGCATGGCAGCTCTCTCGCGTTCGGAAATCAACGGACGATCTGGGCCCTTCAGTTGGCCGACGCTCGAGTCACTGTTCATTCCGACCACCAGGATGTCACCCAACGAGGCCGCTTCGGACAGGCAGGCGACGTGACCTGCATGGAGCAAATCGAAACAACCGTTCGTGAAGACGATTTTCTTTCCTTCCAGGCGGTGTCGCCCCAGATGTTCGATTAATCCGGGTAAGCCGAGGTTCTTGGGATGCTGCCAGGGATCGTGAGCGAGTAACTCACGCCGCAGATCATCACAACCAATGCTCGATGGACCTTGGCGCGTCACTTNGAGCCCCGCGGCTAGATTGGCCAACTGAGCGCCGACCTGCGGGGCGATGTCACTAGCCAGGCAAACGCTGAGTACAGCTAGTACCATGTCCCCGGCTCCCGTTAGTTCGGTGACAGTGGCGGAGTGGGCGGTGAAGAGATTGCCGTTTCCTTGCGCGTCGACGAGCGCCATTCCGTCGCGATCGAGCGTGATTACTGCTTGAGAAAACTGGTACTGCTGACAGAGTTCGACACCAATTCGTAGTGCATCTTGCGGCATGCGGATTCGCGTTGCTGTCGTAAGCTCTGTCTCCCACCGATTGGGTTTGATGAGGGTCGCGCCGCGATACCGGCTGAAATCGCGGTCCGCTCGAGGATCGACCAGACTTGCTAGACCACGTTGATGCGCAGCTGAAAGTGCTGCCCGAACGAGTGGCGCTGGGCAGAAGCCCTTGCCGTAGTCGGAGATTACCAACACATCATGCGAGGNGATACAGCTACGGATCTGTTCGATAAGCTGGGTTTGCAGCGACGCTGAAATGGACGCTTGCTCTTCTTGATCGACCCTCAGGATCTGCTGAGCCGATTGGGTTCCGTGTGTCGCCAGAAAACGTTGCTTACAGGTTGTCGGCCGTGTTGGATCACAAATCACCAACTGATCAGAAATCCCGTTTGCTCGCAGCTGGCGGCGCAACTGCCGCCCTGCCGAGTCATCGCCGATTACACCCGCACAGCTGACCGCGGCTCCCAGATTGCGCAACATGTGACATACATTTGCTGCGCCGCCGAGACGATGCTCCCGTCGGTCGGTTTTCATGACGAGCGACGGCGCTTCTTGGCTGACGCGCTCGGCAGTTCCCCAGATGTACTCGTCGAGGATCAAGTCGCCGAGAACAAGCACCCGGGGATTGTCAAGCTGATCGAGACTATCCAGCAGCAGTGATCGATGAGGAGTCGTCATCCTTGACGTTTCATTTAGCTAGACAGACAAGATTCGTTGTCGGTGGCCGTGCTTTATAGCGATGCTTGGCGAAAACGCAAACACGGACTCGACCGGCGGGCCTCAGTTTTGCCGACAAGTCTCGAGTGCGTATTCACGCGGTCAGGTGAGTGTGGATGCCGACGAGTGCTAGCACTGCCTTCACCTGCNGGGCGTCNCCTTCAAGCGGCGGAAGCGTGTGGCCGTGGAACTAGGGTCCGCAGTCGTGACTCCAAGTCGCTTTGGCCGGTCCGAAACTGGAGCCGGACATCCAACGCGTACAGCGGGACTCCCGCCAACTCCGACTCTCCGATCTTGACCAGGTCTTTGCAGGTACAGATAACCGCCTCGACAGGTCGCTGCATAGATACCCACTTTCTTAGAGACTCAAGCTCGCTTTCCGAGTACGCGTGGTGATCGCCGAGTTCTCGGAACGCAGCGATCCGGCATGCACACGAGACCAGCGTATGTTGGAATCCGGCCGGGTTGCCCAAACCACAGAACGCGGCAACCGATTTGCCGCGCAGCCAAGTTGGTGGGAGAGTGGACTGTTCACGGCGGACCAACTGGTACGGCAAGTGAACCGTTTCAAACCAGGTGGCTTGCGGCGCCAGCGATCGAACACGATTGCGGATGGCTGTGAGTCGGTCAGGAGTGACCGCGTCAGCGCGAGAAAGTCCGACGACATCTGTTCGGCGGATATTCTCNAGTGGTTCTCGTAATGTTCCCCGCGGGAAGATGTGGTCGAACCCAAATGGCTCGAGCGCATCCACGAGCACGATGTCCAGATCTCGATGGAGCCGGCGGTGCTGAAAGCCGTCATCGAGGAGAATGACCTGAGCGCGGTGCTTTGTGGCGGCTTCCAATGCGGCCCGCACACGATGTCGATTCTGGAGATGTGGAATGTCACCGATCTTTTCTGCCAACTCTTTGGCTTCGTCATTCAGTTTGCCGCGGTCGGCCTTGTAACCCCGACTGATTAGCGCAACTCTCAAAGCACGATCTTGAAACCAGCGGGAAAGCCAGTGGACCATCGGTGTTTTCCCGGTACCTCCCAGAGTGAGATTGCCGACACTTACGACCGGGACGTCGACCGAGTGGATCCCGAGAATTCCACCGTCATAACAGGCGTTACGTACGGTGGTCGCAAACGCGTATGGGGTTTCTAGGCTGCGCAACAGCGCGCGAAGCAACGCGGCCTGAGTCCCTTGTCGGCGGCCGCTGACGATTTCGCGAAAGTCGATAGGAGTGATCATCCTGGCCAGTACCTGACGAGGTAATGGCGGACCAGCGACATCGGCGCTGCCAGCCAATTGCCGAAGCGACGGGACTCTTTCACTTCTGAGGGTGATTTCTTCGAGTTGCGCCGGTGGAGAGGGTGTGCTGCGTTTGTCAACGACTGCGTGTCACTCTCTGCATTCGCAGAGGACTGGAACGCTTGCACGTTTCACTCCATGGACTACTTTCAGATGTCACACGGCCGGCTGNCTGTGTTCNCGTCCATGCGCTTTCTGAAATATTGCCGCGGCAAGCTAACACATGCCGCGCAGAGCGTCAACGCGGACCAAACGGGCGTAGTCGCCGGCCTGGCGCTGCGATGTCACCAGATCGACCGGTCTCGATTCAATCGGAGAGATGGTCCCCGATGTGGTTGAACGGCTGTTGGACATATTCGTTGCTGTCCTGTGGTTGACGGTCAGTGCTGATACACTGTGACGGAATCAACGCCGCGGTTGTCCATTGCGACGGGCACAGAGAAAATGTCTGGAAGTCAATCCTGGTCAACCTACGATCGACGGCAGACCTACGAATGGAATTATGCGCGCGCCCCGGATCCTGTTGAGGTTGAGGTCCCCCAAGTTGTTGGTCGATGGAATTTCTGCGGTTTGCCAGTCGACTCTCCGTTGGGAATTCCGGCGGGTCCGTTGCTGAACCGAAAGTGGTGTCTCTATTACGCAAGTCTGGGATTTGACGTACTCACCTACAAAACGGTGCGCAGCCGGGCTCACGACTGTTATCAAAGACCCAATTTGCAGCCGGTCCTGGTGTCGGCACAGCTGACGGGTAACGAGATCCAGGTGTCGGCGACGGACTCGATGCGGGGGAGTTGGGCGGTCTCATTTGGGATGCCTTCGCGCAGCCCCGACGTGTGGCGTGTGGACGTCGAACGGACGCGAGACGCATTGCCTGCTAAGAAAAGACTGTCGGTTTCCGTGGTCGCTACGGTGCAGCCCGATTGGTCGATCGACGCAGTTGCCGAAGACTACGCACAGTGTGCGCGTTGGGCAGTTGAAAGCGGTGCCGATTGTATTGAAACGAATTTCTCTTGCCCCAACGTAGCTACGTGTGATGGGCAGTTATACCAGGAACCAGCGGCGGCTGGCATCGTTGCGGCAACGGTTCGCGACGCGATCGGGGGTGTGCCCTACATCATCAAGGTGGGTCATCTCCGGTCCCAGGCAGATGGCGTCACACTACTCGATGCCGTTGCCCCTTATGTGGACGCGATTTCGATGACCAATAGCATTGCCACAACCGTACAAGGTGCGGCAAACCAGATGTTGTTTGACGGTCAGAAAAGGGGCATTTGTGGGGCGGGTATCGCGACCGCGTCGATCGATCAGACGAGTTGGATGGCACAGTTGATTGGCCAGCGCAAGGCAGACATTCGCTTGATTGGTGTCGGTGGAATAGGCAGCCTCGTCGAAGTGAATCAATATTTGGATGCGGGCGCACACGCCGTGCAACTGGCAACGGCCGCCATGACGGATCCAGAGATTGGCTTGAAACTCAGGCGGTCAATGACCGATTCATCATGGCGCGGTGGATGCGATACGAATAGAAGCCAGTGAAAGGATGGATAGAGCGATGTCGCAAGTTACCGAGCACTTCACGCGAGCTTGCCGAGCGTTGGCGGGCGGCGTGTCATCCTCGACCCGTGTCAATCAGGCGTTGGGTCATGCGATGAAGTTCGATCGCGCTTCGGGCTGTCGAATTTGGGATCTGGACGGCCGCGAGTACCTGGATTTATGCTGTAGCCACGGCGCGACAATGCTGGGTCATGGAGACCCTCGAGTACAGCGATCGGTTGAGCGTGTCTTAGCGCGAGGTGCTGCGTGTTCGTATGAAAATGAACTTCACACCGAACTGGCGGAGTTACTATGTGAAACGATTCCGAGCCTGGAACGAGTTCGGTTTACCGGTTCAGGGACGGAGGCCACGATGCACTGTATCCGGTTGGCTCGAGCCGTGACAGACCGTCATTTGTTGCTTCGATTCGAGGGTAATTTTCACGGGTACCATGACCAAGTCATGTTTGGGTCGACGGAGTCGGGCACATTTCATCCCGCGCTGCAGCCGCAGTCGTCGGGCATCGTGCCGGGATTGGCGCAGCACATTGTCCAGATTCCGTACAATCGTCCGGACCTTGTCGACGCAGCATTTTCCCGCTTCGGTGACCAATTGGCAGCAGCGATCTGTGAACCGATTTACTACAACGCCGGGTGTGTCGTTCCGACCGCGGAATTTATGCAGACGCTTCGCAGTTGTGCCACGGAACACGGTACGGTCCTGATCTTTGACGAAGTATTGAGCTCATTTCGCGTCTGTGCTGGTGGGGCGCAACAGTACCTGGGCATTACTCCTGATCTGTGCACTCTGGGAAAGGCCGTCGGCGGGGGTTATCCCCTGAGTGTTTTTGGTGGTCGCGCTGACCTGATGCAGCGGTTGATGCCTGAAGGCGATTGTCAGCACAGCGGCACCTATAACGGACACCCGGTCGTGATTGCCGCGGCTTTAGCGGCTCTGCACGCCTACCGTGAGGATGATTTCTACACCCACATCGAAGCCGTGGCGACGCGACTTTACAATGGAATGCGGCAGCTGTTCGAACGCCGCGGTTTACCGATTCGGATTCAAGGACTCGGTGCTCGATTTGGGATTTATTGTGGCCTAACCGAAGAAGTGCGAAGCTACCAGGACACACTCCCGCACGACCGCGCCATGATGTTGCGACTCATCGCTGCGGCAATCGAGGAAGGTGTTTACTTTCACGACTACGGTGGCGCTGCTTGCCATCACGGATTCTGCGCTGCGACGACGTTACAGGATGTGGATGAGATCCTCGCTCGGCTGGGGCGAGCCGTTGAGCAACTGACGTGAGCCGAGCAGCCCCTGTCGCATGGCGAACTGTTGTACCGACCGAGTTGCGGCAGGCCCTCTCGATGACCTGAAGTCCTGAACGCCACGACCAGAAAGCAGGCGGATGCTGTGCGGCCGAGTGATGATTGGCGTTTGGATACGCCACCCGTTCGTGGCAACGGTTGGTCTGTCGCTCTAAGATTCAGCTTATGCAGCTGGTCGCATCGATGAAGGCCGTTCCTTTTTGGAATCCGATTCTCGACGTGACGTTTCCCCGTGTTGCATTTCCCAAAGCCGCCCTTGGCGAATAAAGGTATTGAAGAAGGCGGTCAACATACAGACCTGCAAGCCTGCCAGTCCGTCGCGAAAACCACCGCGCAACATATAGAGATGCACAAACCTCAGCAGTGGGCGAAAGAAGAGGCTGCTGAATGAGGCTCGCTTTCCATCTGCCCAGACATGCTTGGCGCTCAGATGGGTATATTTGATTCGTTTGTCGAGGTAGTGGTCATAGGTGCGTACCGTGTAGTGAATAAGTCGTTCGCGAAGCCAGCGTGTTCGTCGCCGATCGGCGTCGATTTCTTCATGAACCGGTCGTTCACCATAGCGGCATCGATCGCGGCGAATCAGTCGACATACATCGTCTGTGTTCCATCCCGAGAACTTGATTTCGTTGCCCAGGAAGAAATTGCGACGATACACCCAGTAGGCGTCAACATCGTCTGGGGGTGACTCGAGTACTTCGCGAATCTCGGCCGCCAGTGATGGGGTAACGCGTTCGTCTGCGTCGAGGATCAAGACCCACGGGTGCTGCGCCTGCGGGATTGCCCAGTTCTTGAAGTCCGCGAAGCCAACAAACTCTCGCTCGATCAGTCGGAGATCCTCTTGCCGCCGTACTATTTCCAGTGTTCGATCGACCGATCCCGAGTCGGCCACCAGAATTTCGTCCGCGAGTAGCCGAGCGGAGTCCACGCACTCCTGAATATTGCGTTCTTCGTCGCGACAGGGAATCAGTATCGTGAGTTTTTCGGGCATGCGTCCAGTTGCGACAACCATACGGCAGAACAAAGCAAAAGTGTCAGACACGGTCCCACAATCGGCCATCCGAAACAAGACGAGATTCGAGTCGGTTGCCGCATTGTTAGAAGCCGTTTTCCGTCTTGACCCAATCGGTGACGGGGGGCTACCCTCTCGTGACCTGACCGGCAGGTTGAACTTCTGGCTGAGCCAGTGGTTACAACAAACTGGGCCCGGGGATTTCGCCGTCTTCAGACGGATGCAGGTGCTGGAGGGTGACGCCTTTCCCATGCAGAAGTTCTATCTATTTGACCCATCTCTAGAGTCGATCGGCGGCCACCACTTCGATTACGCGCTCCAAGTAGGAACCGCCGCCGAAGAGCTGGGATTCGAGGTTGTACTCGCAACACATCGGCGATTTCGGGATGCTCTCGGCATCCCGGCGACCTGGCACCGCGTGGCAGCCTTTCGATATACGACCTACACTCGACATACCGACCTTGTTGGCAGTTCCGACACGTCGGGCTTTTCCAATAAGCCCCGTTTGCGCCGCGGGCTTCGACGGCTGCGCGAGGATGTTCGTAAGCCTCTCGATCGACTGGGTGGGGTGCTTGGTTGGAACGGTCGGCGCGCCCGGGTCAAGGCGTTTGCAAATGGGTTGTCTCGTGTGTTTCGTCTGTTTCGGCCTCAACTGCGAGATTTCTTATTTGTGCCAACCTTATCGGACTTGGATCTGATCGGTTTGGTGGAACACTTTCATGGGAGGCCAAGCTCTTGCACGCTTAACTGGAATCTGCAATTCCACTACGAGTTGTTCGATGCCGACGAACTGAGATCTGGGCAGTGGCGTCAGAAACTAGCGCTTCACAGTCAAATGTTTCAGCGGATGCTGCAATCCTCCCCACCAGGACGTCTGAGTCTGTATACAACGACCGAACAACTGGCTGAGCAATACAATGCAATGAACGTTGGCCGTTTTCAACCGCTGTGTTATCCGATCAGCCGTCGATTTCTCGACCATCGGGCGGTCGATTGCGAGGGTCCCTTGCGGATTACGTGTCCGGGTGCAATTCGAGCTGAAAAGGGGCAAGCGGAACTAGCCGATCTGTTGGGTTCGGCGGACGAATTTTCCACTGGGCGGTGGAAATTACGTGTCCAGTCGAATAAGTCCTGGTTCCAGTTACCCGATCCAATGTCGGCTCCCAACGTAGCGACGAGTCCGGAAGCTACGGGGGTTGAGTATACGGCCCATCCGCTCTCACCGAATGAGTATGCGGATTTCATTCTTGCCAGTGATGTCGGTTTGTTGTTGTACGACCGCCACCGTTACATCGCGCGCCGCGCGGGCGTGTTGGGCGAGTTCTTGACCGCCGGTGTGCCCGTGTTAGTGACAGCCGGGTGTTGGCTATCGGATCAGCTNGACCAGCCAAACCGCGACTATTTACAGGAACTGGCCGGGCAACTGGAACCGCTACGACGCGAATCGTTTGCCGGGTCGCCTGGAACTCACCGATCAGGAGTTCATCCAGATCGAGATCGATTGGAGGCCGGCACGATCTACCTGCAACGTGTCTGGCAGTTTCCTAATCGAGCGGACAGCCTGATGGTGGGACTCAACGCGGAGGAACNGCTTCNAGGGGGCTATTTTCGAATTGTGCTACGGTACTTTGACTGCGATGGTTGCGAACGGGCTTGCCATCACTATTTCGTTCGCCCCAGGAACGAGCGCACCTTGCCCGCCTGGGACCGCATTCCCGATTTGGCCACGCGGTGCGAGGTTACGGTCTCCACCGCTTTTACGGTGCAGGAGCCAGTCAACCTGTCGGGCCACGTGACGTTCTATCGGGGAGGTGCCGATCGTCCTCTGGGCGCGGTCGGGCTGACCGCGGTGGATCGTCGCGATGCCCCCCGACTGTTGCGTGATCTGGACCGGTACCGTCTGCATTATCGTACAACCGCAAAACGCTTTTCTGAGTCCTGGTTTTCCGCTCACGACCCTCGAAAGACCGTAAGCCAATTGTTGCAGAGGTCGCCGAGACACTCGAATTTCTTACACCCGTCGGTTGCGTAGCGGATAATCTCGCAATCGATTACCGCGGACTTCTCAGCCCAAGCACGAGACCGAGTTCGAAAAGGCGACAGTCATGAACGATGTGCGTGGACGGCGTGTTGTCTTGACAGGCGGCGCCGGATTCCTGGGCAGTTGCGTGAAACGGCAGCTGCAAGCACTCGGGCCCAGCACGCTTCAGATTCCACGCAGCGCGTCCTACGATTTGCGCGACCGCCGCGAGATTGATAGACTGTTCAGCGAGTCCCGTCCCCAAATTGTCGTGCACCTGGCTGCGGTGGTCGGTGGAATTGGGGCTAATCGTGAAAATCCGGGAAGCTATTTTTATGACAATGCGATGATGGGAATCGAATTGATCGAGCAAAGTCGCCAGTTTGGTGTCGAGAAAGTAGTTGTGATCGGTACCATTTGTGCCTACCCAAAGCACGCCCGGGTCCCGTTCTCAGAAGACGAACTCTGGGATGGGTACCCCGAAGAAACCAACGCGCCGTATGGACTGGCGAAGAAGATGTTATTGGTACAGTCTCAGGCCTACCGGCAGCAATACGCGATGAACATTGTCTACCTGTTGCCGGTGAATTTGTACGGGCCGGCTGACAATTTTGATCCAGTTTCTAGCCACGTTATCCCAGCTTTGATTCGCAAAGTGGTGGAAGCGCAACAGCAGGGGCGATCGGAGATCACTGTTTGGGGGTCCGGGAAGGCATCACGTGAATTCCTGTTCGTTCGGGACGCAGCTGAGGCGATCGCATTGGCAACCGACCGTTACAACGATGGGGCACCGATAAACATCGGGTCCGGTCGTGAGATTACGGTTGCCGGCTTGGTCGAGTTGATCTGTGAGCTGGCCGATTTCCACGGCACGATTTGTTGGGATGCCAGTCAACCCGATGGTCAGCCACGACGTTGCTTGAACACAACTCGGGCGCGTGACAAATTTGGTTTCCAAGCGAGCACATCGCTGCGCGACGGCTTGCGCGAGACGATCGAATGGTATCGGGCGCACGCCGCAGGCCGTCCCAGCCGAGCCGCCTAGAGTCTATGTGTTCACGCTCGGTCGCATCATCTGACGCGCGACCAGGCACCCAATCGTGAATCGTCGCCTTCCGATACGAGTCTGAGNGTTTCACGTGGTACGTGAAACGCTCACGTGGCGGACTCAACGGCTTATGAAAACGGACCGTAGTCTGTTGTGTCGATCTACCGGTGCAGCGCACGCGAGGCCTGTGGCGCGGGCGGGTTGATTTATCAGACCGACCCTTGTTGGGAGACTACGGTGGGCAATCTCGCAGGAAGCCGAATTCTTCAGATCTCTCAGAGATGTAGAACAGGCGGTAACCGATATCGCGGAGGTTGCGAATGGCATCTCTGGACCACTTTACACACACGTCTGGAAAACGGTGGTGGAATTCAACCAGTATCTGATGTGGGCGAATCTCCGANCGTATCATGTCTCGTAGTACATCGTATTCAGCCCCTTCGATGTCCATTTTCAACAGATCGATCTTCTGGTGACCGAGCTCCTGCATAATCGTGACGAGTCGCTTCACTGGAACCTCAACGGCGGGTCGGTCGGTGGTCATTCTGCGTAACATCGTATGCGAAACATGAGCCGGGTTATCTGGCGGATGAAACCATGCGTTCCCATCGAAACTCGCNACGCCGAAGGGATGCATTCGGAAACGCTTCGGTAACGTCTGCTCCTCAATCCAATCGATGGATTGNGGAGTCGGATCAAACGCGAAGACGCGCATTCCGAAATGTTCGATAAGTTCGATGTCAAACGACACGTCCTCACCGATACCGACTGAGTAGACGACCGAGTGGTTGTCGAGATGGTCTGCGGCGACTTCCCACCCACCGTAATCGGAGCCCAGTCTTTGAGTGCGACACCGGCAATCAAGGCTGGGCTTGAGTCGATGTCGCGGCAAGGCGCCGATGGCNCGTTCGAGTTGNTTCCAGATGGGGTTCATCGCATCCGTGATCGNCCAGGGTTTGGTGTGCGGACTTGTCTAGGCGGCTCGCTGTCGTGTCGTTGGCCAGCGTTTCTTGATTGAACGGGCCCACTTTCGCAATCCCCGGGGGCGTGGGTAGACTCGGGTGAACGTGTACTGGTCGGCTTGTTTGTTGCGCACGAGGTACCGCGGATGTTCAATTGTCTCGATTGGTTGGGTCGCTAGTGCGGCCAGCGGACTATCGGTTTTGGTGTGTGTACCATCCTCCCGAAACCCGATGTTGCTGACCAGATTGACGTCTGGAATTGCGGTCAAGCCGTTTTGTGTCCAGCACGAGTACAGCCAAGGGTACGCCCAACTGTCGATCTGGCCGCCGTGCTGCAACTCGAAGATCCTCTGCCAATAGGACTGTTCGTTGCGCGAATCGCACAGTTGAGCCAGGCAGTCTTCGTTTTGAAATCCTGTCCAAGATTCCATTTCGGGATCAAAACGTTCCCAGACTCGTTTCCACGAAGCCCAGCCGTAGCAGTGAAAGTACTTGGAAAAGTAGTAGCTGTATTGAGTGCGAGACTTCCCTGACTGAAAGTTGCTTCCACTAATCGAGACGATGCGATGGTCATCCCGAAACCGCCGCAGGAGATCGTGACAAAACGTAAAGAAAGTCGGATTTGGTAGGCAATCATCTTCCAGAATGATCGCCTCCTCAAAAGCCTCAAAAATCCAGCTCAGACCACTTGTGACGCGGCGTTTGCAGCCCAGATTCTCCTCCGCATAGTTGGTGAGTACTTCACAGGGCCAGTTGACCTGGTCGATGATCGCACGCGTGGCGGCGACGCGTTCCGCTTCACCCGGCCGATCGCACCTGGGACCGTCCCCTACCACCAGCAGCGTTGCAGGGCGGGCGCGAGCGATTTCATGAAATACCCGTTGTGTGGTATCCGGACGATTAAATACAAAGAAACCAACTGGCGTCTCTAGGGACATGGGCCTGCTCGCGGTTGATTAGAGAGACCTCTGTGTGGGTCTCACTCGTGTGATTGGAACTGTCGGACGGGATGGAGCTTCTCACTGAACAGAAGGTATGCCATCCTCCTCGACGTGTGAGTACATGGCCGCGTAGAATGCGATGCAGTGTCGGTCCACAACGGGCAACCGGGTACGGTCCGTGCGAAATGGAAACGGCGTGTGCGGTCACTGGTTCTCTGCGGAGAGAAGTTGTGGGGACTGGGCTTGTGGTCATTTGGATGAGCGCAGTTCATGTGTCTAGAACGTCCGCTGTGAGATCCGGATGAACGAGTGTACATCGCATGTCGATCAAGCAGCTCGCTGCCTCAGCATTTCTTGAGGTCTGAGCAGACGTTCGTACAGCGCACGGTATTTCGCAGCTTGCGTATCGTGATTGAACTCCCGGACGATCAGTTCACGCGCGTTCAGCCCCATTTGCGATCGCGCGCTCGGGTGGTCGATCACCCAGGAGAGTTTTCGAGCCAAATCGGTAACGTCGCCGGCTGTTGCGAGCAAGCCTGTTTGTTGTGGCTTCACGTAATCCGATATGCCGCCGGTGTCGAATGCGACCACGGGCGTTCCGCAGGCCATCGCTTCAACACCCGTCTGGGGAAGATTGTCTTGCAGCGACGGCAGCGCGAGAATGTCACTGGCGGAGTAGACGGCCGTCTGCTGGTTGGGGTCACTCACAAACCCGGTGTGCATGATCTCAGGAAGACCGGGCACACGATCGTCGATTTGCCCGCCCCCAAAAGCCAATCCGATGACCGGGTGGTGGGTCGACAGCTGAGTCAATGTGTGGAGTAACTCGCGAAATCCCTTGCGGCGATTCTCGATCGACTCGGCGCCAAAGCCGATGACGATGTGATCTTCCGGTAGGCCGAGTTTGCGGCGCGCCGTCCGTTTGTCCTGTGGCCGGAAAAGTTCGGTGTCGATCCCATTGTGGATCGTCTGAAAACTGTGTGCACCGGAAAAGATCTGGCTGCGACGAGCCTCCGATTCCAGCCACTTACTCGGGGAGACGATGTGTAGTTTCTTTCCGGCTAACGCGACTCGCTTGAGGTGGAAAAATCGCTGGGACAAATCGTGACTGTGGCGCCGGCCGAGTTGCGGGCAATCTTGGCATTCTTGGCGAAACGCCTCGCAGCCATTGGAGTAATGGCACCCGCCGGTGAAGGGGTTCATGTCATGCAATGTCCAGACGATCGGTGCGTCATCAGCAAGTGAACCAAAAAATGAAGGATAGTCGATCAGCTTTGCCACCCAGTGCAGGTGGACAATGTCGGCGCCCATGGTTGCGGTGTTGTATTTGGTTGATTGGTCTGAGTGTGGTGAGGTGAATATCTCCAGACCTTCAGGTCTCCCCCGCAGAGCGTGTCTCAGCTGCCACTTTCGAAATGTCTTGCGAGGCAGTCTCAGCGCCTGTTGGATCCTACTATTGTCTGTCCAGCGAATCGGGGCGTAAGAATCGTCACCTTGGATCCTGTGCTTCTCACCAGCGAGATGCCAAAAACGGCTCGTTACGCCCGCGCGCAGCAGCGCGTGATGCAGTCTTCTCGCGGCAATCGCGGCACCGCCGAACGGACTAGAATTGAACTGGTCAACAATCATCCAAGAGCCCCAACCCCGGTATTTGCCACGTCCAATTGGGTAGATAACAAATCACGGTGTGCGGAACAATACAACATCTGGAAACCGCGTTTCGACGGCTGGCCGCTCGCGCATCTAGCGGACCGGGACATCGGTTGAATGTCCGATTCACGAGCCGCGTTCAGCGTCTCGCCGCGGGGCGCCGGTACCCGAATTCGTCCAGCGCGATTGCCAATCGAACCACGCAGCGCGTTGGTCGAGCCTAGTGGGACATTTTGAAAGGGGCTTGCAGAGAGCAATCCCCGCTGCAACGCGGCTCGAGGGTCCGACTCAGCGAAATCTCCAGAAGCCGGGTATCGTCAGTACCAGGATGGAGAACAACTCAAGTCGGCCCAACATCATCAACCAGATAAACAGCAGTTTGCTGATCCAACTGAAATGGCCGTAATTGCGGGTTGCCCCCACGGTTCCCAGGCCAGGGCCAATATTGTTGAGTGTGGCAGCGACGCTACTGGCGCTGTCGATCAGCTTGTGTTGAGGATTGGTGTTCCAGGTGTTCTCAGGTTCCACTGCGATAACGAAAAGCCAACTGAGCACGAAGATCGCGAGGATCAGGCCGAAGTAAACAAGAATCGTGCGTCTCAGGGCGCGGTCGTCAGCGGGCGTGCCGCCCAATCGCAATGGCCGAACGACCGTCGGATGATAGGCCTGCTCCATCTCCAGTCTCAGTATCTTGAAAAACAGAATATGGCGAATCACCTTCATGCCACCACCGGTGCTGCCAGCACATCCTCCGACAAACATCAGTGTGAAAAGGACACCGCGACCAAACTGATTCCACTGGTCGAAATCGTGGGTGCCGTACCCGGTTGTCGTGACGATCGCGACGACCTGGAATAAGCCGTAACGAAGTCCGTCACCGAGTTGAGCGGTGATCGATTCAGCGGGGAAATCACCTGCGGCAATCCCGAACACGATCACCAGCAGAGTCACCACACCGATCACGCCCATATACGTCTGCCACTCGATATCTGCTAGTAGTTTGCCGGGTTGGCGGAGTAAGAGAAAATACAGCAACGTGAAATTGGTTCCCGCCAGAACCATGAACAGCGTAATGACATACTCGATCGTGGCGCTGTCATAATGACCCACGCTGGCGTTGTACGTACTGAATCCACCTGTTGCCATTGTGCCGAACGCGTGACAAATCGCGTTGAACCAGGACATCCCGAGCAGCTTCAGGATGATGGCCAACAGAGTGTTTAGTGCCAGGTAGATGCCTGCAAACAGCCAGGCGGTGTGTTGCATACGTGCCGTCGACCCCTCTTTGGTGGGTCCCGGCATTTCGGCTCGCATGAGCGCTTTTCCGGCAGATCCCTGCCCGAGGATGACAACAAATAGCACGACGATGCCGAGCCCGCCTAGAAAGTGGGTGCTACTGCGCCAGAATAGAATACAGTGGGGAATCAGCTCGGTATTTTCTAGATCGGAGAACACCGTGGCGCCGGTTGTGCTAAATCCCGACTGAGATTCGAACAAGCAGTCGACGATTCCCATCGGTGCCCACCGGACTCGAAAAACGTCCTGACTCTGGTCGGCGAGCACTAACGCATTCTCCCAACGTTCATTGTTCCGACACAACCTTCGCAATTGCTCGATCGCTTGCCCGATCTCTGTTGTGTTCAGCGGGTTCGGCGCTTGGCTCAGTGCGCTGTGTAATTCTGATTCAGGCAATCCGTCGTAGCCCGCTTCGACGATCTTGCGAAGTGTCCGGAAGGTGGATCGATCGAGAGGGCCATCGAGGGGGCTCCAGTTGCTGCGTTGGAGTCCACTAAAGCCGTACACTTGCGCGACCTGGATGGTGTCGTCGAGTCGAATGCGGGCGGTGTGTTTGCAGCCAGCGAACTTATAGGGCAGGGCGCCGAGGGCTGTCGCCAAGACCCAACTGAGACCGACCACGGCCATGGCTTCCCGGCGGAACAATCGCCCCTGAGCACGACGACCGTACCATAGCAGCAAGCATCCGGTGATCACACAAATGGCGATGCTGATAACGAGTGCGGTGGCGCCCCGGTTCTCAAATTCGCTGCTCTCGATTTCGTCTCGGTGTCCCCATCCTGGAAAAGCCCAGGGAAGACTAAACAGCATGGTTCCGCCGATCAGCAGTGAAATGATGCCCAGTTGTCTGCTGAGTAAACGAAAGTTCATGGCGGTCTACCTGGCATCGACAATTCTGTTCTTGACCCGCCGGTGAAACAGACGAACCGTAGCCGGTTCGCGGTTCCCTAATCTTCCTTCACGGCAAATAGCGTCAGCGTCTCTTCCACTGCTGAGTCATCAATTAGAGCGATGACGGTATCTCCAGGATGCAGGTGGTCATCCGCACCGGGTACCTTGATGTGATCCTCTTGGATCACAACTGCAATCAAACACCCGTCTGGCTTTTCGAGATTTGCCAGGACATGTTCGGTGGCTGCAGCACCTTCCAGCACTTCGATCTCGAATACGCCGATTCGGCCTCCGGGCAGCATCGACCGTGAGATGATCGGCCCCGTATTAAGGAAGTCCATTACTTGTTGCGAGACGCCGTCCAGTTCGCTTACGGTGACATCAATTCCCAGTTGCTCCTTGATGCCCGCGTAGTCGCGCCGACTGATCACGGCCATGATCTTTTGCGTACCGAGTTCGCGGGCTTCGACACCTGCGACGATGTTATTTTCATCGTCTCCGGTGCAGGCCACAAAGACATCAAAATGACCTACGCGTTCTTCTTCGAGTTTGGAGCGGCGCGTGGCATCTGCGTTGACGACGGTGGCGTGGTCTAGATTCTGGCTCAGGAACTCACATCGTTCGCGCGATTGCTCGATCAATCTGACGTCGAATTGTTCGTTCTCCAAAATACGCGCCAGATGGTAGCCCGTTTCCCCTCCACCCGCGATGACGACCGACAGTTTCGGCGTTAAGGCCGGTCGGAAGATCTCATCGGTGACTTCGTCGATGTCTTCGCGTTGACCGATCAACGTAACACGGTCGTTGAGCTCAAACCGGTCGTCGGCACTGGCCAACCACATCTGAGCTTCACCACCGTTACCCTTAGCGCGATGGAGCGCGCCGATGCGCACGTTCGTGGGGAGCTCCAATTCTTGGACAGATTTGCCAAGCGCGGGCGAGGCTTCTGGCAGTAGAATTTCCTGTACGGCGAGTTCACCGCGGGCGAAATGTTCGACCACCACCGACCCCGGGTCGCGCAGGTTACGAGCCAATAGATTCGCGGCTTCGTGTTCCAGACTGATCAGGCGGTCAATATGAAAGTGCCCCTGATAGTCAAACGTACTCAGGTCGCGAAACACGGGTGCATATACGCGAGCCATTGTTCGACGGGCGCCCATCGCTTTAGCCATACTGGCGGCGACCAAATTGACTTCGTCGTTGCCGGTGACCGCGAGACATAGATCGGCATCCAGAACGTTGGCCTGGAACAGCACGCTTGATTGAGAGGCTGAACCGAGAATCGCCTGAGCATCAATCTCATCATCGATACGTTGCTTTTGAACCGGATCTTCATCGACAACCGTGACGCTATGTCGATTGTTACAAAGTACCTCGGCAATCGATGTGCCGACCGTTCCGGCACCTAGAATAACAATTCTCATTCGTTGAGTGACTCCGCCACGCGGGTGCTAGGGGTTCGAATTGCGCGGACTGAAGATCAAGATTCTACCGTTGGTGGGGTAACCCGACTCCCTTTGGTGTTGAGCAGTTCATCGGGAATGACTAGTTCGTCGATCAGTTCATCATTGAGGATCGTCTTTTCTACTATCCGCGGCACGTCCTGGTCTTGAACGCCGCCGTACCAGATCGCCTGTGGATAAATGACCAAGGTCGGTCCGACTTCGCATTGATCGAGACAGCCCGCCTTATTGGCGCGAACCTGGATTCCCAATCCATGCCGCTTGAGTTCCGCCTTGAGCCGTGTGCGTAATTGCTCCGAGCCATCGGGATCGCAGCAACCGCGCGAATGACCAGGTGCCCGCTGGTTGCAACAGACAAAAATGTGTTTGTCGAATGCTGGCATTTTGTTCTCAAGCAAATGGGGTACCGGGTGAGTCGCAATCAACAAGAAGAGCCCGGCGTCGATCGCCGGGCCTAGGTGTACCATTATTCTATGTTCCCAACAGGGTGCATCCAAGCAGTTGTAACAAGTCGAGCGCCGGACATGGTGATCCCGACAAGGTCGCGAAGCGAAAACGAATTGAACTGGGGTTAGAAATCTCGCCGATTTGGTTGTCCCCACGGGCGAGCGCAACCTCGGTTGGTTGAGAAATCGAAGCGGTTTGTGTCGCGAGGCCGGTTGCGGATCCACGACTGGTCAACGTCTTAGACCGCTATCACATCTCCCGCGACGCGGTTCCAAGTGTGAAACGAAGGAAACCAAATGTGAAACGAAGGAAACAGAGTCCTCGCCGCCAGACGAACAACAGAGGATTCCGGCTGCGCAGCACATGTACCGGTTGCGCAGCACATGTGGTCGTGACTTCACGCCCCTTACAGGACCCAGGAAACCGCGAAGAGAATTCCAAAGACGACCAGCACGAACAGCGCAATCCAGCGAGCATTCTGCACGGAATGGAACAGAATAGGTCCCCATCTCTCGTGGCGGGTCGCACCAAATACGAGACAGATCGCTACGAAGAGAGGAACCAGATACCACAGTTCGTTGAACGGAAGGGCCAGGGGCGCTTCGAGTGGGCCGTTATTCATTGTGGGAAAATGGATTGATGAAGATGTTCACTCGCGCCGTTGGGGAGCCGCTTCGAACATCGGCCCTGAGAACGCGTCATAAATTGCGAGGATGTTTAGCAGCCCGGCAATCACGGTGTACAACGTACCCATCTCGAATGCGCTGTTGAGCCGTAGATTCCAGTCCGACAGCGCATCGCGGGTATTGAGATCATGCGTCGGTTGCGGTGGTGCCATGAACCCATTCCAGAGCACTTCCTTGTCCTGATGGTACCGAATGCCCTGGATCATGGCGGGGAAGGTCGGGAGCCCGACCGCCATCTGGCAGACAAACTGCCATCGCTTATGGTCTTTTTCAGGTTCCCATGCCGCGTAGACCACTTTTTGGTCGCCGAGCACAAAGCCGATTCCATAGGTTCCCAAGATGCAAACGGCGAACAGGATGCCCTTGGTGATCCGGCCTTGATAAAAGTGACCCGCACCTGGGAGCAGCCAGGCGTACAACGCAGCTACGCCGGGCTGGCGAAGGTTAATTTCCAACGCGGCTTCTTCCATTTCCGGTGGGCGATCTTCAGACATGCGGTTTGGTCTCTTTTGTCACTGAAGGACCACCATTCTAACGAAGTTCGGCGGGCAGGCTAGAGACGATTGGCCGTTGCCAAAAGAGGCCTCGAACGACTACCTGGTGGACTCTTGGCTACGCATTTCCAATCTGTGCAACGGCCGCCGTCGACGGATCGGCTAAGGGCGGCTTGTCAGCCCCACGATCTCCAGTAATTGGAGCGCATTGGAGGTTGTGGAAACGCCGTCTCGTAGGCGATAGTCGAAATGCATGTGCAGCTCGCCGTTTGTCCTCTCGAGCGTTTCGCGGAAATGGACGCAGCGGCACGCGGATCGCAGCGGTTCAATCTGGGCCAATTCGAGATCATGTGTCGAAACAGCTCCCATGGTTCCCTGGTCGATCAGGTGCGCCAGAACTCGTTGCACTGCGATATGCCGCTCCCGTGAATTGGTCCCCTGCAGAATTTCATCGAGGAGGAACAAGATCTGGGGATTCGCTGGGCCCTCTCCGCTGTGGGCAAAGTCAACGATTTCCTTGAGTCGCCGTAATTCGGCAAGGTAAAACGAGACTCCTTCGTCGAGTGAGTCGGTGATCCGCATACTCGTCATGACTCGCAGTGGTGGGCTCTGCAACCGTGCGGCGCACACCGGGCCTCCCATTTGCGCCAGCGCCAAATTGATGCCGATCGAACGCAGCAACGTACTCTTGCCCGACATATTCGAACCGGTGACCAGCAGACATGTCCCTGGCCCCTCGATTTGAATGTCGTTGACGACGCGCATCGAGTCCGGCAATAGCGGATGGCCCAGGGCGGTTCCCGTCAGCGATTGTCCGGGCGCGGAAGGGGAGGGGAAGCTCCAATCCGGATAATCGTGATGGAGCGCGGCCAGTGAGACCAGGGCTTCGTATTCTCCCAGTGCGGAAAACCAGGTCCGGACCTGTGGGCCGTGGTGTCGTTTCCAGGCTTCGAGTCGTGCCAGAATGTGGAAATCCCATAGCAGACCGACTTGCAATACCAGCCAAAATGGAAAACAGATGGCCGAATGTCGGAGGTTGGCCAGTAGCATGATTCGTCCCAACTGCTGCAGTCGCAGGATGACGCCACCCTGTTCGATCGCGGCTGCGTGGCGCAGAGCAACCAACTTGGGAGAGTTTGCCGGTTGTTCCTGGATCATCCGAAACAGCTGCTGGTACTTTCGCACCTCACCATGACGTGAAGAAACGTGACGAAAAATCTCGTGGACCTTCCCCGCAAACAAGAGACTGAGTAGGAACTGGCAACCGAGCAGGCATAACATCAGCAACCAGATGGTGTCTCCCGTCCCCCAGATGCTCCTTGCCAACACAGACAGCAACAGTGCGCAGGGCACCAGGCAAACCAGCCCGTATAGCCACTTGTGGGGTGTTAACCAGTTGGGGGTCTGGGACCACTCGACCATCCGTTCCGGTCCGCTGTGGCAATCGCTCAATTGTCGACCGATCAGCGCGAGACGTTCGTGCAGCTCTGCGCGCGGAGCCAATTCTCGCACGGCTTCTTGGCGCAGGCGGACTTCTTCGGGTGTGGCCGGTTCGAGCAACCAGTCCCGCAGCAGTTCGACGCCGGTGCGCGTTTCACACCGACAGAGAAATTGGAACAGAGACGCTCGTCCAAACAGATCCAGATCCCGCGCGGTCGCCGTGTGTTGAGCGGGAATGGTGGCCGCCGGGACCGGCAGATCGTCCCAATGTCGTGACAAGCGTGCCAGGCATTGTCGGTTGATCTGCGACTGCTGACGGAGTTCTGAACCGGCGAGCCGTACGTGTTCTTGATAGCTGGCGGCGATCAGCAAGGCGGCCATCAGCCCGATCACGACCCCATACCCCCACGCGCCGGCCTGCAGCTGCCAGGCGACGAAACCGGTTGCCAACGCGGCCACACCGACGATCGCACGGATCTGTGACAGGCGACGGTCTTGTCGTGAACGGACTGCCGCCTGGGCATCACACGCTTCGCGGCGCCGCGTGTAGTAGTCACCGGCCGTTGAACTCGGACAGTCATCGACCCCGCGGTCGGCTGGGACGGGTTCAGCCATCTAAGGACTTGCGTCCTCAGTTTCAAAAGACGTGTCGACGATCGCTGCGCCACAGGCGTCGCCAAATGTGTTGGTGGCAGTCCGGAAACGGTCCAACAGCCAGTCGATCGCCAGGACGGCTCCGATGGCGTCGGGCGGCAGCCCGACCGCATTGAGTACAATCAACATGGTTACCAGGCCAGCTTCCGGAATTCCAGCAGCCCCGATCGCCGCCAGCGTGGCGGTCACCGCGATGATGATCTGTTTGCCGAACGTCATGTCGAAGTCGGGTGTAATGTTGGCGATAAAGATGGCGGCCGCCGCTTCGTACAGGGCGGTCCCGTCCATGTTGATGGTGGCACCCAGGGGCAACACGAAATCGGTCGACTTCTTGGAGACCCCCGCTTCGTTGGCGGCATCCATGGTGACCGGCAGGGTGGCCGAACTACTAGCTGTCGAGAAGGCGGTCAGCAGGGCCCGAGACATGGCCTTCATGAAACGGTACGGGTTTTTCCGGGTGAAGAACCACAAGATCAGCGGTAGTGTAATGAATGCGTGTGTGCCCAGGCCGGCCAGGACAGTAGAGATGAATCCGGCGGTTTCGCTGATGACATCTAGAAATTTTCCCTCGGCCTGCGCGATGCCGAATTTGGAGGCCACCAGGCAGAAGATGCCGATCGGGGCGATGTTCATCAGTAGCATCACAAAGCTCATCATCGCTTCATTGATCTGCCCGATCATGGTGGTGATCGACTGCACGCGATCGCCCATGGTGGTCAACATGCCGGCGAAGATGATGGCGAATACGATCAAGGGGAGCAGGTCGGTGTTCGCGGCTGAGTGCAGCAGGTTGTCGGTGAACAACATCAGCACCAGACCTTTCATGATTGTGCCGATATCCGGTCCCTTACCGGGCAATCCTTCTTCTAATACCGGAAACAGTTTGGCGAGTTTCTCTTTCTCCAAACCGGTTTGTTGTTCCAGTTGTTCCAGTAGCTCGGCCTTGTTTTCGGTCGTGACGACAACCTCTTCACTTTCCGGTGGCTTGGCTTCCGAGTTCTTGCCGGGTTGGATGAGATTGACCCAGACCAGCCCGACCACGACTGCCAGGACGGTGGTGGAGAGATAGTACGCGACCGCTGTAAACCCTGGTTTTCCCAGCTTGCGGACATCCCCCAGGCCGAGAATACCGCTCATTACGGAGGCGACGACCAGCGGGACGACCATCATCATCAGGGCGCGCAGGAAGACCTCGCCACCCGTCTCGACCGTATGGAAGATCGTGAGCGCGGTCTCCTTCTCAAGAAGGGCTGGAAGCAGCAAGGCCACGGCGATCGCTGCCACGATGGCGCCGATGATAAAATAGGTCAGATTTCCGTGTCCGCCGGAATCTTCGGTGTGCTGGTCGGCCGGGGAATCAGGTGTAGTACTCATGGGNCTCTNGATGCGGGGGNATCTCTANGCGAGAGAATGCATGTATCCACTGCTGAGACTCAATCTAACAGATTTACCGGGCCAGAAACACGTGTCGTCGAACGAAGTGTGCTCGCTTGATGAGAGCCTGTGGCTTGGCGCGCAGGTGTAAAATGGGGACCATGTTTTGCGGTGACCGCGTCCATTGGAAGAGACTGCGTCCCGTGGCAGTTGGTCCCGTGGCAGTTGGTCCCGTGGCAGTTGATGGTACCCCCGGACGNGATTGTCGCCGCTGATGTCGCCCGGTTTGTGCTGAGCTGGTTCGCGAGTTGATTCGCAGAGGATGGCTGTCCGCTGCCCCTCCAGCGAGGCGAAGCGGTAGAACAGTCGACGAAGGAGCCGACTCCTCCTTCATCCGAAATCGTGAGGCTGTCGTGGCATCTTCCATCCCCTTTAATCGACCGTGCCTGGCCGGAAACGAGCTGGCATACGTCGGCCAGGCAATTGCCTTGGGGCAGCTCGCCGGCGATGGAGAGTTTGCAGGGCGCTGCGCGTCGCTGCTCGAAGACCGTTTGCAGATTCCCCGCGTCCTGCTCACCAACTCGTGCACCGCAGCGCTGGAAATGGCAGCCATGCTGTGTGAGCTTGGACCGGGGGATGAGGTGGTGATGCCCTCTTTCACATTTGTTTCGACGGCCAATGCGGTCGTCCGCTGTGGCGCGACGCCCGTATTTGTCGACATCCGGCCAGACACGCTCAATCTCGATGAAACCCAGATCGAGGCGGTNCTCGGCCCGCGAACGCGCGCCATTTTTCCTGTGCATTACGCGGGCGTCGGGTGCGAAATGGGGCGGATTCGCGAACTCGCCGACAAACGNGATTTGATTGTCGTGGAAGACGCGGCACAGGCCGTCAACGCGTCATGGGACGGGCGTCCTCTGGGATCGATCGGACANCTCGCCGCGTTCAGCTTTCACGAGACCAAGAATTTTATCTGCGGTGAGGGGGGAGCGTTGGCGATTAACGATGCGCGGTTTGTGAAACGCGCCGAAATCCTGCGTGACAAAGGAACCGACCGCCAGCAATTTTTTCGGGGAGAGGTCGATAAATACACCTGGGTGGATACCGGATCATCGTACACGTCCAGTGAACTCGTCTCAGCGTTTTTGTACGGGCAACTGGAACAGATGGACCAAATTTCGGCGCGGCGGCAGGCGGTCTTTCAGCGCTATCACCAGGCCTTGCTTTCACTGGAAGTGGCGGGGCACCTAAGGTTGCCGCAAATTCCGGAGAACTGCAAAACAAATTACCATTTGTTCTACCTGGTGCTGAACGATGAGCGGACCCGTGACGCACTGTTGAAGCATTTGCGAAATCTCGGTATTCATGCCGTATTTCATTATGTGCCACTGCACAGCTCTCCAATGGGACGTCGCGTTGGCAAGACCCCGCAGCCTTTGACCGTGACCGAGACGGTCAGCCGCCAGTTGCTACGGCTGCCGCTGTTTGCGGATCTGTCGNTCGAGGAGCAGGCACGCGTGACCGATGGAGTCCGTGCTTTTTTTGACCTCCGCGACTGACGGCTGCGTGGGCAAAGGGTGGTCGAACCCCTTTTGTCGGCTGGACCTGGTTCATCAAGAAGTCGCTGCTTGCCGTTGCTGATCGAGTGGCCGGAGGTTTGCCCCTACGACCACATCAATGGACTAATAGCGATTGGAGATCCGTAAAGTAANCGGGGTAGGTCTTGGCAGTGCAGTCGGGATCCATGATCACGACGCCGGGCACCCGCAGTCCGGCCAGGGCGCAACTCATGGCCATCCGATGGTCATCGTAGGTTTCGATTTCCGCGGGACGCAGTGGGGCGGGAATCACTCGCAGCCCGTCGCTCTGTTCTTCTACGTGGGCTCCCAGTTTGCGCAGTTCGATTGCGAGATTCTCGATCCGGTCTGTTTCCTTGTGTCGGATATGGCCCACGTTGGTGATCGACGTTGGACTGTCGGCGAATAATGCGACGACCGCCAGTGTCTGCGCGGTGTCGCTGATGTGATTCATGTCGACATCGATGCCCCGCAAGGGTCCTCCCTGGACCGTGATGCTGTCGGACGCGGAGTCAACATGGCAGCCCATCCGCGCCAGACAGTCGCAGAATGCAATATCGCCCTGCAAACTCTGCTGCCGAGAAAGTCCGGCTACGGTTACCCGTCCGCCAGTGATCGCTGCCGCGGCCCAGAAATAACTGGCAGCCGTTGCGTCCGGTTCAATTTCGTAGTCCCGGGCCTGGTAGCAGCTCGGCGCCTGAACCACAAATTGCTGCATGTCATGATGGGTGACCTCGACCCCGAACGACTCCATGACTTTCAGGGTCATCGAAACATAGGGTTGGGAAACGAGTTGGCCTTCGACGTGCAACTCCACGGGTGTTTGCGCGTAGGGCGCAGCCATCAACAGCGCACTTAGNAACTGGCTGGAGATCGTGCCTCGCACCGAGGCTTGTCCACCTGCCAGACCCTGGGCTTCGATCTGCACCGGGGGGCAGTCATTGCCATCCGCGCTGTGAGCGCTGGCTCCCAAGTGGTTGAGCGCGGTGAGCAGGTCTCCGATCGGACGTTGTCGCATGCGAGGGACGCCGTCGAGGCGAAATTGGCCTTCGGACGTGGCCAGCAATGCCGTCAGGAACCGAATCGTGGTGCCGCTGTTGCCAACGAATAACTCCGCCCTTCGCGATGGAATCCGACCACGCGATCCGGGTGTCCGCAGCGCGCCGTTCGAGCGGTCGAACTCGATCTCAAGTCCTAATCGCTGCAACCCTTCGAACATCCATCGTGTGTCATCACTATCTAAGACGCCGCGCAGCAGCGTTGGGCCATCGGCCATGGCGGCACATACAATCGCTCGATTGGTAATACTCTTGGACCCCGGAGGGCGGATCGTTCCGTTCAGGGGAAGGCTGGTAGGGATGGTAATGCGATCGGGCACGATCTGTTCCCAGAGCAATGCGGCCGCCCTGGACGCATGCTTTCGTTATAGAGGACACCGCGGTAGCGGTTGGAATGTCGAATACACCGATCTGTGGTGGACGGCGTGACAGACTGGACGGGTCCCGCGATTCCTGAAGACGTGCAGAACTTTGGCAGTTTGCAACGAGCCACAGGCAGTGAGATACGCGTTGCCGGAGCGACGGGTAGGCGCCGCTGTAGATCGGAAGTGGCGCCACGCCGGCGGTCGGAAACGAATCGGGTTAACGCAGAGTATCATATCGGAGTGAGCCGGAATCGGTCTGGAACCCAACATGCTCTGACCAATCAAAGACAACTGACACTATCATCTTATCCGTGAGGCGGTTTCTCTTGAATGGGAACTCGTTGCGGATGAAGAGGGTGTGTTCGGCTCCTTGAGACTGCGGTCGTTCCGTCTTGGTCGGACCCTGTCTTGCGGTTATGATTGCCTGTGGTTTTCTGGGTGCGTTGTTCTACCGGCCGACTTGATGAACACGACACCCGCCAGTGTTCCCGTCACGCCGGCGTGTGGGAAGCGTGTAGATCGATCCGTCCCCGACGGGAATCTGGTCTTGCCAGTTGGCACCGACGCGCATCGCCGCAGTCCGTTGTTGCGGACCGGGATCGTGTCAATCATCTCTAGAATGTGAATCGAGAGGTAAGTGAGATGTCTTTGCGTACTGAACGGGATTCGATGGGAGAAGTTCAAGTTCCGGTGCAAGCGTACTACGGTGCGCAGACTCAGCGTGCGGTCGAGAACTTTCCGATCTCTGGATGGCCTCTTCCGGCGTCTTTGCTCCACGCGATGGGGTGGGTGAAATATGCGTGCGCGATCGCCAATCGTGACCTTGGGAAGCTTACCGGAAGTGGAAAGAACCCACTCACCGATGCGCAGGTCGAAGTTTTACTGACGGCTTGTCGTGAAGTGGCAGAAGGCAAACACGACGCCGAATTTCCCGTAGATGTGTTTCAGACCGGTTCGGGCACATCGAGCAATATGAACATCAATGAAGTGATTTCCAATCGGTCTGTGGAGCTTCTCGGAGAAGATCGATTTCAGACCGAAAAGGTGGTTCACCCCAATGACCACGTCAACATGGGGCAGAGTACCAACGATATATTTCCGACCGCGATTCATGTCGCCGTGGCNGCGGAAATTAAGAGTGATTTGCTTCCTGCGCTCGAGCGATTGCATGAGTCCTTGTCAACCAAAGCTGTGGCCTGGGACCAGGTCATCAAGATCGGCCGCACCCATCTGATGGATGCAACGCCGTTGCGTTTGGGTCAGGAGATTGGCGGCATGGCGCGACAAATCGAACACTCGGCAGAACGCGCTCGACAGGCGATGGAGGCGGTTTGTGAATTACCAGTGGGCGGTACCGCCGTCGGGTCGGGGATCAACACCCACCCTGAGTTCGGTGCTCGGGTGAGCGCTGTCCTGGCCGAGGAAACGGGGATGCACCTGGTTGAGGCAGTCGATCACTTTGAAGCCAATGCGCAGCGTGATGGTCTCGTTTCGAGTCACGGTCATCTGAAGACGATTGCTTCGACCTTATTCAACGTGGCCAACAATATTCGCTGGCTCGGATCGGGACCCCGCTGTGGGTTTTACGAACTCCAATTACCGTCTCGGCAGCCGGGAAGTTCGATTATGCCAGGAAAGGTGAACCCAGTCATGTGTGAAAGCATGATGCAGGTTGCCGCTCGGGTGATGGGAAACGACCAGACGGTGACCTTTAGCGGTGCCANGGGCGGCCAGTTTCAACTCAACATCATGATGCCCGTGATGGGCCATGCGGCCCTTGAGAGCATTGCCTTGTTGGCCGCCGTGACGCGGGCATTTGTCGATTTCTGCACCGATGGATTGGAGGCCAATGAAGAGGCGTGTGCCGCAGCGGTTGAGGAGAGTTTGTCGATGGTGACGAGTCTCAATCCGCATATCGGGTATGAAAAAGCGGCGGCTTTGGCCAAGCAGGCGTTTGCGACGGGGAAGTCGATCCGCGAATTATGCCGGGATGAAGGGGTGTTGCCCGAGGCCACGCTGCAGGAAGCTCTGGATCCGATGCGGATGACCGAACCCCAGGCCTAAGTCGCCGCGCGGGTAAGAGCGCATCGGTTATCGTCGACGAGATCTGCTCCGGTCCAGGGGGTTCTCATGTGAATTCCGACGCTCGGCCTGCTGATCGACCCGCTCCGGGTCGATGCGTTCCGGCGTCGGTTGCCACAGAGCGGTCTGCCTTCACGGGTCCGAGAAGCCGACGGCGGAACAGGCGGCGTATGCGCGCAAAAAAACGCGGCATCCAGCAAGTGGTTACCGCGTGGCAATCCGTTCGAGAGTGAATTCGGTTACCGACNGCCGTGAGTTCTACCGCGTTTCGCAGTAACACTTTCTCCCGGGAACACAACTGGTCCGGCTGACATCGCTATCGTCGTGACCGGTGGTGTGCTGGGTCAAGTTGCACCACGCATAGCCGGTATCTTCATCGGGATGTGTGTAGTCGGCTGTTCCCCGCACATACAGGGATTTGCTGCGGTAGTGTACGCAAGCCGGCATGTTCTCTAATTGAGGCAATTCATATTCAGAAGAAGCCATTCCTCAATCCTCCGGTCGTGTAAGCGGTGAACTCTAGATGTTTCGGTTGCGTGTGGTGTAGTTGTTACGTAATCAGCAGGCTAGAAACCACCCGTTTCCAGGCCAGCTGCACGCAGGATCGCCCGCTGTACGGCGACCTTCGCAAGCTGCACCTTATAACCATTTTGCGACAAGGGGTTCGCCTCTTCTACGGCAGCCAAGCCCGCTGTTTCAGCAGTCTGCGAATCGACCACCTGGCCGATCAGGGCTTCCGCGGCCGCTGTCGACGTCCAGGGCGTCGGCGCGACTTGACCAAGCACAACCTGCGCGTTGCGGACGCGACGCGAGCCATCTAATTCCAGCGACACCGCAGCTGTTGCGAGTGGGAATTCTGGTCCCGAACCCTGTCGTACTTCGTAGGTTGCGTTCAGACGACCGTCGGCCGGTGGAAGAACCAGATGTGTGAGCAGCTGATTGGACAACAACGTGTGTTCACGTTGTCCCTCCTGGCGCGGTGCTCGAAACAGGTCGGTGACGGGCACGAGCTGAACGTTGTTTTCACCCGGACCAATCACTCGGGCTTCTGCGTTGAGTACGCATAACGCTGGTGCAATCCGGGAACTGTGCACGAACTTGGCCTGACCGCTGTTGCCGAAAATAGCGTGATAGCGGTTGTCACCTGCCGAGACCTGCCCCGAATCGAGGAGCTCCTGACCATTGCGGAAAAACCAACAGCGNGGNCGCTGGAGGATCTCTCCTCCCAACGTGCCTTGCGATTGCAGTTGCATGCTGTTGATTCCCAAGATGGCATCCGTGACGGCTGGGAAGTCTGCCAGATAGGGATGTGCCAGGATTTCATCGAGCGTGACCGCAGCACCGATGGCCAATCCGCCATCGTCACCCCTATCGATCACCTTGAGCGAAGGCACTTCCATAATGTTTACGACGCGATCGGGCGTGACGATCATTTTTTTCATCAGCCCAACGAGGTCTGTTCCGCCGGCGAGTACCTCGGTCTGGCCGGGTTTTTCCGACAGCAATTCGAGTACACCGTTTTCGGAACGAGGCGCTGCATATTCAAAGTCTTTCATGATCAAGCCTTCCCCGCGGCCTTGGCCAGCGCATCAAGTACACGTTTTGGAGTCATAGGTACGACCGGCACACGAACGCCAAGCGCGTTGGCGACGGCATTGCTGATCGCCGTCTTGGGACTGATCGCGGGTGGTTCACCGTTGCCGATGACACCGCGACTTCGTTCACTTTCGGGTTCATAGAGTTCGACCACGATGTCGCCCACGTCACCTAATCGAGCCAGGCCGTAGCCATCGCGATCAAATGAACCTGAGTTCAGGAAGAGACCGCTCTGGGCGTCGTTTACGCGCTGCTCAAAAATCGACGCAGCAATNCCCATAATGACTGCCCCGGAGATCTGACTCTTGCAGGTCTTAGGATTGATGACCAATCCTTGATCTTGGACCGCCACAAACTTCTTCACACGGATTACGCCGGTGTCTTTGTCGACGGCCACATGAGCCATCTGAACTCCCGCGACGCCGCTGCTCGAGAGGCCACCGTCCTGGCCACGCGCGTGCGAGCGCGTGGTCTCCAAGGGAGTCACTCCCAACAGACCGCAGGCCTGTTTCCAACTCATCGATTTGTTGCCGTCCTTGGTCTGAATCCGCCCGCCCGTGGCGACCAGGTCGCCCGATTTGGCATCCAGCTTTGGCGCGACGAGCGCGAACAGCTTCTGCAGCCCATCCTGGGCGCTGCGACGGTGCGATTGGGTGACTCCGCCCACCGTGGTGCTACCTCCCGAAGGACCGCTAATCGGGTACTTGGAACTGCCCAAGTTAACCGTCACGTCCTTGACTTGCAGGCCGAGCGTTTCCGCCAGCACCTGAGCGCAGACGGTTCGCGTTCCACTCCCGAGGTCCTGGGACCCGAGGAACGACTCGACACTGCCATCGGGATGGATCTTCAACATACAAGTCGACGGATGGGCAGCGCCCCCCCAAGTATGTAGACCCATGCCGAGACCTTCGACCACCGATCCGTGTTTCGGCCCTTTGCCGTGAGGATGCCAGTTGGCCTTCCAGTCGATCAACTGGGCCCCGATTTTCATCTCCTCCGCGTATACCTCGGCCTTGCCGTTGGTGCAATTGGCCAGGTTTTCCAGAAACACGTCATAGCTGTCCTTGCCGAGTTTTCCCGCGACATCGTCGATCACGGTTTGACTGAGGGTACACGCTTGCGGATGGTTGGGTGCCCGCCAGGCACGGACCGGCGCATTGTTGGTACTGATATTGGTCGCGACGCTGCGACGATTTGGTGGGACCATGACGTAGGGCACAACTCCAACCGAGACGGCTCCGCGGCCGGAACCGCCGGTGCCCCAGTGGTGTGAGTCCCACACCGAGAGCTTGCCGCTCTTGTCGGCACCCACTTTGACCTTCACATAACCAGATGGGCGGCTTCCACCGATACGCAGTTCTTGGTCACGATCCAACATCAGTTTGACCGGCCGGCCGGTTTTCTTGGCGATGCGGGCCGCAGCAATCCCCCAGTAATCCGGAGCAAATTTGCTACCAAAACCACCACCGATATAGTCGCAGCGTACTTCCACATCGTTGGCGGTGACACCGAGGGCTCCGGCGAACTGATCGTCGGTACCGGAGACATTTTGTGTGGACAGGTACACTACNAACTTGTCCCCCTCCCAAGCCGCGGTGGAGCCGTGTGGTTCCAGGCAGCAGTGGGTNATCGCATCGATTCCGTACTCGCCTTCGTGAACGACGTCGGCGTCTTGGAACAGACGGCCAAATTCTTTTTCGTAGAATTCGTCCTCGTCATCGTCGTCNCCCGGTTCGTTCTCGGTTTGAATCCGATTACCGCCTTTGGCGGTGCGCTTCGCACGCTGCGCGGCTTCCAGATCGTTGTCGGCGGTGAAGACGTCGAGCATTTCGTACTCGATCTTGACATTCGCTACCCCTTCGCGGGCGGCTCCCTCGGATTCCGCCGCGACCACGACCAGTAGTTCACCGGCCCAGCGAACCTCTTTGCCTTGNTTNCCCTGTTCCAGCACTTCGACGTGAACCACACCACCTACTTTTTCTGCCGCCGAGGTATCCACGCTCTTGATCCGGACATGCGAGTGGGGGCAGCCCAGCGCGATGGCGGTTAACTGGTTCTTGAGGTTGACATCGTAGGTATATTTTGCGGCACCCGTCGACTTGACCAAACCGTCCAAACGGTCGTGGTCCTTGCCGATCACGGCGGCGTCTTTGCGCGCGGGCCAGTTATAGGGGCCCATCGGTTCTTTGTCGTTGTCTTTATCCTGGAGCACCATTAGACGCCTCCCTTCACCACATCCAGCGCGGCTTTAATGATGTTGTTATACGTGCCACAGCGGCAGATGTTGCCGTTGAGACCCTGGCGGATTTGGGCTTCGGTCGCATTGGGATTCTTGTTCACAAACGCGCGAACTGCGACGACAAAACCGGGTGTGCAGAATCCACACTGCTGAGCGTCGTGCTCGACGAAGGCATTGGGCACGGCGTCCGAATCATCACCGCCTAGACTCTCGACGGTTTCAACTTTTTTGCCTGCGGCGGCCATGGCGAGCGTTGTCGAAGCCATGACGGGTTTCCCGTCCATCAAGACGGTGCTGGCGCCACTGCTACCGTCGGCGGTGACCGGCTTGGCACCCGTCAAGTCGAGTTGAGTTCGCAATGCCTCGAGTAGTGTGGTGCGAGGTTCGACGGTCACTTTGCTTTCGCGACCATTGACGTTCAGGGTGATTGCCTGAGCGCCGCGGACGACCTTCGCAGCGGATTGCTGCTCGGCCTCAGTGGACGAGGAATGCAGAGCCGTTGCCGCGGCAGCGGCGCCCGATCCCTGGAGAAAAGACCGGCGATTGAACGCCGAATCCGAAGCTGTGTACTCGTTTGACTTCGTCATACGCTTCACCTTGCTTGAGGCCTGACGATACGAATCGTAAATACGTTTCCACGACTAGCCGCTAGTTACATGCCGTGAGGACTTCTTTCGTAGCGAGATTTACCGGCTCTAGAAGAGGGAACTTGAGCTTGAGCGCCGTCGATTATACGGGCTGGAAAATACGATACAACTAAGGCCTACAGAAAAGTGCGGCGGAGCCAGACCGCACTCGGTCGGGGCGTGAGGTGACGCCCGCCCGAGCCGTTTGGTGCGGTCGACTCGGCGCGTCTTTACACCGTTTCGATTCTTGATCCGAGCTTGCCGTCAACTGCAAATTCGACAGTGGTCGAGAACTTCCCTGGGCGTCGCGATATAGCTCGTATAAAAGGGGCCAAACTCCGCGTATCGCGCACTCGCTTCGTCAAACCTCATGCGGTAGACAATCTCTTTAAGGAACTGGGGGTTGCGGGCCCACAGTGTGACTCCCCACTCCCAATCTTCGACCCCCAACCCGACAGTAATTAACTGACTGACCTTTCCCGCAAACTGCATTCCACTACGGGCGTGTTCGGCCATCAGTCCGTTGCGGGCGGAAAAGGGTAGGTTGAACCAGTTTTCACCGACTTTCCGTTTCTTGTTCATGGGGTAAAAGCAGGTGGCTGGCCAGGCGGGAAACTGGGGCGTCAGCCGCTGTTTGTTCATGGCTGGCAAACGCCCTTGGTAGGCCTTGAATTTGGCTTGGTATGAGGGACTGCCCTCCTGCTCACCCTCGGCGATCAGCCGCTGGGCGTATTGNTCGACCGACGGGACATACTCCGAGATTTCAGTCATCGAGACAAATGAGTACGNNGGCTGCAGCGCCGGGCCGAGCTCTGCAGCCATGATCCGTTGGTGGACCGAGTCGATTTTCAGCGGATCGGGATCCATGATCATCAGACCAAAATCTGCCTTGTGACCACTGACCACCGAAGTCTGCAGTCGCAGCGGAGCGTCGGGTCCTTCTGGATCGAGCACAGCCACCAGTTCGTCTCGGCCGTCCAATCGCTTGGTTTCATGCATCTCCGCCATGACGCCGCGGTTGAACGTGTAGTACAGATGGCTGCAGTGCCAACCCTCGTCTGGAGTTAGCGAGACTTCGCTGGAAGCTTGCGTGTCGGGCCGACCATGTGACATTCCGCCTGACTCCTTGTGACGAATGCGGGGCCGTCGTATCGTACCAAATCGAGAATCGGCTTGTTAGCGGGGCCGAACGGGTGTTNAGGTTCCGGCCGTTTGTGGTGCGGCAAAGCGGCGGGNCGCTGGGCGTTGCGTTGCCTAGGCTGTACAGGGCTTTCAGATCACCTGTCGGTTCCCGCTCCGAGCGGTTTGCGGCTGCCGTATCCTGGCAACCATCCCATCGCGCAGATGGTCCCCATATCATGGAACGCGAGTTTATTCGCTGGATTCGATCGCAGCTTCCGCCGGATCCGCGCTTGCTACTGGGCGCCGGAGATGATGCGGCGGTGCTGGAGCTTTCCCGCCGCGCAGGATGCGTGGTGACCAGTGATCTTTTGATGGACCAGGTTGATTTTCTAGTTGACCAATGCACCCCCGAACGTATCGGACGCAAGGCGTTAGCAGTGAATTTGAGCGACCTGGCGGCGATGGCAGCCCGACCCCATTCGGCAGTTGTCTCTCTCGCCTTGCCGCGACGGGGAGCCCGTGAATTAGCGATCGGACTTTACCAAGGGATTCTGCCATTGGCTCGTGAATTCGAGACCGCGATCGCGGGTGGGGACACCAACACCTGGGACGGGCCACTGGTGATTAGTCTGACTGCAATTGGTGAGACGACCGGCAGCGGGCCCGTCTGTCGAGATGGGGCGAAGGTGGATGACATGGTCTTGGTCACAGGTACTCTCGGCGGAAGCATCCTCAACAAACACCTCGATTTCACGCCTCGTGTCCATGAAGCGATGTGCTTGCATCGTGACTTTCAACTCCATGCGGCGACCGATATCAGTGATGGTTTGGCAGTGGATCTGTCCCACATCGTCGAGGAGAGCGACCTTGGTGTGGTTTTGGATCGGGGTTCTATCCCCATTTCTGGTGACGCGGTTCGATTGGCTCGACAAGTGAACGACTCGCGTACAGCGCTCTGCCACGCGCTGTCGGATGGAGAGGATTTTGAATTAATCCTGGTCATGCCACCTCAAGACGCCGAGCGCGTCGTCCGATCGCAACCGTTTTCCGTCCCGGTCACGCGCATCGGTCGCGTGGTGGAAGAGGTTGGCCTGTGGTGGGGCGATGAAAAGGGAGCCCGGACCCCTTTGGAGATCACAGGATACGAGCATTTGGGTTCGTCATGAGCCGGTTTCTATTTACCGCCACCGATCAATCGGATACCGAACGCCTGGGCGAGATGCTGGCGCAGTTACTCCCCCCGGGGACCGTGGTGGCTTTGATCGGAACACTTGGCGCTGGGAAGACACGCCTCGTCCAGGCGCTTGGTTCAGCGCTGGGAATTCCGCGTGAGTCGGTGGTGAGCCCGACCTTTGTGCTCTGCCAGGAGTACCGGGGNAGTAAAGCCGTTTTTCANCTGGATGCCTACCGATTGCGCGATGAAGATGAGTTTTACGAACTGGGACCTCAGGAGTGGTTTGAATCGGATGCGCTGACAGTCATCGAATGGGCCGATCGGATCGTTCGCTGTTTACCGGACGAACGGCTTGAGATCCGGATCGAGGTNCTACCAGACGAGGCNCGTGAGTTCGAAATTCGAGCGGTTGGAAAGAACTTGATCGATGTGGTCGATTCCCTCCGCAAGTCAATTTGATCAAGGGTCGGTTGGTGGTGCANCCGGCTTCCGTATTGTCGNACTGTTTGAACCGCCAGGTCACGACGCGGAACTCGANCGGCCTAACAAGAGAGGACGTTATTACCGGGGACGACGTTATTACCGAGGACGCTGTCCTCGCCGTCCTCGTCAACCGTGGTCACCAAACGAAGGTCTGCGTAAGGGTGGCTTTTCCCGTTTCGAGGCGGATCGGAACTAGCAGTTCGACCTGTTTGTCAGCCGTGCGAACAAGCGGTGGAGCCGGGCTCGCCGATTCAACGCGCATACGCCACTGGTCGTCGATNTCGAACCAGCCGCGTCCGAGGGCCGTTATTNTNTTTGCTGAGGCGGCTCTGAAAAATAGCCTCTCAACCGACGCCTCAGAGGTTATTGAGAGTCGGCGTCTCAACGGAGCAAAAGGTTCTGCGGAAACGGGTGCCGGGTAATCCTCGATCAGTATTTTCCCAAACCAGTAGCGGAATGTTGGGCGCCGCCGATTGTCGAATCGGTAGCCACCGAATCGATAGCCACCGTCGCGCGCGGAGGTCGCAGGCCATGNATCGGCGAGATCGTTTAATACGGCCAAGGGCATACCTCCGTGTAGCTTCAACACGTTATCTCCCAACGGTTGCTGAAATCCCTGACCGCGCCCTCGCCAGTGCTTGCTGGTGTCGATAAAGGCATTGTGCCAGACCAGAGCCAGGCGGAGCTGGTTGGCGTCGAACGCCAGATTGACTTTCTCCGGGTAGCCGACGCCGATCGCGCGCGGTCCGGCNTCCGCAATGAAATTGCGGTAGATGACCGGCTCATCGGTCGCTACCAACTCGAGAATCTGCCCGAGAAGCCCAGGCGGCAACGCNGCACGGTCTTCGTCCGCCAGGTAGGTCCAGAGTGCATGCACTTGTGCGTCGGCGTCGCCATCGAGCACTCGAGGCAGTAATATTTGCCCGTTGGGCCAGGAAGCGGGCATTCGTGTGCCGGGACGAAATGTCTGCGGATTCAGCATGTAGTGGTGAAACCAGTTCTCTTTCAGGCGGCGTGTCATCGAGGTCAGGTTGAGGGCTTGAATTCCGGTTGCCCGATGTTGTGCAAATGTGTGACATTTGACGCAGGAAAACCCCTGATTTCCGGTGAGCTGACGACCCGCGGCTTTGAGGCGACGGAGAGGGATTTTTGCGACTTCTGGCTTGGCGTCCAACGCCGTGTCGACCAATTCCCAGGCGGGGATGAGCGATGCCACATTGTGGGTTCCGAATCGGGGCATTCTGGTCATCATATACGGGCGTTCTCGGGAGCCCTGATCGAACACCCGGCGCAGCCAATCTTGACGGAGCTTGGCACCGATGCCGGTTAATGCTGGCGGCAGACGCCCTTCGTCCCCCATCTCTTTCTGGAGGGAATGGAAATAACCATCGCGGGCTCGTTCCACGCCTCCCCTCCGATCCCGCTGATGACAGGCAAAACAGTTGAAGTGGGCGAGAGTCTGGTCGATCTTTTCCGCTACGGAGTGCAGCGGACGGTCCGCTGCTTGCAGACGTTTTGTCGCCACCGCTAACGCGTGGCGTTGGCGATCGTCGAGTCCGTAGAAGGGAACCCCCCATTGCGCAGTCGGGCCAAGACACCCAACGGCAGTTGCCACCATCGACAGCCTTGGGACCGAATCGAGGTGTGGTGTCGGGGAGATACGCTGTAGCNGGTGGCAGGACGCGCACCCCAAACTGGCGAACAGGCGTCGACCCGCAACGATTCGATCGGGGTCGATGGTGAATCGTCGGTTGTCTGTTTCAACGTTCTTCGAAGAGGTCAGAAATAGCGTAACCGGTTGCCTCTTGATATCGGGTCCTTCCATATCCAGCCGCAATTCTTGTCCACCTCCCTGTTCAAAGAACTCGATGACCAAATCGTGGANCCCCGATTCGAGTCGATGCGTGGCCTGGCGAAACTGCACCGGGTGGATACCGTCGACCTTCACCACTTCACGTTGATTAATCAGCAATCGAGAACCGTCATCCGAGCCTAGATGAAAAGTGTATTCGCCGGCCTTGGGGAGTTGCAGCAATCCACTGTAACGGATTGCAAACTGATTCTCGCGTCCCACATCGACGTCGAAGTGAGCCGCTTTTCCCGTTGCTTTTGGCTTCAATTTGCTGAAGTCCGGGAGCTTCTGCCAGCTACCCTCGTAGTAGGTGTATTGCAGAAGTGGTTCGACTTGAATGTCTTTTAACAAGTAAGAGGCGATATGACGGGCCTCGTCAGGAGACAGACTCAGGTTCGGCATTCGGCCTGTTGGACGGACGCGAAGCGGGTCTTGGAGGAAAGCCGTTAAGCCGGGAATTGAATATTTGTCAGCCACCGTTCCCAGCGGAACGGAGGTCGATAATGGGGTGGTGCGATCTTGACGCTGGTCATGACAGGCGAGGCAACCGATTGAACGAAACAGAGCTTTTCCCTGTTTGACGGCGTTCGTGGAAGGCGCCGTATCGGCCAGTTTGCCCGTCGACGCGAGCAAGTGGATCAGTGATTCGATCTGATCTTGTCGTCGTTCCGCACCGACGTTGGCAAACAGGTTGGGCATGGTTGTTCCCGGCTTGACCCGTTGCGGGTCGGCCAGAAACGCGCGTAGGTAGCTGAGGCGGACGCGGTGCCCGACGTCGTCCAAAACGGGTGCTTGTTTACTCAACACGTTTTGTCGTTGGGCGGGTGTTGCCCCGTGGCAACCCAGACAGTTCAGCTCACCGAGTAACAGGTTTCCGGCTTGGTGGACATCGATCTCGCCGGTGGTGAAGAATCGTTCGAAGGCGGCGATCGCCGGACGTCGTGGCGGCGCAGCCGGAAGCGCGACCGGGGCGATAAGAACAGAGATGCTGAGGACCAGCCAGTGGATAAGGTGGACTGGCGAAGATCCGATCTTCGCATCGCGTTGGGGCATTCCGTCCATCTCCCGCTGGAGCCTCGTCGCAAACCGAGGCGCCGTTTCTCAGTTTTTAGTTTCCGGAAGGAGCGGGGCACTGNAAATCTGACTGAACGCATGAATCAGGCGAGATCTCCAAGCTCCGCGAGTAAGCGGTCGACCTCTTCCGCCGTGTTGTAGTGAACGAGTCCGATTCGTACCATGCCGTCCGGTTCGAGTTCGAGGGNCTCGGTCAATTGAAGTGCGTAGTAATTGCCGTGCCAGACGAACAGGCCGCGTCGCCCTAACTCGGTTGCCAGCGTCGTCGCGGACAGCCGACGGTGGGTAATCGAGACGGTTGGCAGCCGTTCGTCCCAGCGCAGGGGATCNGTGATTCCCCAGATTTTGAACTCCGCGAGGNTGTTCAATCCGGAGATCAGGCGTTCCATCAAAGAACGTTCATAGGGTTGGATGTGTTCGAACGCGGTGCGCAATGCGGCTCGGCGGTCGAGGGACCGATCTTCACGGAGTGCTCGCCCGAGATCTGCCAAATAGTCGACNGCGGCGAGGGTGCCGGCAAGGCACTCGTGGTTTTGGGTNCCCGTCATCCACTTGTCGGGCAGGGAATCCGGAACGGGGCGCAGCTTGTAGGCGGTCAGTGATTGCAGATGCTGCCGTTTCCCCCACAAGATCCCCACGTGTGGCCCAAAGAACTTGTAAGCCGAGCACGCTAGGAAATCACAATTCCAGGCGTNCACATCAAGCAACGCATGAGGTGCGTAGTGGACTGCGTCCANAAACACCAGCGCGCCAACCTGGTGGCTCCAGTTTACGATCTCCTGGAAGGGGTTGATGGTTCCAGCGGAATTGGAGGCGCAGGAAATGGCGACCAACTTGGTGCGCTCATTGAGTTTTGATTTCAGATCATCNAGGTCGAGTGTGCAATCTTCTCGACGGATTTCAACAAAACGAATCTTGACGCCGGCATCCTGGGCGGCCAGCACCCAAGGCGTGACGTTGGCGTCGTGATCAAGACGGGTGACCACCACTTCGTCACCGGGTTTCCAGGTGCGCGCTAAGGAACGCGACAACGCCAGCGTTAGGGTGGTCATGTTCGCGCCAAACGCGACACANTCCGAATCTGCGGTACCGAGCAGATCGGCGACAGCGAGATGTGCGTCGTCCAAGATCTGATCACTTTCGCAGCTGGTCACAAATGCTCCGCCGTGATTTGCGTTGTGATGCACATAGTAATTACTGACGGCATCGATCACACACTGTGGAACCTGGGTGCCGGCGGGCCCATCCAGAAAGACCGCTGGTCGCTCGTCGATCTTCCTCGACAGCGCTGGGAACTGTTTGCGGGCATCGCGTAAAGGTGGCGGGGGCTGCATACAGGTAACCTCCAGAAGAACAACGCAGCGGGTCGGGGATGTTCAGCCGTTCCTGAGATCGATAAACCGTTTTGCTTTGCCTTCAAATCGGGGCAACGACTGGAGAGGCACGCACGACACCTTGACTTTGAGTCCGAGCTGGATGTGGAGTTCTGCGGCTACGCGTCCCGGTTCTTCAAGGGTGTCTTCTATTTCGATGGCCACCGCGTCCAAGGCGCCCTGACGTGTGGCGGTAAGCCGAAATTCAACAATCTCGGGGAATTGCCGCAGAATCTGCTCGACCGAGCTAGGAAAAATGTTGATACCACGAATGACCATCATATCGTCGGCCCGTCCCAACACACCTCCGTCCAGGAAAACGAAGCGGTTAGACCCCGACTCGTCCCAGCGGGGTAGCACGAGATCACCGGTACGATAACGAATCAAAGGGCTTCCGTGCCGCCCGAGGGTAGTGAGCACGAGTTCCGCCACCGTTCCGGGCTCTGCGGGCTGTTCGGTTTTGGGATCGATGAACTCAGGTAGAAACTCGCTTTCGACGACATGCAGTCCCGTGCCGCCCGCATCGGCATAACCCCAAGGTCCAAGCTCCGATGCGCCGCTGTGATCGATTACCTTAGCTTGCCATGCCGATTCGATCCGCTGACGTATCGCGGGCATCGATCCGCCCGGTTCACCCGCGACGATAATCCGCCGGACATTCCAGGATGCGATCTGCAATTGGTGTTCAGCGGCGACCTCTGCCATTCGTAGCGCGTAGGTCGGCGTGCAAAAAATAGCCGTGACTTGGTGCGTCCGGATCAACGTGAGCCGCGCCAGCGTACTTAACCCACCGCTGGGAAGGACCAAACAGCCACGCTGAATGGCTGCGTCGTAAGCGCTCCAGAATCCGATGAATGGTCCGAAAGAAAACGCCACCAGGGCGCAGTCGACCGCGGTCAGGTCGGCGGCATCCAGGACGAATTGCCAGGTGTCGGTCCACCACTGCCAGTCCTCTGCGGTGTCGAGAACAGTGAGCGGTTTTCCGCGCGTTCCGGAAGTGCGATGAAATCGCACATAGCGGTCCAATGGGTAGGTGATATTAGCCGGCCATGGACCATTATCGGGGATCGCCGCTAGTTCCGACTTGGTAGTGAACGGCAGTTGGCTGAGCTGTTCGCGCGACGCCAACGGGAGAGAGCAACTGGATAGCTTGTGTTTATAGAACTGATTTTCGGGCAGTACTTTTTCCAGCAGGCCGTTCAATCGTTGCAGCTGAAGTGTATGGAGTTGTTCTCTTGGGAGTTGTTCTAGGCTGCGGCGAGATCTGTAGGCTTCACGCGACATGCACGCATGATACGGACTCAATCCGGACAACAAAAGAAGCGGGGCCGGCGGACGGAGTCGCCATCAAGCCAGTGTGAGTTTTTGGGAAGGCCGGCCGTTGCCGGTTGTGATTCACCCGATTATGCTCACCCGATTGGCCAGCCAGTCCAAACGATGGTGGTTACATTCGAACCCCCGTGGTTCGCGATCCGCCGCCGTCTGCCGTCGAAATTCGAGCCGCCTATCCGGCGTTACATACGAGGTCGTCCCGTGTCCAACGCACCGCGAACTGGATCCCTGTTAGTCATTTTTCTAACTGTTTTTGTCGACCTATTGGGTTTCGGCATGGTGCTGCCACTCTTGCCGCTCTACGCGAATCAGTTTCGTACCGATGACAGCGGGTGGATGCTGGGCGGCTTGATGGCCAGTTTTTCTGTGATGCAGTTCCTCTGTTCGCCTCTGTGGGGCCGACTGTCCGACCGCATCGGCCGCCGCCCGGTGTTGATGATCGGTTTGGCCGGGTCTGTAGTTTTTTACGCTCTGTTCGGCGTCGCGTCGATTATGGAAAGTTACTGGATGCTACTGCTCACGCGAATTGGTGCGGGAATCTCCGGCGCGACAATTTCAACCGCGCAGGCCTACATCGCCGATTCCACATCCCTGGAAACGCGGCCCAAGGGGATGGCCTTGATTGGGATGGCGTTTGGAATGGGTTTTACTTTTGGCCCTCTACTGGGAGCGTTTGCCGTGGGCCCGGAATTGGACGTGGCGACGTCCGCGATGAAAGTAGATCAGGCAGTGCAGCAGTCCACGCCTCTGGAAGGAGAAATCTCGATAGCCCGAGACGAACAAACACCCGGGATCCAATTAGAGAACCCGGGACCTTGGCCTGGTTTTGTTGCCTCACTGCTATCAGCGTGCGCACTTTTTATGGCCATTTTTTGGTTGCCTGAATCGAGACAACCCGGTGGGCACAAGGCGTCCCGAAAGGTCTTTGATTTCGAGAGCTTTTTTACCGCCATTGCTACCCCTTCCATCGGGCCGCTGTTGCTGACCGTGTTCGTATGCGTGTTTTCCTTTGCGCAGTACGAAGTCACCCTCTCGTTGCTGATCAAAGAGACGTTTGACTTTAGTTTTCGACAGGTTTGTTTCACGTTTGCCAGCATCGGTCTGACGCTCGCGATCATCCAGGGAGGCCTGGTTCGCCGGATTGCAGGGCGCGTATCTGAGAGCGTTATGGCGTCCACCGGTGCCGTGATCCAAGCGGCCGGGTTCGGATTGGCAATCGTGGGTGTTCGCCAAGAATCGGTCGGACTTTTGTTTGTGGCGATGCCCGTTGTAGTACTAGGATTTTCCTTGATGCAGCCGAACTTGAATTCCCTATTATCGAGGCGCAGCAGCCCCGCCCGACAAGGCATGATTCTGGGTGTCGGACAGAGCGTCAGTTCGCTTGCCCGCATCGTCGGATCACTGGTGGGAATTCCGTTACTACGGTATCAGGTTGATTCCCCGTATTACCTGGCTGCCGGATTGATGCTTATGGGAAGCGTACTGGTGGTTATCGCCGGTCGGCGCGGTCAGGATTTTGATACGTCCGGTTCCGGCTAGTTGGCCACTAAGGATTACACTCCACCGCGGCCGGTTTACGATGACCGCGGCCTTGAGCGCGAGGAGGAGCTGCGCGTCGAACGGGGTACCGCCGAAGAGCGGGCTCTGTTGGAGGATCCGGTNGCTCGCGGCGTCAAGCGCGTGGGGGCGCTGCGCGTCGAACGGGGTACCGCCGAAGAGCGGGTTCTGCTGTTGGAGGATCCGGTTGCCCGCGGTGCCAAACGCGTGGGGGCGCTGCGCGTCGAACGGGGTACCGCCGAAGAGCGGGTTCTGCTGTTGGAGGATCCGGTTGCCCGCGGCGTCAAACGCGTGGGGGCGCTGCGCGTCGAACGGGGAGCCGCCGAAGAGCGAGCCCTGCTGTTGGAGGATCCGGTTGCTCGCGGCGTCAAACGCGTGGGGGCGCTGCGCGTCGAACGGGGTACCGCCGAAGAGCGGGCCCTGTTGGTGGCGGGTGCGGTTGTCCGCGGCGTCAACCGCGTGGGGGCGCTGCGGGTCGATCGGGGTGGCGCCGAAGAGCGCACGCTACTAGTGGTGGCTGGGTCCGCCGCTGGCTCCGATCGGGAGCGACCGCTGCGGGTCGATCGGGGTGCCGCGGAAGGGCGCGCGCTGCTAGTGGTGGCTGGGTCTGCCGCTGGCTCCGATCGGGAGCGACCGCCGCGAGTCGATCGGGGCGCCGCGGAAGAGCGCTCGCGGCTCGCAGCTGACGGTTGGCCATCTCGAACCGAATCTTGTCGCGTGGGGGCCGTTGATCTACGGCGGGCTCTCTGGACTCGAGTGCGAGTGTCCCGATTCGATCGGTCGGTGACCGTTGATGCGGACGCGGTCGCGTTTGATGTGGGTTGCCGAACTCGGCGCTCGTTTCGCGAGACTCGACCCGCTTGTGCACGCGGAGGTGGGGGCGCTTTTGTACGCCGATCTTTGGTGCTTGAGGCGCCGGGTGAGAGAACCAGCGCACTCTCGGAGGATGATTGTGCTCGGATTTTGCGCCCCCGACCGTCTCGTGTGTCAATCTTCTTCGACGCGTTATTCACTTGATCCGTTTTGTCGTCGCGCCGATTTCGAACCGGACGGCTCGAGACTTGATCGGACGTGCGCGGAGCAGTTGTCGCGATCGCTGGTTTACCTGCGACGTCCGCCGTCTCAGGATTATTGACGCGGTCCTTGCGCCGCTTCTGTTTTTGCTCCGAATCACCCGGCGTTGTGTTGCCAAGCTGAGTCGCTGACGGCTCTCTCTCACGGCGGCGGCTTCTCGGCACGTTCCCGGCGCCTTGCAACCGCTGCGGAGACTGCCGTTCGGATTGAGGCGGACCACTTCTTGAGCGCGGTGAGCCTCGGCGACGCTGCGCGACTTTTTCGACGCCATTTTCCGTCTTGTTTCGACGATCATCTTGCGAGTTTTCGAGGCGTTGCCGCTGTCGTCTCAGGCGCCGCAATTCAACCAACTGGTCGTTGTTCCGAGCGCGTTCATCCGCAGCCAGTTTCTGCTCCTTGCGCAAGCGGCCACGGCCGTCGTTCATGCTGTGTGCGAGCGTGCTCCGTCGAACATCGTCCCGCGTCTGTTGTCGGCGCGCAAATTGTTGTTGTTCGACAAACGTCTGCCGAGGACGAAGGCTGGCATGCGACAGATAATGGTCGTGCCAGTGATGACAGCGCCGCAGATAGTCAATGCCGTCTCGTCGTTGCCGGTACCGCAAGTAGCTGTAGAACGGGTCCCAGCGACGCCCGATCCGTTGGAAGTCGTACCAGGGGTAGAAGTTCTGGTGGTAATGGGCTCCGTAGTAGTCGCCGAAGTAGAAGTGATTCGAGCCGACCTGAATGAACATGTGCAGGAATGAATTCGCGGCACTGATCGTGATCTGGGGCCTGAATCGGATGTGCCGATATCCGCGGCGAAAGTAGACCGGGCCGTAGAGCAGGCCACGTCTCTGGAAGGGGAAATCCCAATAGCCAGAGACAAACAAACACCCACGGGGTGTCCACACGTAATGTGCGGGAACCCACATCCACCCTGTGTGAACAGCCGACCAATAACCGGGCCGCCAGACGTAACGACGGCTGCGGTAGGTCCAGTTTCCGGGAATCCAGAAGTGATCACGTGACGGCGCCGCGCTAGAGGGCCCGGCTTCGAGACTTTCCGGTGGATCGGGCACATACTCCAACTCGGCTGACCCCGCCGCGGCCCAAAATCCGGATATCCAAGCAAATTGACCATCGCGATCGGACCAATATCCGGGAACCCAGCGGCGGTCTGGCGGCATGTTTCTCCACACACCGCTGATCCAAATGAAATCGCTTCGCTCACCGTCCCAATACCAATAGCCCGGAATCCATGAAATGTCGTCGCCTTCGGGTTTCGCTTCGGGTGGGATTTCGTCGATCGGTTCAGGTGGGCGACGATCGACACGGGTTCCAGCCGCCGGTTTTTGGCTCAACTGCTCTGCAAACGCTTCGTGGATCGGGCCCCTGGTCAGGACCTGAAAGTCCTCAGCGCTTGAATTGGGCGGCTGAGGTGGTTGTTCCGGGACGGGGACTAAGCTCTCTTGCGCCCCGAGATCGTGGCCCATGAGCAGAAAGGTCACGCCAATGACGGCTGTTTGAAGGCGTTGGATCAACATTGTTGCTCCTTTCGATTTCGCGTCCTACGATTTTTTGCTTTGATGGGTCCTAACGCAAGTCCTATACCCAACACGCAAGTCCTATGCCCAACGGCCGATTCGCGCGCGTTTTGTCTCGGGATGCTAGGGAGCCCCACGGGAGAGCCTGATCAAGCCGCCGAACCCCGCGGTTCGCGATGCGACGATTGGAATCACCGATCGAGCGACATCTGTCGCGTAAAAGACGCGATCGAGAATCAAAATGATAACACTTGGGGTCTGCCGGCGAGCCGAGACATGGGTTGTCAACCGACGAGACGTCGCTGCTTGCTATCGGGTTCGGCGTGGTCTACCGTAAGACGCCAATCGGTACTGCCAAGTGAACTCGGTCTTGTATGAGTTAAATTCGGAAGGAAAGAGCATGAATACGAGGTCATCGAGCAACGCATCATTGTCTTCCGCCTCGACGAACGACGGTCCCACGAAACTCGCCAGACGGGCATTCTTGGCCACGGCAGCGACGGCCGCTGCAGCGGCTTCCACACTGGGGCAAGACGCCGCTGCGACGAGACCGTTTCGTCGTTCATACGGCCCTGATGCGCCGCCGGTGCGTTATCCCGAGCCTGATGTGGTGGTATTGGATCCCCGATTCAAGCCCTACAAACTGGGGAATTCACCCATTCTACGCCTCTACCACAGTAAGCAGATGCTCTGGGCGGAGGGTCCTGCCTGGAATGGTGTGGGACGCTACCTGCTGTGGAGCGACATCCCCAACAATGTCCAGCTGAGATGGCTGGAAGACGATGGACACGTCAGTGTTTTCCGCAATCCCTCAGGAAACAGCAACGGAAACACGTTTGATTTCCAGGGCCGACAAATCTCTTGCCAACACCTGACCCGCAAAGTCGTGCGCTACGAATACGATGGAACGGTGACCGAATTGGCGTCGCAATTCGGTGGCAAGTCACTCAACGCGCCCAACGATGCGATCGTACATCCCAATGGCGATATCTGGTTCACGGATCCTGGGTACGGTGGTCT
>PADE01000201.1 GCA_002702965.1 Planctomycetaceae bacterium
TGGGTGGGATTCTACGACCGGAAGTCGAGTTGGCCGCCTGTATGGGGATCCAGACCTTTCAGCGCGCGGGTGAAATCGCCCGCTGGTACGTCGACCAGGGTTACGGCACGCTGAAAACCAAGGCCGGTGCGGATCCTCAGGAGGACCTGGAAATGGTGCGCGGAGTGCGCGACGCGGTCGGCGACCGACTCCAGTTGCGGATCGATCCCAATCGGGCCTATTCGCCAACCCAGGCCGCCGAGCTGGCGCGGCAGCTGGAGCCCTATGGCCTGCAGTATTTCGAACAGCCGATTCCGGCCGAGCCGCTGGAGGACGCCGTTTGGCTACGGCAACAGACGAGTACACCGATCGCGCTGAACGAAAGCGTCGTCGATCCGGCCAGCGTGTGGGAGATTCTGCGGCGCGGCGCGGCGGAATTTCTCTTGCCCGATACGCATATCGCGGGCGGGATTGGTCCCTGCCTCAAGATTGGCCAGTTGGGGGCTGCGGCCGGTGTTCCCTGCATTATGCACTGCGGTCACGATCTGGGGCCCAAAACGGCTGCCATGGTCCACCTGGCGGCGGCCTGTGAGGCTTACAGTTTGGCCAACGATAGCACGTATTACGGGTTGGTTGAGGATATCACCGTAAAGCCATTGGTTATCCACCGCGGTCGCATCCGCGTGCCCGACCAGCCGGGATTGGGGGTCGACGGAGATCCCGAGAAGATCCACAAGTACGCCATCAGTGAGGTGACCCAGGCCTGAGTACCAGCCGCCGTGCGGTCTGTCGCCTCTGTTGCCGGTCACGGCACAACGACGGTCTGTCGCTCCCGCAGCGGCCACCACTGCGCGATCCGTTGCGCTAAGTCAGCGACCGTGTCGGGGTGGCGTTTCGCCAGATTCTCGGTTTCGTGGGGATCGTTCCGCAGGTCGAACAGCTGGGGTTGCGCTGGCCGATCCGCGTGCACGGCTCGATAGCGGTTCACCTGTCCATCGTACGTCAGCACCAGCTTCCAGCGATCGCGAATGCACCAGCGGTAGAGCAGGGACGCTTCCGGCGACTCCAGGTCGGCGATGTCGTGCGCGAAGCCCTCGCCCAGCAGGGCGTCCCGGTTGAGCGGACGGTCTTGTTGAACTAGCGGGAGGAGATTCAAGCCGGGCAGTCCCGCCGGTGAGGTGGCCCCCGCGGCGCTCAGTATCGTCGGCACCAGGTCGATGCTGCTGACCAGCTCGTCGCGTCGTCCAGCCGGAATCCGCCCCGGCCAGCGGAGCAGGATCGGAGTGCGGACACCCCCTTCGTAGGGCGACTGCTTGGAGCGCGGAGCAAACTGCGGTCGCCAGCCGGAGGGGACCTCGGTCTGCGCGGTCCGTTGGATCCAGCCGTTGTCGGTGACGAAGACCACCAGTGTGTTGTCCACAACGTCGAGCTTCTGCAAACCGCCGAGCAGTTGGCCGCAGGTTTCATCGAACCACTCGCACATTGCGTAGTATTTACTGAGCCGGTCCGGTCGGCCGTCGTCGCGATACCGCTGCAGAATCCTGGCTGGCGGGTTGTGTGGTGAGTGCGGTAGAAAGGGTGCGTACCAGACGAAAAAAGGGCGCTTTGCAGCGACTGCCGTGCGCATGAATTCCAACACCGGTTGCAGGCCCTGACGCCCGATCTTGAGGCCGTCGTCGCCGTGCCGACCACCGGGCTGGGGAAAACCGCGCGTCATTCCGTGACTGAATCCGCCGCGCCGATAGCCACCTTCCCACCATTTTCCGCTCTGATGGCTCAGGTAGTGCCGCTGGCTGAGCAGCGTGGGGAGCGTTGGCTGGCGATCGATGTGGTCGATCAACTGGCTCCGCAGCGCGCGGTAGGCGGGCGATGGCGGCGGGGCCAAGCGGGGAGATGGATCGTTGCCGGTGGTGCGATGCTGGTGCGCGTACAACCCGGTAGCCAGGGTCAACAGCGACGGTCGGCAGAGCGACGTGGGGACGTAGCCACGAGGAAAGAGCACGCTCTGTCGCGCCAGACGATCCAAATGCGGTGTCTTGATTTCGTCGTGGCCCATGAAACCAAAATCGGTCCAGGCCTGGTCATCGGAAATGATCAACACCACGTTCGGTACCGGCTGGTCACGGGCCCAGACCGGTTGCAACGACGCGGCCCCCAGTGTCATCACAAACAGCGTCATCACAAACAGTGTCATCCCAAACAGTGTCATCCCAAGTAGCCGTCGTCGGTGGTGAATAGCGGTGATCATCGGCAGGTGTGCGCGGGGCTGTTGGTAACGGTCGATCGTCTCGGCGGGATCGCGTCATTGTAGGTGACCCGCGGCGGCCGGAGCAGCACCACAGGCAATTCTTTCGGCCGGTTGGCCGCTCCTTGGGAGCGCGTCCACGTCTAGCAAGGAGTGCTGGGGTCGAGTGGTGGGCGCGATTCGCGTGGTCCTTGTCGCGCGAGCCACTAGGGCCGATACTGACAACGAGCGTCGTCTGGTACGGCGGCGAGCACGGCTGAAGACACCCCCAGGCGAGATGCGAGCGATGGACTTTTCACAGATTTTCGACGGCGGACACCGTTACCAGGAGTACCTGGCCGCATTCGGCACTCCGGAGCACCAACGGCGCTGGGCCGAGGTGGAGGGTTGTGTTGCGTTGACCGACCCGCAGCGTTCCTTGTTGGGTGGGTTTGAGCGTGAGATGCGGGTGCTTTGTGTGGCGGGGGCCTGGTGTGGCGACTGCGTGAACCAGTGCCCGATTTTTCTCCACTTCGAGAACGCCAGCAGCCGCATCCAGGTTCGCTACGTCGATCGGGATGACACCCGCCTGTTGCCCGAGCCCCCGCGGCTGTGTGGCGGCACCCGGGTTCCCCAAGTGATCTTTCTCAGTGAAGAGGGGGACTTTGTCGGTCACTACGGCGATCGCACGCTCGCCAAGTACCGGCAGATGGCCAGTCAGCAATTGGGGCCCAGTTGTCCCAGTGGGCTGGCGCCCCCGCCCGAGGATCTGCTGGTGGCCGTCGTGCAGGATTGGCTGAATGAGTTCGAACGCATTCAGTTGCTGCTCAGGACATCGCCTCGACTACGCGAAAAACACGCTGATTGAGTGAATCGGGTCGGCGCCCGGTGAGGAAACGAAGGCGATGCGTACGACGACTGTGGAAGAACTGTTAGAGGACTTTGAATTCCTGGACTCGTGGGAAGATCGCTACCGGTACATCATCGAGTTGGGAGATGAACTCGAGGACATGGAGAGCGAACTGCGAGTCGAAGAGCACCGCGTGCAGGGTTGCGTCAGCAACGTCTGGCTGGTGGCTCGTTTCGAGGGCTCCGATCCGCCGCGCATTTTTTTTCGCGCCGACAGCGATTCGCAGTTGGTGCGCGGCCTCGTCGCGATTCTCGTGATGCTCTGCAACGGCAAATCGGCGCGATCCGTGCTTGCGTTTGATGCGGACGATCTGTTCACCCGTCTCGAGCTGCGCAATCACCTCAGTCGTTCCCGCAGCAACGGTCTATTTTCGATGGTGAAGCGGATCCGGGCTTTGGCCGTAGAGGGGGCCGCCGGGGAGTAAACGGGTTGCTCGACGGGCTGCTTGCCATCTGCGCGGGGCTCCGACCGCTACCAGGTGGGAGAGAAGATTGCCCGGGGAGCAAAGCAGACGATTGGAATCGCCAGCGAGGCGCAACCGATGGCGGTGCGCAGCCAGCCCAGTTGTACGGTGTCATCCCGGGTTGGGGGGTGGTCCGGCCCGGTTAGCAGTAACAGGCCGACCATCAGAAACCAGACAGGTTCCTGGCTGTAGACGATGAAGGCCACGGCCAGGACCAGAAATCCGCGCGCGATCCAGTGGGCCCGGTGTCGGAACAGGGCGTACGCGACATGCCCGCCGTCGAGTTGGCTGACCGGGATCATGTTCAAACCGGTGACCACGAGTCCCACCCATCCCGCCATGAAGAAGGGATTGAGTTGTCCCTGCCAGAGAAGCTCGGTNGATCGTGGGTCGTGCGGCGCTGTCAACTTCAGGGCCCATTGGGCCAACAGCGGTTGATCGAGCACGAAAACCCCGAATGCGGGGGTGCTCGGTTCGAGTCGCTGCGCCCCGATCCACAGAATCGGTACGGCCACGACGAGTCCCGCCAGCGGGCCGGCCAGACCGATGTCAAACATCTGTTTGCGATCGGCCTTCATTCCATCCATGGCGATCACCGCACCCATTGTCCCAATGGGTGAGATCGGGAACGGCAAGAACAGCGGGTAGGTGGCGGGGATCCGGTACCGAACCATGACGAGAAAATGTCCCATCTCGTGGGTCAGCAGGATCGCGAGTACACAGATGGTATAAGTCAGGCCGTCTTGCCAATGCCCTACCAGGACTTGCCGAATTGGCATCAGGCTCTGCTGGTTCTGAGCTTCGATCAACAGGTAGGCGGGGCTGAAACTCAGGCTGCCAGCGAGTAGCGTTGACAGGCAGGTCAACACGAACAGCGTAAGTGGCAGCCGCAGTCGGATCCTCCGGGGAGCCCGCAGCGGGCCCCNGGGTTGCACCTCGCCTCCGCGCTCAGGTGGCGCCGCGAGGCCCGCATCGACGACCTCCGCCGCGGCAGGACTGGGGGACCACCGNTCGACGGCTTGGGAGGGCGGGCGGGGATCGAATTCTCGTGGTGGCTGACGTTCTTGGTCGCTCATGGTGTCAAGATAGCATCGCCGCCCGTCGGCAGCCATGGCCGGCTGGTGAGCTGTCCCGTGATCGGGTGTAAGCGATCTTTTCCTGGACGCCCGGTTTTGGTAATTAGCCATCGTAGGGGGTGGTCTGCCCCAGCGCCGCCGGCCTCGTGCGTGGGCGAACCAACCCCCGCTCGTCGCGGTTGCAGACCGGTTCCCGCCTTCCGTCGCCGTTCCCCTTCCGCGCACGGTCGGATTGCGGCTCAAATAGGAGTGCCTCTGGCGCGAGGAACACTATCATGAAGCGGCTGGCGCGAGGAACACTATCATGAAGCGGCTGTCTGTGCCACTGGGAATGTTCGCTGTTGTCATGGCGGGTGGACTGGTCGCGATATTCTGGCCAACTCGTCCGCCGGGGGTGTCCGCCAGCGGTGCTCGGACGGCAGCGGATCCCACCGCGTCCCCGTCGCCGTTAGCGCCCATTCCAGCGCCTGCTGAGGAAGCCACGGTTGNGGAAGCGACGGTTGCGGANGATCCCGAGGTGTACGGCACGGCGCCACAGGGGATGGCCCCGGACCGNCTCGGTCGGTTTGACGAATCGGCCGTGTACCGACCGCAGCCGATGCCCCTGGTTGCGCCCGTCACGGGGGAGCGAGGTGTCTCGGACACCAGTCGTTTGTCGTTGGCTTCGGCGCCGGTGAGCGATGCAACGCCCACTGCTCCACCCGCGGATCCNCTTGCCCTACGGGCGCCACCGGTGCGCGCAGCGATCTCCTCGGTAGATGAGGTGTCGCCCGTCGATGCCAGCCTGCCGGTAGCCACCGGTTACCCCCAGTCTTCGCCGGCGCCGGTCGGCGGCTTGGAGGACGCGCTGNCTGTGGGTGACGATCTGCCCACCGATCGTGGGGTTCGTCAGTCGCAAGCGGGCGCCGGAAGTTCCCCGTATCGGGGCCTCGCCGACCAGCGGGTGGCACAGTTATCGGAGGAGACAACTCGATCGGAGGTAGCCGGCTCGTCGATTGACGCAGAGGAGATCCAGACCCCCTCGCCGGCGCTGCCGCGCGAACGGCCGCAGCCGCTGGCTCCGCGGGACGTCCAGCCGCTCCCGTCACCCCCAGTGACGGGAGCCACCCCCGCTACACGATCACCCCTCTCCCCACCCGCCGCTGGCCGAGGGCCTCGGGAAGCGTCCGAGCTGCGCTCGACTCGCGATGACTCTGACCGACCGACTGCCCCCGCTGGGCTGGGCGACGGGCTGCCGCTGCGGGTGCCCCCAGGCGCTCGCGCGGGTGGCGCCGTATCGACGGTCGATTCTCGCGCGACCGCGAACCGACCGGGAAGTCGCGCCCTGGAGGGTGAGCAGGCCCCCTCGTTAGTCGTCGATAAATGGGCTCCGGCTGAGATCACCGTGGGCGAACCAGCGATGTTCCAGTTGCGGGTGCGCAATACCGGAGTGGCGGCTGCCCACAACGTGCTGGTGGTCGATCAGGTACCGGAGAAAACCCAGTTGGATCTATCCCGCACCCGGCCCGCGCCGCGCCGCGGAGCGGGAGGCGAATTGATGTGGGAGTTGGGGACGCTTCAGCCCGGCGAGGATCAGACGATAGCGTTGAGCCTCGTGGCGACCGAAGAGGGTGAGATTGGCAGCGTCGCCCAGGTGACGTTTCACGCCCAGGCCTCGGTTCGCACGCTCGCGACCCGGGCGGATCTACAGATCCAGATCGCCCGACTCGGTGGGCAACTGCGGGTCGGTGATCAGACGACCCTTTCGATGACCGTGACCAATCGCGGCACTGGGATCGCGCGCGCGGTGATGGTCGAAGTTGACTTACCCGAGACCCTTGCGCACCCCGCCGGCGGTGAACTCGAGAATGCCCTGGGGGATTTGCGGCCGGGTGATTCGGCGACCATGGAACTGACGCTCGAAGCTGCCCAGGGAGGCCCCTCGCAGGCGGTGCGCATCGCGGTTCGCTCACAGAGCCAAACGTTGGCCCAGGAGGAGCTTCCCTTCGAGGTGATCGCACCACAACTGCAGGTCACCGCGTCGGGACCCAAACGGCGCTATCTCAACCGGCCCGCGACGGTCTCCCTGACGGTTGCCAACACGGGGACAGCGGCTGCGCGCAATGTTCGTGTGGTGGCCGCTTTGCCAGGCGGTCTCGATTTTATCCGGGCCGATCAGCGGGGGGAGTACGCGAGCGACGAACACGCAGTCATCTGGCAGCTCGATTCGTTAGCCGTCGCCGCTGAGGTGGTGTTCGAGCTGACGGCCATGCCCGTCGAGGCGGGTGACCAGCGCGTCCGTTTATCGTCTGAAGCCGAGCTGGCGTCTCGGAAGACCAGCCAGCATGTTCTCAATGTCAAACGTCGCGCTGAACTGCTGTTTACGGTGGCCGACACCGCAGACCCGATCGAGATCGGCAGCGAAACGGTCTACGTGATCGAAGTGAACAACACGGGAACCAAGCCGGAGGACGGTATTCGGGTCACGGCTCTGCTCTCCGCAGGTCTCGAATACCTCGAGAGCCAGGGACCGAGTCAACCCGCCGTGCAAGCGACCGCGGAGGGCCAACAGCTTGTCTTCGAGCGTTTGTCTTCGCTCGGTTCGCAGCAGACCGCGATCTTCCGAATTCGCGTTCGAGGTCGCCTGGAAGGAGGGCAGGTGATTCGCGTCCAACTCTCCAGCGACCAGGTGCAACGGGTGGCGGTGCGCAAGGAGGAGGGGACCGAAGTCTACCGTGACAACTGACACCGCGTTGCCTGGTGCCGAGCTCGGCGAGCGCTAGGGCGACTGCGCCACGGATTTGCGGAGTGCGCGCCCTGGGCGTTTTCCCGTGTGCCGGCCGCGCTCCAATACGATTTGTCCGTTGACGACCACGTATTCGATACCGTCACCGTATTGGAAGGGGTCGGTATAGGTGGCTCGATCGATTACCTGGCGGGGGTTGAATACCGTGATGTCGGCCCAGTAGCCCGGTACCAGTAGGCCGCGGTGCTCGAGGCCCAACTTGGCCGCGTTGAGCGACGTCATCTTGCGAACGGCGTCTTCTAAACGCAGCAGTTTGCGTTCCCTCACATACCGCCCCAGAATGCGCGGAAAGGTCCCGAAGTTACGGGGGTGCGGATGACCCCGGCGCAGCGCCCCGGAAATCGCGTAGGCAGCGCCGTCGGATCCGACCGAACACCAGGGCTGTTGCAGTGCGAGCGTCATGTCACGCTCGGTGTGATGGGCGTAGACGGTACCCACCGAACCCCCCTCTTCGACCAACAGGTCGAGCAGCTCTTCGAGCAGGTCCGGNCGGGGAACGCCGCGGGTTCGCAAGGCCATCACACGGTCCATGGTCAAGCCTTGGAAACGGTTGTTCCCACTGACCAGCATGCGGCTCCAGTCTCCACCGATCGCCGTGAAGTGGTTGTACCACCCGGGGAGGCCGCGCTGGATGTCGCGTTTGATCCGCTGCCGCGCCTGCGGNTCGCGCAAGCGATCCAACAGCGCACCGCGGCCCCCTTCGTGGGCCCAGGGCGGGATGATGCTGGAGAGGTTGTTGTTGCCACGCGTGTACGGGTAGACGTTGGCCTGCACATTGACGCCCCGTTGCCGGGCGCCGTCGATCAGGGCGATCAGCTCGTTCATCCTCCCCCAGAATTGCTGATCAGCGATCTTGAGGTGGATGATGTCGAGCGGTAGCTCGGCGGTTTCGGCAATCCGAATCGCCTCTTCGACGGATGCGAAAACACCTGTTCCCTCGTTGCGGATGTGAGTCGAGTAGAGTCCGCCGAACGTCGCCACCTGGCGGCACAGCTCCACGATCTCCTCGGTCGTGGCCAGCGATCCCGGCGGCATCATGACCTGGCTCGACAAACCCCAGGCGCCCTGCTGCATCGCTTCACCGACCAGGTGTTTCATGGTGGCGAGTTGATCGGCGGACGGTCGATTGAAAGTGTCTCCCATCACGCACCGCCAGACCGTTCCCAGACCCACGTAGGAGGCCACGTTGGTGGCGATTCCGCCCGCTTTCAGTGCGCCAAAGTAGTCGGCCAAGGATCGGATCTGGTAGACCTTCCCTCCAACTTCGACGGCGCGGGGCGCCAATTGCCCAACACGCGGTCCCATCGAACGTCCTTCGCCGAGGACTTCGGTCGTCACGCCCTGGCGAATCTTGCTCTGGGCATGACCGTCCTCCAACAGCAGCGTGTCGGAGTGCGAATGCATGTCGATGAAGCCGGGCGCGACGACCAAGCCGGTGACGTCGAGTTCGCGAAGACCCCGCTTCGCCTCGATCTGTCCAATTGCGACGATCCGTTGGTTGCGGACGCCCAGATCCCCTTGAAACCAGGGATTACCGGTGCCGTTGACGATCCGTCCGCCCCGCAGTACCAGGTCGTACTCGGGTTCCGCTCCCCGCGTCGGGTGCGAGAGAACGAACACCCACAGCAAGGTGGCCAGCTGGCAGATCCGCGCGTGTCTCATACCGGGTAGCCCTCTTCAAGCGTGCAGTCCAGAAGCTAAACTGGGGCGTCCAGCCGTTTGGCCAGAGGAACCCCAATGGCCCAGGGAACGCCCAGCGATGGGAGCGCTGCGACGCGGCCGTGGTTTCCCGGACGCGAGCCCCTGGTAGGGCGCCTTTCGACCAGCCGGTCTCCCCGTTGATGGCGATCGAGGCGGCGACGGAGCACCAGTTTATTCATTGCGCCGCCGCGGCCGCCAGTAGGCGAGTCTCGGTTCGGCCACAACGATCTCGGGGGGAGTTTTACAGCGGTCACATGGTCCACGATCAAACCAATGTCCAACGGTCGCAGGACGCGGGTTCCCCCTCCGAGGTGGAGGAGTGCAGGCCCCACCTCGTCTCGCCTTCGTTGAGATATCAGTTGCAACGCTGTTATGACCACGGCATGAAGCTGGTTCGCGAGGCCGACGGCGAGCGCTATGATTACGAGTACGCGCATACGATGTTCCTGGAATGCGTTCTCAGCGACCCGGGGAACCTGGTTTTTGTGGAGGCGTTTCTCGACAATCTACAGTCCAAATACGGGTGCAATTTGCGCGGTAGCAGGCTGGGCGGACTCGGTCGCCGTGGAGCCCTTAAAAAGGCGGTTGCGCGCGGCGACTGGGAGCAGGTACTGCGACTTGGACCGCCATTGTTGTACCGCAATCCCTGGGATCTGGGAGTCTTGAGATCGATGGCGCGCGCGTGTGCCGCTTACCGCTACAACGAGCCGGAATTGCGTTATCTGAAGAACGCCCTGGACGGACGTCCACGCGATGTCGAAGTCACCCGGCACTGCGCCAATTCACTGACCAGGATGGGACAGTTTGATCAGGCGATCCGCTGTTGGCATCGAGTGGAAGCGTTACGGCCGGATGATCGAGAGGCCGCCGAGATGATCTCGTCGCTGACGGTGGAAAAGCAGCGGGTACCGGCAGGTTTTGCCGACACTGCGCCGCGGCCGGAAGCGATCGGTCTGGCGTCGCGGGGTTCCCCGCATCCGTCACCGGGTGTCGCGAGCCGACGAGCCGGTCCGACGCCCTCGGCGGCCCCGGACCGAGCCGGTCAGGAGCGATCGGCGCGTGCCATTCCGCTGACGACGCGGCAACGCCTGGAACAGGCGTCGCGAGAGGAACCGGGCAACGTCGAGCACCGGGTGCGGCTGGCGGAACATCACGTCTCCGAGAATCGCTTCCACGACGCGGAGCAGGTACTTCAAAAGGCGTTGTCGATTTCCGGGCACGATCCGGCGATCCATCAGCGGTGGGAGGATGTCACCATCCTCCGGATGCAACAGCGATTGACGATCGCCGAGCAACGGGCCCGGGATACGCAGGGAGCGGATGCTGAGCAGCTGGTTGCAGACATCCGCGAGAAGTTGAACCGGCTGGAGTTGGATGTCTACGACCGTCGCAGCCAACTGGCGCCCCAGGACCAGGAACTCCGCTACGAGTTGGGCATCCGGCTGAAACGCCTGGGAAATTATGCCCAGGCGCTGGCCTGCTTTCAGGAGGCCAGCCGGGATCCTCGCTTGCGGGCCAAGTTGGCGATTGCCGAGGGTGAGTGTTTGCAGTTTCAGAGGCATTACGCCAAGGCCCTGCGGTGTTACCTGCAGGGAGTCGAAACCTCGCGAGCCGACGGGGATCTCCCCGAGCGGAAACTCGCCTTGTACCGGGTTGGCGTGTTGGCGATGGGATTAGACCAGGAGGATGTCGCTCGGTCGCATCTGGAAGAGTTGGTCGCGCTGGAGCCCGGTTATCCGGATGCGCGGCAGCGGCTGGACAAACTCGGTTGATTTGGCAATAACCAAGGGTTGTCCGTGGGGCGCAAGCCTCCGGTCGCCTGTTTTCCGTTCCCCGACGAGACTCGCCTGATGCCGAATTCACGCAGCGCCAAGAAACGCCTCCGTCAGTCGCAGGTTCGCAGGAGTACCAACCGCTCTATCAAGTCGGCGATGCGATTGCAGATTCGCAAAGTCCGTGCGGCGGTTCAATCGGGCGATATCGAAACCGCGGAAACGGCGTACACGCGGGCGCAGATCAAGCTCGATCGGGCCGGGGCCGACCGCGTGATTCACCCCAATGCCGCAGCGCGTGCCAAATCTCGCTTGCAGCGTCTGATCAAGACGGCCAAGGCGGCCTCTTAGCGGCTCGTACGACGCTCCTATCGGGCGTGCGGCGGAACGCCAAAAGCTAGCCGCGAGCTTGTTTACTGCGGTCACCTTACCCCTCCGGGAGGTGGTTCCGCGCCGTGCCCGGGGTTGGTTTTGTTGACGAACGTCAGTCAATGGTCCAAAATGGACGCCTCGCCGGGCAATGGGCCAAACTGGATCCCGCGTTTTCCCGCC
>PADE01000202.1 GCA_002702965.1 Planctomycetaceae bacterium
GGGGAGTACGGCGGCGTTGGGGGGACTTCACCAGACGCAGCCGATGGCGGCGCGGTATCTGCGGGACGCGGATCTGACAAAGGCGGTCGACTTTGAAATTCGCGCCGCGCGACAACTCGGAGTGGATGGTTTTCAGTTTTACTATCCTCTGGGGGACGATACGCGCGTGCTGACGCAGGTATACAACCGAATCATCCGCACCTTCATCCAACGGTGTGATGCCCGCTACACCGATTTCAAGATCACTCTATGTCTTTCCCATCCCGGGACGAGTCGGCCGACTAACGAGGCCGNACGTATCGCGCTGTGGAGTCCGCCGATCCGCGACCTNGTACGGGCGACCGGTGATTCCGAGGCCTGGTTGCGGAGTCGTTCGGGAGCATTGTTGTTCTATCTCTGGGTGGGAGATCCGCTGGCCGACGGTATTCGAGGTCTCGCCAACACAGGGGCTGAGATTCGCAGGGTCGCAGCGGCGTATGGCCGCCTCTCGAAGGCCATCGGAACACCGGTCGAGTACATTTATCAGGTCCGCCGTCCCGTCATCGACCGGTCCTACGTCGACAGCATCGTCAAGTCGTTTGCAGCGGTGTGGGGCTGGACCGCGAGCGACGAACATCCTGCATTCTGGGACTATTTAGCAAAACGGTGTCGTGAGGAAGGTTGTCTTTACACACAAACGGTCTACCCGGACTACTACACTTCCAAGGTCTATCGAAAAGGAGACACCGGGCATTCGATTCTCTCCACCGATCAAGCCCTCCGGGTGGGGATTGCGGGTTTGGAGCGGCACTACCGTGTTACCAATCTCAGCCAGACACAGACCCAACTGCTCAAACGCGCTATCCGGCACGATGTGGCGATCATCAACTACGTGACTTGGAACGACTTTCCCGAGGGCCACCACCTGGCGCCCGAGGTCAACCACAACTTCGGCCCCGCCTTGTTGCTCAGGTATTTCAAACGGCGCTGGAAATCANGGGCAACGAAAGTTGAGCGCGACGAAGCGATCGTGTTCTTCAAGAAGTACCGCCACGATGTCCAGCCAGAGTACGCCGTGGCTCTGAAGATCGTGAGTCAAAACCAGAACCTGGCCGGCGAGGATCGGATTGAACTGGTGACGTTGTTCACCGCACCTGCTCGGTGTTCGCTCAACGGTCAATCTCTCGGTCTGGTTGCAGCGGGAATGCAGGTGCACTCCATCGCCAGTCAACCCGGACCGGTTCGGGTACGCGTCGTTCGAAACGGGCGGGTGATCATTCGTTTCCAANCTCCCCAGGTGATCAGCGAGAGGCCGCTGCGCACCGACCGACTGACGGTCTCCTTTTCCAGTGCGTTTGCGCGTGAGTTCGCGAAGTTGTTCGATTGAACCATTGCCGGCAGAGGGTGCTGTGGGGAGAGAGCACAAAGGCCCTCAGACCGGTGTATTGCTGCGGGGTGCCGACAGGGTGCGTCGCCCTGAAAAACGGCCACAGCGGGGCAAGTTCCCGACCCGTCCTCCCTCGCTGTGAGGTCCCTTTAACGGCTTTTCCGCAGTGCAACCAAGCGTTCAAACGGTTGCCGTTGTGGATCTTCGGTGGCCTTCAAATGCCGCTGCAATCGTTGCCGAAAGGCGGCGATTTGGGTCTGGTAGCGAGGATCGTCGATCAGGTTGACCAGCGCGTTGGGATCGTTCTGATAGTCGTAGAACTCCTCAGGNACGCGGTAAAGAAAGTGTTTGACACGTGCTGCAATCTGTGGATNNGTCGCGGCGGTCTGGCGGAGTGCCTTCATCGTGAGGCCGTTTTGCGATTCGTTTCGGAATACGGTCGTCCCGTCTGCCCAGCCATTGAATAGATAGCCGAAGCGGGCGTCCTGAACGCTCCGCATGGGATACTCGCGGCGGCCGGCGGTGCGATTGATCTGGGTGAAGACGAATTCACGGTCGGCCTGACGCGCGCCTTTCAGGATCGGGACCATGGATTTCCCGTCGGCTCCGTCGAGCGCCGGTAGCCCGACCGCCGCGAGCAGCGTTGGCGCCACGTCGATTCCGGAAACCAGATGTGTCGAGTCGACGCGTCCCGCCGTGACGACGCCTGGCCAGCGTACGATCAAGGGCGTCTTGGTGGAATGTAACCAGCAGTTGGTTTTGGCAAACGGCAGCGGCATGCCGTGATCGGACACGAACAGGACCAGCGTGTGATCGGCCTGCCCCGATTCACGCAGGGCCCGCAGCACACTGCCCACGATCTCGTCCGCTCGATGTACCGACGTGAAATACTGGGCCAGTTCGGTGCGAATCGCTGGCAGGTCGGGCAGGAAGCCAGGGACGGTGATCTCATCCGGCCTATAGGTGCGACTTGCGTCGGGAAAGCCGGCCTGTTGTTTGCGTTTTTTCTTCTTGTTTTGCGCTTGCCGTTTGGCTCGCGCGATCCGGTTCTTTTCTTGTTGACTGCCGGCGAATGGTCGGTGAGGGTCCTGTGAGTTGGCCATCAAGAAGAACGGTTTGCCGGTCTGCTGGGCCTGCGCGAAGAATGTGCGGCACTGTCGATAGTAAAGCTGGGGATCGCGTCCGTTCTTTAAACGGTTTGCGGGTACGACGACATCCCAAGCCATGCGACGCGTCGGTACGACGTGGTTTACCTTCGCCAGAATTCCCGTGAAGTAGCCGGCGTCGTGTAGCGTTTCCAATAAGGTCGGCACCTCCGGTTTGATGGGGTCGAAACCGAGCGCTCCGTTGCGGTGCGGGTAGCGGCCCGTCATCCATACGGCTCGCGTCGGTTGGCAGATCGCGATCGTGACGTGGGCCTGCTCGAATCGCAAACCCTCTTTTGCCAACTGGTCGATATGGGGCGTGATTTCAGGAACCCGGCAGCCGAATACACCGACCGAGTCCCAGTTCATGTCGTCGACCGTGAGGAACAGGATATTCGGTTTCGGTGCGTCCTCCGCGAGGGTGGAATCCACGATGGTGATCAGCGCGACCAGTGCGGTGGTGAACACGCAGCGGGCGATCGCGCCGCGATGGAACTGGTCCAGGTGAAGAGCCGGGTGACACGCGTTCATGGGAGCTCCTCGTCAACCGGGACTGCGCCCGGGGGTCGGTGCGGTTCACAAGCTAGATCATACCGCATGGGGCACTCCGCGGCCGCAGCAGATCGGTGTTCGGTTTCCTNGGCTGTCACGGTCGCCGAGCCGGTGGGGCGCCAAACGGGCGGTGGGTTATTGTTTTCACCCGCGAANCTGGCACNATATACGANTGCCATACGAGCCGCGGTCACGCTGGAGTTACGCACTACCATGTCGCCTTTGAAAACGAGCGGTTGCCTGTTGATCGGGAGTCTGTGCTGCCTGGCGGGCGCCGCCGAGCCACCGCCTGTGGCGTTCATTGCGCGTCGCACATTCNCGGCGCCGGAGGCAAACCAGGCCGCGGCCGCGACCGAGCATCATGTGTTTGCCATCACCAATCGGACGGTCGCTCTCTACGACCGCAAAAGCGGCCAGCGACTCGGGGTCAGCAAGGGTGCGGCACGGCACTTGAATAGTGGTTATGTTTGGAAAGGAAAACTGTTGTGTGCCCATTCCAACTATCCCCAACAACCGGAAGAGAGCGAGGTCAAGGTTTTCGATCCGGTGACGCTGAAGCTGACCACGCTGGTTTGTTTTGGCGACTACGGCGGCAGTCTCACCTGGATCGTGCGCCGCGGTGATCACTGGCTCTGTAACTTCGCCCGTTACGATGAACACAACGGAGAGACATTCCTGGTCGAACACGACGGTGACTTCAAGGAGCTACGGCGCTGGAGCTACCCGCGCAGCGTGATCGGAAAGCTCGGCCGTTTCAGCCTCTCAGGTGGCGTCTGGCGTGAGGGTGAACTGCTCGTGACCGGGCACGATGATCCGGTCGCCTTTCGTCTCAAGATACCTCGGCTCGGAAGCGAACTGATCCACACGGGCACNTACGCGGTNCCTTTCACAGGNCAGGGATTCGCTGTCGACCCNGTGGGCGGCGGGNTGGTGGGTATCAGCCGCGCCAAACGCCAGGTGATTTTTGCCAGCATGCGGAAAGAGTAGGNCTCTCTAGGGAGAGGGTTCACCGGCCGGTTCGCCCCTTAGAGGGCAACCTCAAACGGTCACGCTTGTTCGGATATGCAGCGGTCCGANCCCCCACCGCACTGCGCGACCGCATCGCACTCNCTCATCGCAACGCCCACCGACGCCCAGCAATTCCCAGCGACCGACGCGCTCTGGGGGCTCCCGCGCACGGNACCCCCGAAGCGGCCGGATCGGGAAGCCGCTCCAACTGGGGACTCGAAGGTGATCGCCGGAGCCGCTGTCCGCCGTACACCTGGCCCGGGCGTCAGACGGCCCCGGTTATTGCTTTTATTTCTTACCCAGGCAATACAAGAACCCATCGGTCCGCANCAGCAGCTGTCCATTATGGGCAACTGGGCAGGCATTGGTCCGNCTGTCATCATCGGCGAATGTGTTGTGCGACAGTAACTTGAACTCGGGACCGGCTTTCAGGACATAGGTCCCACCGTGTTGGCTGGTGCAGTACAGTTTGCCATCGGCGGCCAGGACCGACGAGTAAACCAGGCCGGGTCGCGGTGCCAGACGCTCTTCGTAGACGATCTCCCCGTTTTGGGTGTTTAGGCAATAGGCCGTGCCGCGACTCTCGTGGACCCAGAACAGGTGACCGTCAACGACCACCGGGCTGGAGACGTTGGAACCACGCGAGGTTGTCCAAAGCAGATGGCTGTCTGTCACGTCACCGCGCCCCCCCAGCTTGATCGCCAGGGCCGTATTTCTCCGCCCACCAATGACATACACGATACCGTCGTTGGCGACCGCGCTGGGACAGACGTAACCGCCGTCGGGAATGCCCTCGCACTGCCAGAGTTGCTTGCCGGTTGCCGGATCGACGCCGACCACCTTCTGGGGCAGGCTGACGACCAACTCGACGGCGGCAGCGGTCACGGGTGCGAGCAACGGGGTATTCCACGAACCGCGGATTCCCCGCATCGACCAGNCCTCCTGGCCTGTCTGCTTATCGAAAGCGACCAGCCGCTGACTTTCTACGCTGGCATTGACGATCACCAGATTCTTGTAAAGCACCGGAGAATTCGCCGAGCCCCAGCCGCGGGTTCCACCACCGACGTCCGCATTCCAAACCGTCTTTCCCTCCAGGTCCAGGCAGAACAGACCGGTCTTCCCGAAGAACACATAGAGGTGCTTGCCGTCGGTGGTGGGGGTACTCGAGGCATAGCCATGGCGGGCATTGTTGCCACCGGAGTATTTCGACTCGGGCAACTTGGGCGCGAATTCACGCTGCCAGATCGGCTCGCCCGTTGCTCGAGAGAGACAGAGCACTTGCCGGTTCAAGTTCGCCTGGTCACCTTCGTTGGGTTGCAACCCGTAACCGGTGTAAGAAGTCAGATAGATGCGGTCACCGAGCACGATCGGGCTGGCCGTTCCCGGTCCCGGCATGGGGGTTCTCCAAACGACGTTTTCGGTCGCCGACCACGAAAGGGGTAACCCCACCTCTGCGCTACGAGCCAAGCCGCCCGCATCCCGAAATCCGACCACGTCGGCCGCATTGGCTCCAACGCTTGCGCCCACGACAAGTACCAACAGGGGTGCCCAGTCGATTTTCCTCATGTTCACTTTCTCCTAGTTCGTTCTGGCGATTGGCGACGAAACGGCCCCACCTATAAGTCGGGTTCTGGTTACGTTCTGGTTACATTGTGCCTTACTGTATCAGGTCCACAGCCAGTGAGGAAACAACCGGCGTCGCCGCCGCGGCGGTTGTCAGCCACGCGCCGGCGCTCCGCGGTGCACCAAGCAGCCGGTCAACGTTGCCTCCGCCGCAGTAAGCTGCCCGGTAGGGACCGTCTGTAGGCCGCATGGAGATGGATCTCCGCCCGATGTAGCAAGGGGAGGAGCGGCCCCGAGAGAAGAAAATCGGATCGAAATCACCACTGCCTGAGGCTGCCTGGAATCGCCGGGGATGGGCCCGAACGCCTTCGCGACGACCGGTTTCTGTCTCGGTTGCGCGAAGACAGGCTCTGCGCGGATGCGGATGGACAGTCGGCTCACGGCTCTTTTGGGAGCGCCCGCACGGTGGCACGGCAGGCAGGGTAGCGTAGAATTTCTGCAGCGGGTGCGTGGGCTCTAGCGGCTGCGTGGGCTCTAGCGGTGCTGCACAGCGCGCTGGTGCAGAGTGCCGATAGCGCTCTGTTTGCTTCACCTCACCGCTGTTGCTTTCACAACGGTGGCGACTGCGACGTCACTGTTCGACACGATCAACGAAAACGGGGTAATGCTGATGGACAAGACAACACGTTCCCACCGCGATATCGGCCTCGTGATGCGCTGCACGGCTGTGGCCTCCGTGTTGGTACTTGCGCCCACGACTTTGTTGGGACAATTTCGCGACGCGAGCTCGGAACTTGGTTTTTCTGGCGGTGGCAAAGCAGCCTTTGTCGATTTCAACGGAGACGGGTGGATCGACCTGTTTGCCGGTCAGTTGTGGAAGAACGAGGGCGGTAAGAAGTTTGTACCGGCGAAGGACTCGGGCGCTCCCGGTGGTGAGGTGATCTGGGGTGACTTTGACAACGACGGCCACGTCGACGCGTTCCAGTTTACGGGCGCCGGTTCGTTACACCGTAACAAGGGCGACGGCACGTTCGAGAGCGTCGAATTTCCCACGCTGCCGACGATCAACTCGCGCGGTGCGGCCTGGATCGACATCAACAATGACGGTTTGCTCGACCTCTACGTAGGTGGTTACGAGATCTGGACCAAGGCTGTCCATCCCGATGCAATCTACCTCAATCAGGGTGGTGGAAAGTTTGCCAAGCACTGGCAGAGCAAGGACGGGAATTACTCGGCCCGCGGCGTGACGGCGGCCGACTTCAACGAGGATGGTTTTGTCGACGTGTACGTGTCCAACTATCGCCTGCAGCCCAACCACCTGTGGAGAAACGGCGCCAAGGGCGAGGGGCTGTTTACCGACGTCGCCATGGATGTCGGTGCTGCCGGCAAGCCCTCGCAGGTAATACCTTACACTGGCGGAATTACGTACCCGGTCTGTGGACACACGATCGGTTCGTGTTTCGGAGACCTCGATAACGATGGTCACCTCGACATTTTCGTCGGCAACTTCGCGCATGCGGCGGCCTACCAGAACCGGCCTCAGTTTCTGAGGAACATGGGGCCCCAGGGCGAGTACAAGTTCGAAGATAAATCAGGCGACGCGGGCCTGGGCTATCAGGAGTCGTACGCGTCNCCGGCGCTGGGCGACTACGATAACGATGGTGACCTGGACTTGTTTTTTACCACGGTCTACGGCGGCAACTTCTCTGTACTTTATCGAAACGAGGGCAATTGGAAGTTCAGCAACGTGACCGCTGCAGAGAAGATCCCCAACCTGCCGCCCACCTATCAGGCGGCGTGGGCGGATATCGACAACGACGGGGATCTGGACCTGTGCACCGCGGGGAAGTTGTTTGTCAACGAAGGACGTGAGAACCATTGGATCCAAGTTTCGCTCGTCGGTGATGGTGACAAGGTCAGCCGAACAGCGGTCGGCGCGCGGCTGAGTATTCGCCTCGGGGACCGCCTGGTGACGCGCCATGTCGAGGCCGGAACGGGTGAAGGGAATCAAAATGCCCTGCGGCTACACTTTGGACTCGGTGCGCACGACGGCCCCGTCAATTTGGAGATCGTGTGGCCCGGCAAATCCGTGCAACGAGTCGAAAGTCTGGCGGTCGATCAGCTTCATCGCATCGAGTACAAGCCTGCTGCACCGTGATCCGATCGTCGGCGAAAGGGGCTCCGTTAGGGATTCCACAGCCGCTCGTCGGGGTCCGGCGCGTACCTCGCGACGTGAGGTAAACACCGGCTGGTGGGCGTGGACCGGCGGGCGCGCCTCAGCCGTCCCGTGGGGACTGCGATCGGTGCGGCATGATCGATCTGCTCGGTCATCGGGCTGCTCCCGATCGGCGCTCCGTACGTCTTATCCGAACGGGCCGTGTTGGCGAACAGTGCGGCGCCGCGGTCGGAATCTCACGCCCCAGAAGTTATGTCTCTTGTGTGGTAGGACACGAGGGTTTAGTGTAATTTCAAGACCTGGTTTGGATGCGGCGGCGGACTTCGACCGGGGCTGGTTGTACCCTCCGGTACGATTTGGCCGGTTGTCCGGGCCCGTGCACTGACGAGGCTAGGTCGGGTGTGCTCTCGTCACCTACCAGCGCCGCGATTCACTGAGCAAGTTAGCAGCTTTGGAGACGGGTTCTTTGCGCTTTACAGCACCTGCCATCGACCGCCGTGTGTTTTTCGGATTGGGGGGTCTGACGCTCGGCGCGATTTCACCGTTGGGGATTCCGTTGTCACGGGTGTTGGCGAACGAGGCATCTGGACGCGGGGACAAGCGGGTCAATGTGATATTCATGTTCCTGCAAGGTGGTGCAAGTCACATCGACATGTATGACATGAAGCCCGATGCACCACGCGAAATACGCGGCAACTACGAACCGGCGTCAACCCGTGTTTCCGGTCTCCAGCTGAGTGACCAGTTGCCGCAGCTCTGTGACTGCGCGGATAAGTTCTCGCTGATTCGCTCGGCGCATTCTTATACTTCCAAACACGGTGAAGGCGACGTGCATCTCATGTGTGGAAGTCCGGTCGACAAGAATCTCCAGGCGCCCGGAATCGGCGCGGTTCTCAGTTACCAACAACAGCAACAGTCTTCAGTTCCGCCGTTTTTCCATCTAGGAGATATGAAGCACCCGGCCTACAGCGCACCTGGCTACGGTGGATTTCTGGGNCCTCGCTACAACCCGTTTCTGATCAGCCAGAATCCGAACTCCGCCAAGTTCGCTGTCAACGAATTTAACANGGCGGCNGACGTCGANATCGGTCGCTTGGCGGGTCGCAAACGGTTGCTGCGGTCGCTCGATGTCTTCCAGGCGGAGAGCGAAAGACAACTCGATTTTGCCCACGTACAGGACGCGTTTACAGAGCAGGCGTTGAGTCTGTCGACTTCGCCGAAAGCAAAAGCTGCCTTCGACCTGTCGCGGGAACCGGGCCAGCTGCGCGATGCCTACGGCCGCAACCGGGTCGGCCAGGGTATGCTCTTGGCCCGCCGATTGATCGAGGCGGGTGTTCGATTCGTCACTATTCAGGGTTATGTCGATACGGGGATCTATGCCTGGGACCACCACTGGGGCATTTTTCCACATCTGGACCGGCAATTGCCGATCTACGACCACAGCTACGCTGCTCTTTTGAACGACCTCGACGACCGTGGATTGCTCGAAAGCACGTTGGTAATTACGGCGGGTGAATTTGGCCGAACACCAAAGATCAACACGCATCAGCGGGGGCCGGGGCGCGACCATTGGGGCGGCTGTTTCAGCCTGACCCTCGGCGGTGGTGGCGTGAAGACCGGGAAGGTGGTCGGCGCCAGCGACAAGTATGGCGCGGCACCGGTAGAACGCCCCGTGTCGGTTGCCGATTTCGTCGCCACCGTCTACGGTGTCTTGGGACTTGATCCCCACGTCGAAGTCGTAACCCAGGGACGCCGGATGAAAATGCTCCCCGAGGGCCAGGCGGTTGCCGAGCTGCTGTAGTCACATCGACATCGTTTTGGCCGGACGGCGTTTGCGAACCGGGACCACGAACCTGGTGTTGAAAGTGGGTCGTAGCCAATGCGTTACACGGTTTGCACCACAGGGTGTTTCCCGGATGAACTGAGAAGATTGCTTTCCAGTACAATTGCAATCGCATCTCGCGCGACGCCGAAGGTTCGAACCGGATAAGTGAAATCGGATGTCACTCCCCTCTTCCTCAACCGTGTTGGTTTGGATTCTAATCCCGCTGGCGCTATACGTTATGCTTTTCATACTGGCGCGACGTCCCGTGGCGCTAACCTGGGGACGCATAGGAAAATGCCTGGTTGTCGTCAGCACGCTCGGTGCTGTACCACTGTTGTTGGTTGGGCAAGCGGTGACTTTTTCCGTTCTCACGGTGCCGGGCGTTTGTTTGGTGGTGGGATGTCTGTTGTGGCCTTTTTGTGGGTCGCAATTGGTACGGATCAGTCACGATGGTTACCTCGATCTGGTGAGATCCGGTAGTAAGCGGCTACTGCTCCGTATCGATGAGGACAATGCGAATCGCATCGTTCTGATTGAGAGGCAACGCACCGAGACACTGCGGGTGACCCGATTGTCTCGCCGTGTTCTGTTTGCACGTCTTCCCTCGGTGAAGTCGCACGACAAGATAACATTGTTGGTGCGGTGGTTGTTGAAGTCGTTTCACGGTCCCCTTCCGCGCGTTCGTATCGTCTTGAAAAAGAGAAAATAATAAAGGAAAGCAAACCATGCCATCGCATACCGTCGAAGCCGTCGCCCAGATCAGCAACCCTCCAGAAGACGTTATTGCATACGTCGCGAATGCACAAAACCGCACGTTGTATCTGGCACCCTTGACGTCGATTTCGAACGTCCAAGGTGAATCGACCGAGGTGGGTTCCAGCTGGAGTTGGTGCTGGTCGATGCTGGGGATTGATTTTGAAGGCGTGGGAACCTGTACCCAGTACGAGGCTGGAAAGTGCTACGCGTTCAAGACGGAAGGTGGCATCGAGAGCACATTTACCTACCGGGTCGAAGCCGATGGGAATGGTTCCACGCTGACCATTACGGTTGACTTTGAAACGCCCGCTGCCGTGCTTGCACTGCCTGGTGGAGAGGGCTTGCTCGAAAAGCTGGAGCAGTCCGAAGCGGAGACGACCGTCCAGAATCTCAAGTCCATTCTCGACCAATAGCACCTGCCGTGAACGTTTCGCGGGCGGAGCTTGCTCGAGATGCCCACCTGCCAGGCCGGCGATGGGGGCTACCGAGGCCACCTCATTGGGCATCGCGAAACTGCCGTAGAGGTCGTTGTGTCGCCATGAGCGGCTCCTCGTTTTCGCAGGCGTCTGGCGGCGGGTTCTGAGGTTTGTCGTTGCTCGGTCACTATTTTCACGTGATTTTTCCGAGCGCTCGCTGCAGTCGCGGGCTCTGTACTGTAGGGGCTTGGGTACGCCTTCCGCGTTGGGAACCAGGTAGAATCAGACCGCGCCACGTTTTGCTGGCGGGTTGCAGAGGAGGTTGTATCTTGAAGATTGGTTTTGTTGCTATGAGCGGTGTTCGCGCTTGCGATCCCGAACTGCTCGAGATGGGTTTGACGCTGCCAGGCTTTGTGGAGCGAAGCAAGACGATCGCCTCGCTGCCGAGCCTGGGTTTGCTGACCCTCGCCGGGATGACCCCCAAGCACCATGAGGTGTCTTACTGGGAAGTCGATGAGTTGACGGAGGGAGAGTTGATTGCCGACGGCCTTGATTTGGTCCTCATCTCAAGCTTTACCGCGCGGATCCAGGATGGATATCACATCGCCGATCGACTGCGCCGCAAGGGCATCCGCGTGGCCCTCGGCGGGCTACATGTTACCGCACTTCCCGATGAAGCCGCCGAACACGCGGACACCATCGTGGTTGGAGAAGGTGAACCGGTATGGCTGGAATTGCTGGACGATTTGGCGGCTGGTGAGTTGAAACCGAGGTACTCGTCTTTTGACCGACCAGCTTTCCCTCTCAGCGATGCTCCGCTGCCGGCGTATGAGTTGTTAGACGTTTCGAAATACAATCGCTTGACGGTACAGACGACCAGAGGGTGTCCACTGAAGTGTGAGTTTTGTGCAGCTTCGATTATGCTGACACCCCATTACAAGCAGAAGCCCGTAGAGAGGGTGTTGGCGGAGATCGACAAAATCTGCTCGATTTGGCCACGTCCGTTTATTGAGTTTGCGGATGACAACTCGTTCGTTCATCGTCGGTTCTGGAAACAACTCTTGCCAGAACTCAAACGGCGCCGAGTAAAGTGGTTCACCGAGACCGATCTCTCCATTCACGATGATGACGAATTACTGCAGTTGATGCGTGACGCGGGGTGTGCGCAGCTCTTGATTGGTTTGGAGAGTCCGACAGAGGTGGGTTTGGATGGAATCGAGTTGAAACAAAACCGCAAACGCGCGTGGTGGCCTGACTATATTCCCGCGATTAAGAACATCCAATCTCACGGAATTAGAGTGAACGGCTGTTTTGTGTTGGGTTTGGATGGGCACACGACGGATGTGTTTGATGAAGTGCTGGAGTTTGCAGAAGTGTCCGAGCTATACGATGTACAGATTACTTACCAAACGCCCTTCCCGGGGACGCCACTCTACGATCGGCTAATGCGAGAGGATCGCATGTTGTTTCCGACCGAATGGAGTCGCTACACCCTGTTCGATATCAACTATCAACCGACACCGATGACGGTGGACGAATTGAAGGAAGGGTTTTACGGACTCTCGCGACGGCTTTACAGTGATGAAATGACGGCCCGGCGACGAGACACGTTCAAGAGCAAATACTTGCGGGCCAAGAGGCACCGACCCAGATGAGTGAACCGGCCGGTTACACCCAGTCCGTGGGCCCACCTTTCGCGGTTCTGATGACCGGCCAATTCAATCGGGTCTTGGGCTGGTCGATGTTGATCCTGGGTATCGGGGGAATGATATTTTCCGAACCCTGGATTTTCGCGAGCGAGGATCCCGCGACATTGATCGGCAGTTCTCAGATGCAACTCCGGCATGCCCAGGGCGTGCTGTTAGCCATGGCTTTGTTGCAGTTGGTCATCGGCTACGTGCTCAATACGAATACCTTTTCGGGATCGTTTCGTTCGTGGGCCTCGTTGCTGACCGGGCTCGCGGCGATCACGTACACCGGCGGCTATGTGCTGTTGCTCCTGTTCTCGTTCGGTGGCACGCTCGTGCTGCTCGGTTCGTTGCTCAACCTGACCGTGTTCGCCTGGGCGCTACGCAGGGAAATTGGCGGGATCGCGGCCACACAAATTCGCCTCATTCTGGTTGTGTTGTGCTTCGGTATGTGCCTCGATCTTGTGAGTGGTCTCATCACGGTGTTTCCGGACGTGTTCCATCCCGCATGGCTTGGAAGTCAGGACGACGTGCGGTTGCGGATGTTGCGACTGGCTCGAGTGGCTGGCATCGCGCTGCCGGTTCTAACGTTGTTGTTCTTTGACCTGGTGGACCGTACCCGCGCCACGGGACGGATCGTGGATTTGGGGCAACGTGGATTTGTCGTCGGCGCGATGGCCATGCCGTCGACATTGGCGATGGCATGTTTCTTCTTTGTGGAAATCAAATATCTGCTGACGATTCCATCGACGGCAGTCTGTGTCGGTAGTCTTGTGGCGTGTGTTGTTTCATGGAAACACGGTGCCTGGCTGGAAAAATTTGCGTGGATTGTGATCACGCTATCCTTGTTCGGGGGCATGATCACGGGAATGTACGCATTCGATGGACCGTTTCCGGCTCCCGAGAGCGTCGCGCATTATCAGGTGACGGCGCGGCGATTAATGCGAGTTGGCCATGCGTTCGCGATCGTGTTTGGCATGCTCAGCCTATTTATTGCGCAGCGTTTGAGAGCTCCTCAATGGGGCGGCCCGATGAATCAGATAGGCGTGGCGTTCTATCTTTCCGGAATGGCCCTTTCACTCGCGATGATGGCGGCGTTTGTTTTCGCAGGCGTCCCGCATTGGTCACTCGGAATCGGGCCGGCGACGATGCTCATCGGCCTGGTGTGCTGTGCATCGAGGTCGCCGTCGCCAGCAGCCTAATGCCATCACGATCTGGCCACGTTGGAACGTTCCATTTCGCATTCATCCATGCTGCGGTGGTGGCCCAACGGATCGCGCGGTTGTGGCCCGCTGCCCGCTACTCGATGGTTGTAGGGCGGGTTGGGTAAAGAGCTGGCGGCGTCGTAACAACAGACGCGTTGGTTGCCCCGTGCGACACGTTTGCGGCACTTCGCGGCGGCTGTACCCCGGACCTCACGGATGGGCGGCCGTGGTTGCCCGTCTCGTGACGACCATGTAGGGTCGCGCGGCTTTGGGAGTTCAGGCGGCTGGCAGACCCGACTACTACATCG
>PADE01000203.1 GCA_002702965.1 Planctomycetaceae bacterium
AGAGCAAGACGCCATGCCCGAGTAGTGCCATGCCGTTTCCTACACGTGTTCTCCTTGTGTTGCTGACCGCTTGTTTGTATTGGCACGCTTGCGGATCTGCAGGCCGGACCCAGACGGTGGGCGGACAGCACTTTCCGGGACGTTTACGCTGTACGACCGAACGCGGATTGACCGGGGCACCGATACGATCTGGCAATATGCGACACTCATCTCCAATGCGCCACATCTCTGGAAAAATGAATCCGGCGCGACGGTAGCGGGGAACCCAAATGGTTCGGTGTCACTTCATCCGGGACCGGATGTTGAAGCGCAACCTTCGATCGCTCGGTGGACTGCCCCCGTGGGCGGCGCGGCAACTCTGACAGGAAGTTTTGGCGCTGGCGACGGTGGGGTTGCCGATGCGCGGATTAAATACAACGAAGCGACGATCTCAGAGAGTCTCGATTTCACGACAGATCAACCCTTTTCGATCACTCAAACCGTAAGCGCCGGGGACACATTCGACTGGGTGGTGTCCGGCGTATTTGGTGGCGGAAATACCCCGTTGACTGCGACGGTCACTCTCGACAGCGGTGGCTTCAGCGCGTCGAACACGGCTTCGTTTAGTTCCAACGCGTCGACCGACAACAATTCCCAGGGATATAACATCCGTGGTGCCCCCGCGCTCGGTAGCAACAGCAACACGGGCAGCGGAAACGACAGCAATGACAGTTTCTAAGCTGTGCGTAATGGGAAAGGTGGCAGCCCACAGCGGCAACGAATTGTGGCTCTACGACGCTGTATTTGACTGCACGCATCTCGGTGGACAGGAGGGAGACCATTCGTCCCAGCGACACCTGGGAACCATCACACGCGCTACGTGCGGGTCGATGGTTTCATCTCGGCCAACGCCGGCCACGCAGCGGGACGGCGGCTGGCCACGAAACCATGGTCACCAAGCCGTTGGTTTTCACCGGCCAGTTTGGGTGCAGTTTTCGATGCGCGACTGCACGTTGTACGCGTTTCAGTTCGCCGATCCGATGTCGGATCGTTGAGATTCGTAGACCCGCGCGCCGCGATCTGTTACTGCAGGCGCAAGATCGCCAGTAGCAGATCGGCCTGTTTGGCGACCCCCTCCTCGTAGCGCTGGCCGTCGTACCAGGCGATCAGGGCGCGGCGATCATCGAGCGCCAGGATGTGCGGGTACGACAGGTCGCCCCCCCATTGGGTCAGCAGGTTCATCTTCCACACCACTTCCAGCGTCTGCGGCCGGACCACGAACAGCGCCGTGCGGCGCGTGCCCTGCTGATCGTCGGAGGGAAAATTCGCAGCCGCTGCGCGGCCCGACGCGAGCACGGTGTCACCCACCCGCTCCAGCGACGGTCCGTCGATCGCGGTGCGCAGTTTCCGTGAAGTCCAATGGGTGTACGGGGGCGGAGCCTTGAACAGCCACCCCTGTCGAGCCAGCGCCAGCAGCGTGCCATCCTTGAGAAAAACCAGCGCCGTCTCGGTCAATGCTCCCGTGGCAATCGTCGAGACGGTCTGCCACGCCAGCCCGTCCGTGGAACGCAGCAGATCGACGCGTGCCCGACCGGTCATCACATCGGCGGCCACGTAATGCACCCCCTGGTGTGATCGCGGTTTCCAGAACGACCAGCCCGGGTGATGGACGGCTGCCGGCTGGGACCAGGCGATTCCGTCGTCGGTGTGCGATACCATCGTCCCCTCCACACCCCCGGTCAGCGGATCTTCGATCACCGTGTAGACGAACAGCCGCTGGGGTGTTGCCAGCACGTGTGCCTCCTGCTCGTTGCGCGGGGTGTCGATCACAACCTGCGGCGGCGGACCGGGGCCGATCGGGTCCAGCGACCGGCCGGCGGCGACCGTGGCGCGATAATTCTTCGGCGTGTACGGTGAAGTCGACCACTGCCGCGGCACGTTGGAGTAGGTGTGCATCATCCGGATGGCACCGTCTGCCGATCCGTGATCGGTCCCGGTCCGAAAGAAGAGAAAGTACCGGCCCCGCCACAGCACCACTGCCGGGCGTCCATTCCATTTTCCATCCGAGTAGATTTGCTCCAGGCGTTCGATCAGGACTTCGACCTGTGACTCCGGTGATGCGGGTGGGTCACCGCAGACGGCACCCGCCGTAGTCAGCACCGCCAGTGCGACCAGGCCGACCGCGGACCACCGGCGCCGACGCGCGCCATACGATCTCCGCGTAGTTTTTTGTGTTTGCATTGTGAGTCCTTTGGGATCGGGTCAGCGGATCCGCCCGCCGCCGCGGACGGCCGTCTGAGATGAAACCGTGCCTTGGTCGTGAACCGGATCCCGACGGTCATTCGCCGGGTGGAATGTCAACGGGAAAGACCTGACGCGTCCGTTTGGAATGGGGCAGCGCCGAGAAGTCGTGGGTATGAATGCCCGCCGCATCGACGTTTTGCACCGAACCGGCGATCGGTTCAAAGGCCGCCCGAAAATGAGCNGCCGACTTGACCGCGATGTACCGCATGCTCGCGCAATCGATGCCAAGGCTGCGGGCAAAGGCCTGATCGAACGGTTGTTCACGGGAACAGACTACCACCACCGACACACCGGCGAGCTTGATCCACGCCGATGTTCCCATACTGCCCGTGAGGCCGGAGAACATCGGACCGTCATAGGCAAACGCGCCATCCGATAACGCGACAACTTCCGCTTCCGCTTCGACCGGCGCACCCTGCACTGGCGAAGACTTACCGCCCAGCGAAATCGGGATACGACTGCCGACGCCCGCCGTGTGCGCAAGTTGCGCGACCTCGGGGTCAACCATGTACAGCACCAGCGCGTCCGACAGCCCCAATTCCAGAAAAGTGTGGAGCACTTCGGTCGAATCGCCGGGCGACCCACCCCCCGTGTTGTCGGTATGGTCGGCGAGGATAATCGGAAATCGGCCCAAACGTTCACCCTCGGCCAGCGCGTCGCGCACCGACAGCGGGGGGGCGTACCAGCGCTGGCGGTTTTCCCAAATCCAGCCACCCAGTTCATCGGCCAGCTGCTGCGCCAGCTGCGGGTCGTTGTCGGTAACCGCGATGACCGAACTCCCTGCATCTGCAACATCTGCCCAAGGAAATCCAGTGGCCACCGTCATGCTGACCACTCCCTCGCGCCCTTCGATCTCGTGTAGTCGGTCGATCACTTCGTTCATCGGCGGATGCGCCGTGACCTGGCACGGCGTGCTCCAGAACATCGGCAACCGATGGAGGGCCATCGTGGGCCGGATCTCACCGCGGATGGTCCGCACGATGATCTCCCCGGCCTCCCGGCCCCGATCGGCCATATCGATATGCGGGAACGTGTCGTAACCGACGATCGCGTCGGCGACTTCAACGCGCCACTCGGTATGGTTGCCGTGCAGGTCCTGAGGCACTCCGATCGGTACGTCGGGACCAACCACCTCGCGTACCGCCGCGATCACGTCGCCGTCGCCGTCGTCGATGCCGTCGACCACCATCGCTCCGTGCAGATCGAGTAAGACACCATCGACCGGCCCCGCCGCTTGCAGCCGCTCGATCAGTTCCGCTTTCAGTGCGTCGTAATCCGCGCGACGAATCAATCCACCGGGAAACGCCGCTGCGCGTAACAGCGGAACAAGCTCGAAGCCGTATTCGTCCGCGGCCGCAATGAAGCCACCCGTCTGGACATTCGCACCGCGAAACCGATCGAGCATCGCCTCGCCCCGAATGACCCCGCGGTCATGCTCAAAGTCATCGATCGTGGTCGGTGTGTCCACACAGGTACTCGTCTCGTGAATGATGCCGCCGGTCGCGATTCGCACGCTCAGCTCCTTTGCTTTTCTGGCCTCCCCACTCGATGCCGGTCGATCCTGGCCATCCACCAACGCGGCAAGATCCGATCGTCATGGGGCGAGGTTGATTGTCGGCGATTTGCGCTGCGGCGCCATCTACACCGAAACGCCTGCGGACGGGCGAGGAACGCCCNCCGTCAGGCGATGATCTCGCGCACCACCCGCCCGTGGACATCCGTCAGGCGGAAATCGCGTCCGCTGTAACGGAACGTGAGTTGCTCATGGTCGAGCCCCATCAGGTGCAGAATCGTGGCGTGCAGGTCGTGCACGTGGACTTTATTCTCCACCGCGGCAAAACCAAACTCGTCGGTCGCCCCGTAGGTCATCCCCCCTTTGATACCCCCACCGGCCAACCAGACCGTGAATCCGTGGTGGTTGTGGTCGCGACCATTGGAGTTTTCGGCGACCGGCGTACGGCCGAATTCACCGCCCCAAAGAATCAGCGTNTCTTCCAACAGATGGCGCGCTTTGAGGTCGCGAATAAGCGCCGCGATCGGTTGGTCGACGTTCTTGGCCTTATCGGTATGCAACTTGATGTTCCCATGATCGTCCCACGGCTGGCCGTTGCCGTAATAGACCTGGACCATCCGCACTCCGCGCTCGACCAATCGTCGCGCTGCCAGACACGCATTGGCAAACTGACCCGGTCCGTAGTCACTACGCGTGGCTTTAGTTTCTTGATTCAGATCGAAGACTTCCTGGGCCTCCGTTTGCATGCGAAACGCCATCTCGAGTGACTCGATACGGGCCTCCAAGGGATTATCCCGCCCGCCTCGACGTTCAAGATGGAGTTCATTCATCCGCTTCAATAGATCAAGCTGCTCGCGCTGCGATGCCCGGGTGAGATAGCCGTTGTTGATGTGTCGGATGACTTTCTTCGGGTCAATGTTCGAGTGGTTAATATGCGTGCCCTGAAAGATGCCGGGCAAAAAGCTATTACTCCACAACTGCGGTCCCACGACGGGTTTCCCCGGGCAGAGCACCATGTATCCGGGCAAGTTCTGATTTTCGGTACCGAGGCCGTACAACAACCACGACCCCATCGCCGGTCGGGTGGGCTGCGTCTCGCCACTGTTCATCATCAGTAGCGAGGGTTCGTGGTTGGGGATATTCGTGTGCATCGAACGAATCACACAAATCTCATCAATACACGAGGCAACGTGTGGGAACAGCTCGCTGACCTCGATACCAGATTCTCCGTACTTCGCGAACTTGAACGGTGACTTCATCAAGCCTCCCGTCTTGCGTTCGGTCTTGAGGTTCGCCGAAGGCGGGCGCTTACCGTTGTACTTTTCGAGTGCCGGTTTGGGATCAAACGTATCTACCTGCGACGGACCACCGTTCATGAAAAGATGGATGATGCGCTTGGCACGCGGTGCAAAATGCGACGCCTTGGGAGCCAGCGGACTCGCGGCGCTCGCGACTTGTGGCCCCGCCGCCAACGCGCCCTCGCGCGACAAGATGCCAGCCAGTCCAATCACTCCCAAGCCGGTTCCCATCCTGTGCAGAGACGCGCGACGCGTGAGGCCGAGATGTTGTCGATGGTGCGTCATTGCGGGTTCTCGAAATAGTGCGGTTCGCAGGGGTGTGTCGGTTTTCACGAATGGGCGTTCAATCGAGGTACATAAATTCATTGCCACTCAGCAGCACCTGGGTGTATCGCTGCCAGCGCGAGAGCGCGTTTTGTTCGGCATCCTGACCGCCGAGATAGGCCAACCCGAGTTCTACCTCGAGCGAGCTGGGAAGCCGAGCGTAGGCGACCAGAAACGCACGGCGGATCCGAGCGTAATCGCTGTCGGGTTCCTCCCGGTGCAATCGANCGGCAAACGACTTCGCCTGCTCGACCATGAACGGGCTGTTCAGCACGAACAGTTGCTGTTGCGGTACCGTGGTTTCGCTCCGCTTGGAACTGGTAATGTTCGCGTCGGGAAAGTCGAACAGGCGCAGCAGGCTGTCGAGTTCGTGGCGACTGATCTTGGCGTAGACCGTGCGCCGGACATTTCCAGCATCCGAAAGATTCGTCGAGGGACCGCCGATCGCCCGATCGAGTCTACCCGAAACGTCCAACAGAGAATCCCGCCACGCTTCGACATCCAGTCTCCGCCGACGCATCCGCCACAACCACCGGTTGTCCGCATCGATGTTCGAGTTTGCCTCGTTGGTCTCGCTGCTCAAACGGTACGTCGACGACAACATGACTTCACGGTGAATCGCCCGGATCGACCAACCAGAAGCAACGAACCGACGCGCCAGGTAGTCCAGTAAACCGGGGTGGGTCGGCGCTTCGCCGAGCTTTCCAAAATTACTCGGCGTCGCCACGATCCCGCGACCGAAATGGTGTTGCCAAATTCGGTTCACCATGAGTCGCGCGGTGAGCGGATTGCCGGGTCCGGTTATCGCCTCAGCCAATTCCAGCCGACCGCTGCCATGCTTGAATACGGGAGGATTGTCGCCCGCCAGGATCTTGAGGAACCGACGCGGAGCAACCTCCCCCTGATTCGCGGGGTTCCCGCGCGCAAACACCTTCATGTCTGCCACGTTGCCCTCGGTGATCGAATGGGCGATCGGATACATGGCCGGTGCCGTCTTCTTCACCGTCGCAAGTTGAGCACGCAGTTTCTCCAGTTCGACCCGACTCGCTTTCGGCAGGTGTTTCTCGAGTTGACCGTCGGGGATGGCGAACAGACCTTTCTCGCCGAACACCGCCGCCAACAGCTCCGCACCACCCAACCTGGTCTCCGCGGGCGCCTCGGTGTAAACGCGAAACTGAATACTGGCTTGGGCGCCGCAGGCCCCTTGATCGCTCCCGCTATGATCCAGGCCGCCAATAGCCCGGAAGCGGGTGTACCCAGCCGGCAAGTCGTACACCACGACCGACGGGGCGTGTGTGCCGATGCCATTCCCGTAATTCTGGCCGCCAGCCTGCAAGGGCTTTCCGGTCACATTCTTGTCGATGTGGATCTTTCCAAATCCCGTCTGTGCGGACCTCCACTTCAAGTCGGTTAACTTCCGCGATCCCTGAGAGCCGACGAGTCGCGGTCGCAGCCAGTCGGCGTGGTCGCAGCTCTTGCCGTTTCCGGCATCCGTCACTACCAGATAGAGTTGCGAAGCGCCACGGATATCAACGTCTATGTTGACAGTCGGATTGATCTTGGTAACCACCGCACTGACGAAACGAGGGCTGCCCGGGGTGCGCGTCAACTTGGTGTTCTTGGTCACCCGTTTGACGGGTCGCTTGCCGTCTCGTTCGTCGAGCAAACTCTCAAGATGATCCTGCAGTCGTAGCGCCACTTCCGCCACCGGTTTGGGAAGGCCCTCCGGTCGCTGTTCCGGGGTGGCCGGCAGTAACTCGAACCAGGCATCGAGTGCGGGAACCTTACCCTTGTTCTTGGCATCGAGAAAACCGATCCACCGCTTCAACAGGAACGCATGCAGTCCCGCATCTGTGGCGAACTTTGCGGTCTTCACCGTTTGGCCAGTAGCTCGGGCAACTCGAAACCGCCAGACCGCCTCGATATACTTCGCGACTTGACCCCTCTTTGCCTCGGCAGCGGTGGTCTTTTGTCCAGCGATGAAGCGCTTCACCGCACCCTCCTGGTCTTTGATTTTCTTTTGACCGTCGTTGTAGGCCGCGATCTCGTCGGGTGTGCACAGCGGCACATTGTAGAGCTTCGAGCTGTTGAAAATACCAGCTAGTGAGTAGTAGTCCTGTGTCGGAATGGGATCAAATTTATGGTCATGACAACGCGCACAAGAAACCGTCAAACCCAAGAATGCACGCGTCAACGTATCGACCCGGTCGTCGAGTTCATCCGCCGCCGCCTTGGCCGCATCGCTGTTCTTGTAGTACTGCGCCCCGAGCCCGAAAAATCCGAGTGCCACCAGGTGATCGTAGGGCCGGTCCGCGACAGGACCGAGTAGGTCTCCGGCAATCTGGAGCTTGACGAACCGGTCGTACGGCATGTCCGTATTGAACGCGGACACCACCCAGTCACGATACCGATATCCGTGCACATTCGGCTTGACGGCAAACGTATGAGCTTGATCCTCGGCGTAGCGGGCGACGTCTAGCCAGTAGCGTCCCCACCGCTCCCCGTAATGAGGCGAAGACAACAACCGATCGACGACCTTGGAAAACGCTTCCGGAGACGCATCCCGAACAAAAGACTCGACCTCTTCTGGTCGGGGCGGAAGCCCAGTCAAATCGAAGGTGGCGCGACGCAGAAGTGCGCGCTTGCCAGCGGGGCCTACTGGATTCAGCCCTTTCGACTCGATCTTGGCGAGCGTGAAATAGTCGATCGCGGTTTGCGGCCAATCGGCCCGTTTTACGCTGGGTCGTTCGGGTGCGGCGATCGGCCGGAACGACCAGAAGGTGCGCGCTTTTTCGAAGTCGATACTGGTCTGCGCCGTGGGTTCTCCATCACGCGGGTCGGGCGCTCCTATTTCGATCCATTGCACGAAGTCGGCAATCACCGCGTCGGAAAGTTTTCCTTTCGGCGGCATCTTGAAGCTCTGCTGCCGAAGCGCATCGATCAGCAGACTCTCGTCTACACTCCCGGGCACTACGGCCGGGCCTGAATCGCCGCCTTGAAGGGTTGCGGGGCGGGAATCGAGCAACAACCCACCCTGTACTTTCTTGGCACTTGCCGAATGGCAGGCATAGCAATGCTGCAACAGCACAGGGCGAATCTTTTCTTCGAAGAACTCGACACCCTGCGCAGCGGGTTCTTTCGCGACTCCATTTTCAGCCAGCACCGGCGGGGAAACCCACGTGGTCAACAGAACGACCAAGAGAACCGTCCCACACACGAACGAGTCGCCACGCTTCATCTTCAGGACCTTCGTAGGACATGCTGTTTGGCTGCGCGTGAGCGATTCCGACCACCGCCCGCCGCGCTGGATACCGCGTTCAGGCAGCATGGCGGATCACGAACAACTCGGGCCGAACCTCAATCTTATCTTACAGGAAACGGCTGTTCGAGCTTACCGGAAACTGGAGCATCTCGTGCGGAATTGAAAGCCCGGCCAGATCGGCATCCGCCACGGTCGCCGCAAGCCGCGGCAGCCGATCACATCTGGTTGGGGACCGGAGCTATTTATAGATTTCGCAGTCGGGCAGTGCCTGCTCTAACGCGGTGACCCCGGCATCGGTGACCTTGGTGCCCAACAGGTTGAGCCCTCGCAGATGGGTCATCTGCTTGAGGTGGTCCAGTCCGCCATTACTGATCGGGGTCCCGCTGAGCGTCAGATTCTCCAACTCAGTCATTCCCTGCAAGTGCACCAATCCCGCATCGGTGACTTGGGTGTTATCGAGAGAAAGTCGCTGCAGTTTCGTGAGTCCCTTGAGATGTTCCAGGCCCCTGTGGGTGATCGCGTTGCCGCCAATGACCAGTAATTGCAGGTTGGTCAGTCCAGTCAGATGCACCAGTCCGTCGTCCGTAATCCGGGTCTTGTTGAGGCTGATCTTTCGTAAGCTGGTCAGTCGCGCTAGATGTTGCAGCCCGGCGTCGCCGATCGCCGTGCTTCCGAGGCTGAGGTCCTGTAACCTGGTCAGCGGCTCGAGGTGGACCAGCCCGGCATCGGTAATCCGGGTGCGGCCGAGGCTGAGGTTTTGCAGCATTGTCAGCTCTTGCAGGTGTACTAACCCGTGATCGCTAATCGCGGTGCGCTCCAAACCCAGTGTCCGCAAGTCGGTCAACCGCTTCAGCTGCTGGAGCCCGCTGTCGCGGATCCGTGTATTGTTGAGGTTGACCTCAATCACGGCTCCCTGTTCATTCTGCTTGACATTCGCCCCCAACTCGGTGAACAGCGAAGGAGGACCGGCTACCTCCGCTGCTGGTGGCTCGACGGAACCTGGTTGAAAGGCCTTCAAAGCACCGTCCGTCTTCCCACGCACAACGATCTTGCACGCTGGCAGTGCCTGCGTCAGTTCACCCAGTCCCTGCGCGGTCAGCTGATCTTCAGCGATCACCAGCATCTGCAGGGCCGACATTTGTTTCAGGTGCACCACTCCCGCGTCGGTAATCCGGGTATCGAGGAGTTGCAGCGATGCAAGCTCTGTCAGACCGACCAGGTGGGCCAGCCCCGCATCGGTCACCCGGGTACCGTCCAGGCGGAGCCACTCCAGACCGGTCAGGCCGCTCAAGTTGGCGAGCCCCGAGTCCGTGATCTGCGTTCTATCGAGGTAGAGCCTCTGCAACTGGGTCAGTGTCTGCAGGTGTACCAACCCGCTATCGGTAATTTCGGTCCGCTGCAGGTCGAGCTGGCGCAGGGTCGTCAAACCCTGCAAATGTGCCATTCCCGCATCGGTAATTCTCGGGTGCTCGAAAGAGAGGCCGAGCACTTCACCCTGCCGGTTTTTCTCGATCTCGGCGCCGAGCTTTCTCAACTCAGCCACCGGATCTGTACATCCGACCAGGAAAACAACCAACCACGTGGTTCCCAGCAGGCGTTTCATGCGCGGGTCCTCTGACCTCGGAGTCACAACCCCACCAATATAAAGCGCCCAGCGGCGGGTAGCACGGTCAATAAAACGGGCGGTTGGACTAGACGGACAACGACGCACTCTCGACGGGTCCCGCGCCGCGCGCCTCCCGGATCGGACCTTCGCCGATCATACCTGGGCCTATTCAATCCAGAAGCTAAACAAGCTGGCGCGGGTCAATTCGAACATCAGCCGGGGCCGCGTGGCCTCCGGCAGGTCGTTTCCGCCGCGCCAGGCGACTTCCAGGTCAAGACCATCGCCCGCCACCGCTTGGCAGTCTGCGAACGCAAATCCAGGAATCGCCTGATCGTCCTCGGTTACTAGCGCCGCCCGCAGCCGCCCACCCGTTGCGACCCGGGCATTCACGTGCAACCGTTTTCCCTGGAAAGTAAGCGGCCGCGTAGTCAGGATTCCCGGTTGATCGCCGCCGTTGATCGACACAAATCGGTCGCGCTGGAGGATGGCCAGTCCGAGCGCGTAATCGGTGCGGTGATCGTCCGGTAGCGCTGGATTGGCCGCTTCGAGTTCGGTCGGCGCCCCGAAGTAATACACCCAGACCTCTTCACCCACCTCGAGCACCGATATCGGCCGCATGATACTGGCATCCCAGCGGTCGTGGCGATCATTGAACGCCATGAAGGGCTGACCGGACCCGACCCGAGTCCACACCCGGCCGTCGCGGCTGCAATCGAGTTCAACATAGGTCGCGTGCCGTTGACTGCGTGCGGGAACAAACACCCATCGCAATCCCAGGTACAGGCCCTGGTACGCACAACCCCAGTGGCCGTAAATCTGCGTCTCCGAACGGCGCGCCATGAAAATCGGCGTCGGTCGGTTCCAGTGCACCAAGTCCTGGCTCTCCATCACGCCACGAGCGCGAACCGTTCCGGGTGAGACCACAAATTTGACGTCGCCGATATACTGCCGACGGATCGGATCCCACCAGAAACGGGTCGTATCACCGATCCCGTTCTGGGGGATCCCGTAGCCACCGGTCAGGCTGGGGATCACGGGTCGCGACAGGTCCCCTTTCCAGTGCACCCCGTCGGGCGAAAAGTGCAGGTAGTAGCCCTCGCGGACCGCCGGGTTCTTCCGCTCAACCAGCACCAGCGACTGGAACCGTCGCGCGGGATCCGGCTCGTCGGGTCGATAGAAGACCCCCTGCATCTGTCCGTAGGGAATGACCACGTTGTTGGGACCGACCAGTCCCTGGACTCGATGTAAATTCAGATCCGGGCGGCGCCAGCGCACCCCGTCGTCACTGACCGCATAACTGTTGGCAAATCGAATCAACTGGCCCGTTGGCAATGTCTGCCAGTCGTCCCAGGAGACGTACCACATCCGAAAATGTGGTGCCTCGTCGAACTGCAACACGGTTTCCACCACCGCCTGATTCCGGAGAGCCTGCGCCGCTTTGAAGACCGGGTTCGCCGGGTGTCGGCGCGGCCGATGGACTTCGCGAACCACGTTGTCCGCCCGTGCAAGCAGTACGTTGTCGACCAGCAACTGACGGTGCCGGCCGATCCGGATCGCGATGTCCTGCATGTCGAGCGGGAACCGCACCCGTTCGTTGCCCAGATTGCGCCAAGCCGATTTCAATTGTTCGATGTCAACCGATTCGTTCAGCGACGCAGCGATCGGATTCTGGGCGGCGATCTGTACCGGCGCGGATGCCAGCAAGCACATCAGCCCCAAAAGCTGTCTCATGTGTGGATCCTTTTTGTGTGGGGTACCGACGCCCGTCAGTATAGAATCTGCCCATGCGACGTGCACCAACGCCACGGCGCTGACCTGACGCATCGTCTCCATTCCATTTGCTCGACAACGCCAACTCGTTGATCTGACAACCAGCTCGCTAGATCGGCAATCGGCGTGGAAACCAAACGCTTCAACAGCCAGCCCGCAGAGAGTGCCGACCAGGCTCTCCACCGGACGCTCGACGCGAGATTCGTTATGCACTCACATCCCTGGCGACGGTCCCGGCGGTTCTTGGCGGCGACATGGTTGTTGCTGTTGGCGTCTGCGCCCGCCGCCGATATCGATCAACCCAACGTGATCATCATCAATATCGACGATCTGGGTTACGGCGACATCGAACCGTTCGGATCCCGGCGCAACCGCACGCCGCATCTGAAACGGATGGCCCGTGAAGGACGCAAATTGACTTGCTTCTATGCCGCGCCCGTCTGCTCACCTTCGCGTGCGGCGCTGATGACGGGGTGTTATCCGAAACGGGTTCTGCCGATCCGACACGTGCTGTTTCCTGCGTTCGCGACCGGACTGCATCCGGCCGAACGCACGATCGCCGAACTGCTGAAGGAGCAAGGTTACGCCACCGGTCTGATCGGCAAATGGCACCTCGGCGACCAACCCGAGTTCCTGCCGACGCGACAGGGCTTCGATACGTTCTACGGTTTGCCCTACTCGAACGACATGGGCCCCGCGGCAGATGGGGTAAAGAGCAATTTCGGCAAACCGTTGCCACGACCGCGACCCGATCGGAAAGGGCAACCGCCGCTGCCGTTGATGCGGAATGAAACCGTGTTACGCCGCGTGCGACCAGCCGACCAACAGGCCCTCGTACAGAAGTACACGCAGCAAGCTGTCCGCTTCCTGTGGGAACACCGGGACGAGCCCTTCCTGCTGTACCTGCCCCATTCGGCCGTGCACTTCCCGCTTTATCCGGGTGAGCAATTCCAGGGCAAATCACCACATGGACTCTTCAGCGACTGGGTAGAAGAGGTCGATTGGAGCGTCGGACAGGTGCTGCAAACCGTCCGCCAACTCGGACTTCAAGAGCGAACCCTGGTCCTGTTCACCTCGGACAACGGGGGTGCGCCACGACACGGCGCCATCAATCGACCGCTGCGGGGCGGCAAGGGGAGCACCTTCGAGGGGGGCATGCGCGTGCCGACCATCGCCTGGTGGCCGAAGCAGATTCCCGCCGGTACCCAGACCGGCGCAGTGACCAGCATGATGGACCTGTTGCCCACGTTGGTACGATTGGCCGGTGGCGAGCCACCCGACGACCGTGTGATCGATGGCCGTGACATCTGGCCGCTACTGGCAGACCAGCCGGGAGCAAAATCGCCGCACGATACCTTCTTCTATTATCGCGGCTTGCGGTTGCAGGCCGTTCGCCAGGGCCCTTGGAAGCTGCATCTGGCCAAAGGCGAACTCTACCACCTAAACCGTGATATCGGTGAATCCCAAAATGTTGCCGAGGAACATGCCGTTGTGGTCGCCCGCTTGCGGACGATTGCCGCGCGGACCGACGACGATCTGGGGCGCGCGGGTGTGGGTCCCGGTTGTCGCGCATTGGGTCGGGTCCAGAATCCCCAGCCATTGATCGGCCATGATGGCACGCCGCGCCGGGGATTCCGTAAACCGACTGCCTATGCAGCAATGGGCGTCATGGTGGGTGAGCTCACGTCAACCAGCGCATTGGCACAAGTCCGACTGACCAGGAACGACCGACTCGTTGATGGGGATGTACCGGGCGTGACCGGCCGAGTCACGTTTGCGCTGGAGCCCGTGCCCGCGAAAAGCGAACCCACGTCGATCGACGTCCACGCCGATCGAGACTTTATCGCTCGCGTGGCGTTTGAAGATCTCATACCGAACACGCGATACACCGTACGCACACAGATTGGAGCCCGTGGCGAGCCGCTGAGGACCGGTCCGGTTGCCACATTCCGGACGCATCCCGGACGCGGCTCCTCGGAAGCCGTGCAGTTTATCGTTGTTACGGGAATGAACTACGCCAAGTTCCACGGCAATACCCATATCAACCGCAAGATCCACCTGGCAAACAACAACACCGAGTTGCCCGCCCCGTACGCCAAGCCGGACAAGCATCTCGGCTACCCGGCGCTGATGTCGATTCTCAAACTGCGGCCGAATTTTTTCGTCGGCACTGGCGACAATGTTTACTACGACACACCCAAAAAACCCCGCGCGCAGACCGTTGTGCAACTGCGTCAGAAATGGCACGAGCAGTTTGTCCAGCCGCGATATCGCGATCTGTTCGCCGCCGTGCCCACCTATTGGATGATCGACGATCACGACTACCGGATCGATGATGGTGACAACACGGGTGACCATCTCCCGTCACCCGAAACGGGTCGGCGAATGATGCTCGAACAACTCCCGGTCGCCGACCACGCCGATCCGGCCGCCAAAACCTATCGAACGCATCGTGTCAGCCGCGATCTGCAGATCTGGTTTCCGGAAAACCGGATGCACCGCAGTCCCAACGCGATGCCAGACGGACCGGACAAATCCATCTGGGGCGCCGAACAGAAAGCCTGGCTGCAGCAGACCTTGGCGGACAGCGATGCCACCTTCAAGCTGCTCATTTCACCCAATCCCATGGTCGGTCCCGACGATGCTCGAAAAACCGACAACCACACCAATATCGGCGGTTTCCAGCACGAGCGCGACGCGTTCTTTGCGTGGCTACGGCGCTCCGGAATCGACCGGAATTTTTTCGTGGTGTGTGGAGATCGCCACTGGCAGTACCACTCGATCCACCCGACCGGCATCGAGGAGTTTTCCTGCGGGGCGCTGGTCGACGCCAACTCGCGGCTGGGNCGCAAGCCGGGCGATCCGAAGGGAACCGACCCGCGCGCAGAGATCGATCAAGTCTATGCCCAGAAGACACCCTCGGGCGGATTCCTGTCGATCGCGATCGCTCCTGCGGTGAACGAGGGTCCCGCCGAGACCGCCACACTGACTTTCACGTTTCGCGACGAACAGGGGAGTGTGCTCTACAAGCACCGCAAGACGGGGCACCGCGCGCCCAGCGAATAGTGATCCGGCCACAGGTCTACTGGGGACGAAGTCGAGCTGGACCAGACAAACGGACCGCCCATCGATCGATTGTTCGCGGCGGCGCAATATCAGCCGTCCGCAAACCAATACGAGTACAGCCGCGCGGCGCGGACCATTAACTGTAAGGCAACCGGCCGGTTGGGATCGATCGGCGACTCAAGCGACACCTCCGCGCTGAGCCGATTCCCATGAATCGGTTTCGACCGACTCAGNACACGCCCATCCGCATCGACCACATCCACCCGGACCTCTCCCTGCGACGCGTCGACGTTCAGGTGTAATGTNCCGGAAGGCCAGCGAAAAAGCGTGGTCGTCAGACTGCCTGCTTTGGCACCGGCGTCGAGTGATACGAATCCGTCGCGGCGGAGCACGGCCAGGCAGACAGCACCGGCTTTCTCATCGCTGTCGGCCGGCCGCGTCCGGTACTTGATGCCCGTGTAGTAAAACCAGAGTTCGTCGCCCCGCACGACCGGAGCGCTGGGCGGAAGCAATTGCACCCGATCCCACGCATTGGGCGTTACCGGCGAGGGCCCGATGAACGGACGGCGGTCTCCCAATCGTTCCCAACTGCGCAGATCACGGCTGCAGGCGAGTTGGATCAGATGAAAACCATCGGTATTTCCTGATGGCACCTTGCCTGTCGCGTGGTATACCGCGGGCATACCGATATACCAGTCTTCGTAGGCAAAAATCCCGAGGTTGTAGATGTCCGCGTTGTAATCGGACGGACGGCGGTGGACGGGTTGTTGGAAGCGCTGGTCAGCCAATCGCGCATTGATATTTTCGACCGCGCGCTGCTGGTCGATCTGATCCGCGTGGAACAGTGTCTGGAGATTGTTCCAGTTCGAGAAATCCCGACTGCTCCAAATCGCGTGGGAGCGCCCGTGCGGCCCCCCCCTCTTGAGTGTGGCGATGAACGTCCGGCGGCGGCGATCGTAACTCAGGTTCGATTCATCCGACGACGGTAATTTCGGCGCCTCCAGTAGCCGCCAATGCACTCCGTCGGGACCGACCATCGGCCGCCGACCGTGAACACCGTAAAACCCCTTGTAACGCCGCGCTGGGTCGGGGTCATCCGGGTCGCAGACAACATTCTCGATTCCGTTCTGGGGCCACGAATGCTGGGGATTGACGGCGACGAAGTTGTTCTCCAGAGATCCGTTAACACGCCACTGTCGCAACACGGGTTTCCTCCAAACGATCCCGTCTTCACTCTCGGCATACGTGGTACCGGCGATGGTCGCCCCCTTGGTGTTNGGGTCGGGGAGGTTCGTGGAAGTGATCATCCATAGTTTGTAGATGCCCCGCCGCTCGTCCCAGGCCGGAACGCAGCGCGTCTGGAGTGAGGTTTCCCAGCTCTGATCGGGCATGACCACGGCACCCCGCTTGACCGGTTGATGCATGGTCCGCGTCAGGCCGCGGCTCTCCTGAATGTGAGCGTCATCAAAGAACAACTGTCTGCGACCAGAGACGATACCCATCGCGGGCGCGCCCGCTGCGCGCAGGATGTTGCGCTGAGGGCCCACAGATCCCACAGCCGCCACACCGAGTGAGGCCGTCGATTGCAACCACCCGCGCCGGGATACGTGTGATCGACCCATATTTCTCGGTCTCCCAAACATCCCCCTGGACCGACCGCCAGTGAGATCGCCGATCTTCGATTGAGTCACTCCAGCCAGGCGTTTTCTCACCCGCCGTCGGAAAGCATGTGTCTTCTGGCGACGGATCGGGACCGGGGCGCGGACAACGGGGCCGAGCCAGCGCGGCGAAAGCGTCTCACGTCACTGTCGTTGAACAACCTCGCGACTAGCATCCCGCACCGACCGTCCACCACCTCAGCGCAAAGTCCCGAGATTACGACCCCGGCGGCGGCCAGTTGAGGTGTTTATGGAGGAACTTATAGGTCCCCACGCCGTTGATCTTATGGGGACCATCAAACCACTCGATTTCCGTCCGGTCACCAATCTTGAGTTTGCCCTGGTACATGAAACGCACTTTGCCAAACTCGTAAGCGACCCACTCGTCGACACCCACTCCGTCAAAATGGCCGCGCTCGACCATGAACGGACGGGGACAGATCAGATAGGCCATTTCGGCGTAGTTGAACGTACCGCCCAGATTCCATTCAAAAATCTCGTACTCACCGGTCCACATATAACTGAAATTGTGCCGTGTAGACGCATTCTTGCGGACCCACTCGTTGAAGTCGGCCGAGCAGATCGACAAACAGTAACCGTTCACCAACGGGGGAATGCGCATGGCGCTCTTGCCGCCATACGACAGCCCGTAAAACGCGATCCGCTTGCCATCGACGAACGGCAATCCCTGGAGCCNGTTCACGATCTGCTGGTGCTGCGGCACGATCGTTGAAAACAGGGTCTTCTTGAGCACATAGCTCTTGCGTTGNAGGGTGCGAAATCGGTCGCGAAAGATGTACAGATTCTGAGGTGCAAAGGTAATGAAACCATGCTCTGCAAGCACCGTGGCAAAGCGCGAGTAGGCATGCTCGTCTTTCGCTCCAATCGTACTCTGTGGCCGGCCCTCCAGACCGTGCTGGCAAACGACGACCGGTCGCTGCTCACCCGGCTGCATCCCCTTAGGGATGGTGATCAAACCGTAGGCGATTACATCTTCGAACACGTCGAGCACCACCTCGTAACGCGTCCACTTGTCGGTTTCCTCGGTCATCCGGCTACGGGGGTCCGCGGGCAGCAGTTCCAGGTCGAAATGGCCGATCACCTCGTGCCGGAAATAGTCGCGGTACGGCTCCACCGACTTTTCGTAGGCCGCGAGGCTGCTGGTATCGAGTTTGCTCATGAACTGCTTGCGGATAAACGGACTCTCGCGCAACAGCCACTGGTTGTGGTCGTCGATCTCCGCCAGCTGTCGCGCCTGACGAGCGCCGTCCTCGATGACCCCCATCGGTTTGGGCGGCTCGCCCACGTCGGCTAGTTTGAGTTCCGGGTCGAGCGCGGTGAGCAGAGACTGTAACGTCTCATCCGTCGCAAACGGCCCGCTCCCGTCACCGCTTTGCACCAGCTGGAAGTTGCACAATTCGGGCTTGTCGCCGAGCAGTTTGCCGGCGCGGGCCAGTTCCCCCTTGACCACCTCGGGCCGCGGCGTATCGAGTACCGCCGGTGCGCCCCCCTCGCTGGGCAACTCAAACTCGGGTCCCCGTGCCGCCTCGACGATCAGTTTACGGGGGGCGATCAGCGTGGCGATCTCGGCATCGCCGAATTGGTCCAACAGACCAAACACATTTCGCGAGATGGGTTCCTGCCAGATATCCTGGCGGGAATCAAAATAACCGCTCACACAGGCTACGTCGATTCGCTGGTCCAGGGCTGCCGCGTACAGGGCCAGCAAGCCCCCCTCCCCCCAACCGATCACGGCGACACGCTTTTTCTGGTCCCCGAGTTTATGACCGCCCGCGTCGAGCAGCGCCAGGATTTTCTGGACCTCGTAGCCGATCAGGTGCCGGCCCAGCTCGTACGCACTCCGGTAGGCGAATTCTCGGCTGGTCATCTTGGCGCGGCCGTTGCGCGGTCCGTAATCCCGACCGATGATCGAGGGGACAAAAACCGTGCAGCCGCTTTCGGCCAACCGGCGAGCGTACTGCTGCCCGGGGGGCAGTCCTGCGGCCAAACCGCAAAGCATCTCGGGTGTCTGGTCGGCATCGGGAATGACAATCACCGCGCGATCATTCTTGCGGCGGTCGTTGGTACAAATCAGCATCAGGCCTTCGCCGTGCATGTTGCGGATCGACGGCCAGCGGACATTGAGTGCCCGGAATCCTTTCCCCACGCCGCCCACCTGGCGCAACATGAAGCGGTCGACGCCGGCTGCCACCGGCGGTTGAATCTCCTTTCGAGCCACGACGAATTGCGGTACATGAGCGTCCACCCGCGCGTCCACAACCCCGGTAATCTCGGCCAACCGCGCCCGGTTGGGGCTCACGGACTGGATGTACGCGGCGGGGGAAGAGAGATCTCGCTTCCAGTGGACGCCGCGGCGGTCAATCGAAACCTCCAACTGTCGCAGCAGAAACCGGTCAACACCAGCCACCAGCTGGGACGGGATGTCCCCCTCCAGTTTCAGTGACCGGGTGCTGGGAAGCGGATCGGCAGAAATCGCTACCCCCATAAGCGTGCATTGCAGGAGCGGCAGAACAAGCAGTTGAACAGGCAGCAAACGCATCCGGAGACTCCTTGGAGTCAAGAATAGGATCGGTGGCGACATAGCCGAGTAAACGTAGCACCAGTATGGCGAATCTGTGGCGGCAATCAACAATTCCACGCCCCGCCTGCGGAATGCGGATACCCGATGTGACGCGTCGAGGTCCCCTCCTCTCTGCCGCGAGCCGCGTTTCAAGTCAGCTGGCAACCGAAGGCGCGACATCCAGTAGTCGCCGGTTCTCGGCAACCCGGAATCCGCGGGCATCCCACGGCGCGCTCGCGTCCATGGCGTGAGGGATCGTGGCACCCACCAAGGCCTGCGATCGGTCATCCAGATCGTGCAGGCGGGCTGATTGCAGGGTGTCCCGGCGTACGTCGGCGGTGGAGCCAGCTGCCAGCCAGCTCTCTACACAGCGCCGGCAGCCGTGGAAAATGCCACGACAGTAACGGACCGGGTCCGCGGCGGCCGGGTCCGCTCGCACCGTATCGAACGCCACACCATACGGTGAATAAAAAAACATCGGTTGTGCCACTCTTGGCGCAGCCCCGAGCGGGATAAAATGACGGGCCGGCGTGCTCGCGCTGATCCGACCGACCCACGTGGGTCAATACGGTGGCTCTATTCAGACCACCTCGGCGCAATTTTCAACTTCAGGGAAGAGAGAACCGATGCGACTCCAGACAGAAGTCGCCCGTGGTCTGTTCACTCCCGGTGATCCGGTGCCGTTTCGCGTCTATACCCATCGTAACTTGGACCAGATCCCGCAACTACAAAGCCTCTCAAAAGAACAGCGGTTTGGAATCCGGGTGGTCGCTCAAGTTCTGCCGTTTCGTGTCAACCAATACGTGGTCGACGAACTGATCGACTGGGATGACGTTCCCGACGATCCGATCTTCCGGCTCGTTTTCCCGCAGCGCGAGATGCTCGCCCCCGAACACTTTACACGGATTGCCGATTTGTTGTTGTCGGGCGCCGATCAGGTGACGCTCAAGCAAACCGCTGACACGATCCACCGCGCCCTCAACCCCCATCCGGCGGGCCAAATGACCCGCAATGTGCCCCGCATCGGCAACGAATTCCTGACTGGAGCGCAGCACAAATACCGCGAGACCCTATTGTTCTTTCCGAGGCAGGGCCAGACGTGCCACTCCTACTGCACCTTTTGTTTCCGCTGGGCCCAGTTCGTCCAAAATAAAGAACTGCAGATCGCGACGCGTGAAGTGGCCACGCTGCACGAGTACCTGCAAAGTCACACCGAGGTTACGGACCTGTTGGTAACCGGTGGCGACCCGATGGTCATGAAGAGCTCCCGGCTGGCCGAGTACCTGCGGCCGCTGATGGATCCCGCACTCGAGCACGTGCGGACGATTCGAATCGGGACCAAGGCATTGACGTTCTGGCCTCATCGGTTTGTCACCGACCGCGACGCCGACCACGTACTGCGACTCTTCTCCGAGCTCGTTCGCTCCGGCAAACATGTGGCCCTGATGGCGCACTTTGAACACGGGCGCGAAATCGAGGGCCCCATCGTACGTGAGGCGGTGCGCCGCATTCGAGACACGGGGGTCATTATCCGCACCCAGGCGCCCGTTCTGCGGCATATCAACGACGACGCCGCGGTGTGGTCCTCGATGTGGCAAACCCAAGTCGAGATGGGGATGGTCCCCTATTACATGTTCGTCGAGCGGGATACCGGCGCACGACGGTATTTTGAGTTGCCGCTGGAGCGGACGTGGGAGATCTATCGCGATGCTATCCAGCGTGTCTCTGGATTGGGTCGTACGGCGCGGGGACCCTCGATGAGCGCCGATCCCGGAAAAGTTGAACTCCAGGGTGTCACCGACATCCGCGGAGAGCGTGTCTTCGCGCTGCGATTCATTCAGGCACGTAATCCCGACTGGGTCCAGCGACCGTTTTTCGCGCAGTACGATCCGCGGGCGACCTGGCTAGACCAATTGCGCCCGGCTTTCGGTGAACAGAAGTTCTTTTTCGAGGACTAGATGGCGTGCGTGCCGCGACCTTGGGCCGGGAACCCAAACCGTGTTTGAGCGAGAGATGCAAGATCCGGATGGCATTGGAGCGGGCGAAGCACGACGGAAACAGAACANCGTAACGATACCCCGCCAGCGGCGCGATAAGACGTGGTGCGGCAACGCTCCCGAAACTCGCGGTTGATCCGAGCTCGGACATTAACTCGCTCGATCTGCAAGATCCCCGTCACACCGTACCGCCGAGACAGCGCGGGCGGTGAACAAAACCGCTAGGAAAAGCAGCAGCGCTCCGGCGGGTAACAGTAGGATTCCCANACCCGGATCGCCCGCGATGAAAAAAAAGCCACCCAGAAAAAAGCCACCAGGAACCANGATCCCGGCGCCCAGCAGCGAGCGCGAAGCGAGCGTGCGGGAGGCACTTTGCCATTCGGGAAAGGTGGCCACCGTGACACCGAAGGCGATATGCACCAGAGCCAGCAGTGTCCCATGAGCGTGTGCCAGCCGCCACATCAGGCGCCGTGTTTCCTCCGACAGGTACCAACCGATTTTGAGGCCGTGCATCGCCTCCAGGACCACTCCCAGTGTCAAGAACAGCAGCAACGACCACCACCCGACCATGATGTGGCGCCGCGCGTAGCAGCGGGCGTCGACCCGCTGCCGAGCTGTTTCAGACGTGCTGGTGGGCTGGTCTTCTAGGTTCTCGGTCACTATTCCGGAATGGAAAGAGGTCGGTCGTCGCGTTCACCCAACAGGCGGTCAATCAGTGGCTGGCGGAGCGTGCCATNTGGTTCCCGCAGCACGTGTTGCAGCGTCCGTCCACCGAGTTCGCGGGAACGCTGTTGACTGATTACAAGAGCCCTTCGCTTGGCCTCGATCTGCTGCGATTTCGATCCGATAAAATCATACTCGAAGTCCGCGAATCCCGGGAGACGCGAGAGCGACTGGTGCGCCATGAAACGGACAATCGAGTAGGGATCGTCGAGGAGTTGCGCCAAGAGCGGCGCCTGCCAGCGCTCTCCCGACGCTTGCTGCGCCGGTCCCCAGCCCAGATGCCAAGCGGCGAACACGCGCTGCACGGCGTCGCCACGAAGCAGCCAAAGTAACGACGCAGCAATCTGTTGCTCGTCGTCNGTCAGTTCGGCCTGCGGCGTCCCGTACCACTCCGCGAGCCGGTCGGACGTCCACTTGAGCGTACGATCGACATGACACAGGTTGCACGCATTGGGGCGGTCGGACTCGGTGCCACTGGCGACACGCGGGGAATCGATGCGGTGACTGCGCATGGCGGTAAACAGCGCGTAGGTCGTATGGGGCATATGGCAGTTGTAACAGAGACTCCCCGTTGATTCCGCGGCGTGGTGCGTGTGTTCTTGCAGGCGCTGTTGTTGGAACACCGGCTCGTTGTGGCATTGCAGGCAGGCTTGGTTACCCTCTCGACCCGGCTTGAGTTGATCGTTCGCCCACACTGAAGCGGGACGCGTGTCGGTCTCTTTCTGGTGCATCGAATGACACGACAGACAGGTCAAGGCCGGACGGCCCTCGGCCGTCTGTTTGCCCCCCTGATAGCAGGGTGACTCGATGTGCGCGTTGTATTCGTCGCCCCCGACCCGACAGGTGCCATCGTTCCAGAAGACGTTGCCGGCGTTTTCATAGGGATCTCCACTTGACTTGTCGGATTTGGAAGCAGCACCCTCATATTTCAGAATTCGGAAAGACTCGTTTAGATCATCACCCGCGCGATACCGCACTCCGTGCTTCAAGTAGTCGGAAAAATCGCGATCCAGAGCGGCCGAATGGCAGCGACCGCAGATCTGTGTCGAGATCTGCGGGGAGCAGCGGGAGGGATTAACGATCGATGGATCGGGCTGTTCATCAAAACGTCGCAGATACCGGTTGACCGGATTCTGGTGAAGACGGACGTGGACTTCCCCTGGACCGTGACAAGATTCACAAGCGATGCCGAATTCAGCGACTTCGATGTCAAATTGATCATTTTGAACGTCGTATCCCGGTTTGGCAGCCACACTGTGACAACGGCTGCAGCGCGCGTTCCAGCTCCCCACGAAGGGACCCATATCGGGCGGTGAGAGAACCGAATCCTTCTTGGGAATCCAGCGACGATGGTCGATGCTGTAATAGATGGGCAGTTCTATGAGCGGTTGCCCAGAACCATCTGTGAGCCAACAGATCTGGATGTGGTGAGAACCGGTCAACATCACAACCCGGTGTGGCACCATCGTCATCGGCGATCCGGCGGTCTCCGTTTCGGTCCCGATGTGGACCCAGAACTCGTCACCGCGGCGCTCGAACCGAAAGCGCGTGCCCCAGGTTGAGTGTTCGCTGCCATCGAAGGGAGCAAGCACCGTCTCCGGACTGGCCAGCTGGGCCATGGTGCGATGATACGACCGTTTCCAGGTGGCGTGCGCGCCTGGATGGCAATTACGGCATGTCTTGGATTGAACGTGTCCGGTCCGTTTCACAACCCTCGGAGCATGGTCTGCAGCACGCCACCGACGCGGTTTCAGTACGGGAACCACGGCGCACAATGCGAGAGCAGCCAGGATGATCCGCTGTCCCGGATTCCGGAGGACTTTGCGACCCAACAGAAATGCCCCGCAGCCGACGAGCAGGATCCACAACAGCCCGAGCGACATCGCCCCACTCAGAAAACGGACCACCGCGTGACCCGCCTGGAAGACCTCGATCAAGAAACTGCTGCCGATCATCAGAACCTGCGTCGTCGTTTTCTAGAGGCGACGTGGCGCCCGAAACCACGTTCGATGCGCCGGTAAGTCGGAGAATAGGTCAATCACCGTTTCAGATCAAGATTTCACCCGCTGGAAGTGCGGCACCGAGCGGCCGAGACATTTACCACAATCGACCATCGAGGAGACGGTATTGGATCGCTTCGCTGACGTGTTCGGAGTGAACTGAGGCGAGCGTTCCATATCGGTTATGGGTCCGCACTCTGCTGCTCGCCAGTTGTGGTCCAGGCGAGATTGAACCGCGCCAGCGTCAGCGTTTCGTAACGGAACTCCTTGCCGCACTCAAAAAGACAGAGAATGTCTCCGTTTTTCAGTACCGCCAGATCGCTATAGGCGGCTGGTCCTTTGTGGATGAGTCGAGAGACGGGCCAGGTCTTGCCGTTGTCTGAACTGACGCTGAGCGTCAGATTTCGTCGGTGCGACCACACACCTCCGTACGGCATTCCTTTTTTGTACCGATACGTGGGACGGGAAATCAGCAAAACATTCTGATCTGGATGCCGGGCCAGTCCTCCGTCGACCACCGATTCCGGAAGTTGGGGATGGAAGCGCACCTTGGACCAGGTCAATCCGCCATCATCGCTGTATGCATAGCCGCGGTGACCCACTTCCAGACGACTTCGAGCGTTGAAGTAGACACGACCGTCGGCGAGTTCGACGACGCCCGGCTCGTCGGTGACGTTGTCCGCTGAATAGGGCAACGGTTTCTTTCCGAGGTTCTGCCAGGTAATGGCCGGATCCAACGAGTCGGCACCGCGAAGCGGCGGTGTACGCTTCCATGTTTCACCGTGGTCGTCGCTGTAGAGCAGGTAGCTAAACTGAGGACCGAATTCGCCCGAGCACGGAATCAACAGGCGACCTGACTGCAATTGAATTCCACTGCCCGGTCCCGTGAACACATACTTCCAGCTTTTTCCCTTGGCTGAATCGGTGATGTCGACCGGCTTGGACCAGGTAAGACCGTGGTCGGTACTCTTGATGACATGGGCTGATTTGTTGATCCCACCTTTGATCGCGGGCTTTACACCGCGGCAGAAAACTAGAAAGACGCTACCTGTACGACGATCCAAAACCGCGCATGGGTTGCCCGTCGTGACGTCCGCCGAATTGACAACAACACGTTGTTTCGACCAAGTCCGCCCATTGTCAACACTGCGACGCATCAGGATTTCCGTCACCGCGCGGTCCGGAAACGGAACGCCAAAGCCGTCGAGCGCCTGGCGGGCTTCCGCGAAGGCTAACACGGTACCGGGATTTGCTGTTTCCACGACCGAGGGAATTCGGTAACCGCCGTAATGCGCGTCCCCTGCTTTGAAGAGGACTTGCCGCTCCAGAAAGGGGCGGTCTTCGCCGGCGGCAACCGTTGCGGTGGCGGTAGTGAGCAGCACAAACAAAGACAGGCATCGCATGGCGTCACCTTGGCGAAAGAGTAGTCGGGGTCGGCACAACCCCCACACCGCTAACGGACGGAAATCTCCAGCCAGGTAATCTCTACGTGCTGGGGAGCCGTGATTTCGATCAGGTTGTACCCTTCGCTCACGGCAGCGGCAGGCGCTTCGTAAACGTGGCGTGCGTCACCCGGACCTTCGAGGCCCGCAGCGGTAATGTGCTCGGGTACCATCCGACCCATCGAATCGCAGGCAATTCCATTTAGCCGCACGCCGAGTGGTTGGTCGTGATCCACAGCCACGAGCTCAACACGCGTGCGTTGGTTCGCCCTTGGCCGGGGGCCAATGTGAATGCGGAATGTTCCGGAACCTTGATGCGGCAACCACCGGGCTTTGGCCGGTTCGCCCTCGGCCCAGGGTCGTTTGATGGTGACGGGATGACGGCGCGGTGCGGCGCGCAACGCCGTGAGTGAACCACTATCACGAATCACACTGTCGTGCTGCACGCGAGGCCACCTCTGGTAGGGTGAGGTAAACAAATTGAAGAAGTAGACCGCATCGGCGCCACGGTGGAGGCCGCTAGCGATCACGCCTCGCAATTCCTCGGGAGTCACCACTCGATTCGCAACACCTGAATGCATACCGCTTTCCAGACCGACGGCTATTGGCACGTTTGTTCCGATCAGCAAACCCTTCCAAGTTTCGATGGGCACGTCGCTATCGACCGATGGCCAGAAGGGAGAGACCACAATCAGATCGACCAGTCCGGTTTTTGCCCAGGTGACGGCGTCGAGGCCGTGTCGTTTGGCGATCCACGGTGTTGACGGAACGCGTACGCACAACTTGACGGGATGGCCCACACGTTGCTCGGCCGCACGAACGGCCCGGTGTACCTCTTCGATAAACGCCGTGATGAGTGGCACGCCGAGGTGTTGCCGCCCCTCACGGAAGTACAACCAAAAACGTACAAAGTCCAGCTCGAGACCGTCGATGTCGTAGCGATCGCAGATTTCACGAACCAACTTCAAGTAGTACTCCCGCACGTCGGGCTGCTCGTAATCCAGGCCGTACGCCAAACGCCATTCGGGATGCGATTTCCAGAGCTTGTTGTGGCTGGGGTGATCCGTTAAATGTCCGTTGTGACCATCGTTCATTCTCAGCGAAATCCAGGCCTTAATCTGGTTGTGCCGCGCGCGATCGATCATCCGTTGCGGGTAGTCGCATCCCATCTGGTGTAGCTTAAGGGTGGCCTTGAAAAAGGCTGTCTCAAAACGTCGTTTTGGGTCGAGACCCGCAAAGAACGGTTGCTCATCGGACAAGGTGGGGTCATATCCGTCCCACAACGCCTCCCAGACCTGGCTGCGATAGTTGGTACGTTGTGCGTTGACGTTGATGAACAGGTCCGAAACACCAGCCGCTGCGTGCTCGTCCACGAACTTATCAATGGTTTCGGGCACAACCGGACCGAAGGTGCCCACATAGAACTCCGAACAATCCAAGTTGTAGATCACGCGGCCGCGCTGCGCAGTCCCGGGCCGACCGGCCGCTCGGACAACATCCATGCATGGTCCAGCGACGACTAAAAGTGCACAGGCTGCAGTGGCACGGATCGTGTGACCAATCAAAGACCTCATTCGCATGTTCCCGTTCCCATAGCGCGCACAAACCGAACCCATTAGAAATACACTCCCACTTGGGCGTTGGCGTCGTCGTTTTCAAGGGTCGACGCGGCGCCCGAAACCACACTCGATGCACCGGTAAGTCGGAGAATAGGTCAATCGCCGTTTCAGATCAAGATTTCACCTACTGGAAGTACGGCACCGAGCAGCCGAGACATTCACCATAATCGACGATCGAGGAGACGGTATTGGATCGCTTCGCTAACGTGTTCGGAGTGAATCTGAGGCGAGCGTTCCACATCCGCGATCGTCCGCGCCACCCGCAGAATCTTGTCGTAGGCACGCGCCGAGAGCCCCAGCTGATTAATGCCCGCCCGCAGCAGCGCCCGGGCCGTCGCATCCAACGAACAGAATTGTCGCAACTGGCGGGTGTCCAGCTGGGCATTGCAATGGACTCGACCGGTGTCATTCCGCCCGCGCTGGATCTCACGAGCCTCCCGAACGATGGCGACCATCTGTGCGCTGCCGGGACCCGGATTCTGGCCGGTCAGGTCGTCAAAAGAGAGCGCAGGCACTTCGATCTGGATGTCGATTCGATCCAGCAAGGGACCTGAGATCTTGGACAGATAGCGTTCGATTTGGGTGGGAGTGCATTGGCATTCGCGCAGCGGATGCCCGCGGAAACCACAGGGACAGGGGTTCATGGCGGCGATCAGAATGAAATCGGTCGGAAAGGTGGTCGACCTCAGAGCACGAGAAATCGTGACCGTGCGGTCTTCCAGCGGCTGCCGCATCGCCTCCAGCGTGCGTCGCTGAAACTCGGGCAGTTCGTCGAGGAACAACACCCCGTTGTGCGACATCGAGATTTCACCGGGAACCGGTGTGCTACCTCCCCCGACCAGTCCAGCATCACTGATTGAGTGATGGGGCGACCGAAAAGGTCGCACAGTCATCAGGGTTTGATCGGGATCCAGTCTTCCCATGGCGCTGTAGACGCGGGTGGTCTCCAATGACTCGCGGACCGAAAGGGGCGGCAGAATGGAAGGCAACCGCTTGGCGAGCATCGTCTTTCCCGACCCGGGTGGCCCGATCATCAGCAGGTTGTGCGCGCCAGCCGCCGCCAGCGTGAGCGCCCGTTTAGCCATTTCCTGTCCACTGACTTCGGCGTAATCGGATGGTTCACCGACCCGCGCCGATTCAACTGCGAGCGGACAGTGCTTTTGCGGTGGGGGTCCTTCTTCACCCGAAAAGAAAGCGACCGCTTCCTGGAGATTGGCAACCGGAATGACTTCCAGTGACTCAACCACGGCCGCCTCGGCAGCACTCGCAGCGGGGACCACGATTCCTTTCAAGCCGGGCTGACGAGCGGCCGACAGGGCCATCGAGAGGACCCCTTTGACGGGCCGCGTTTGACCCTCCAACGACAACTCACCCACCGCCGCGTAACGGGAAAACCGGGCGGTGGTCAATTGGCCGCTGCTGGCCAAGAATCCCAAGCCGATCGGCAGGTCGAAGGAAGCCGCCTGCTTGGGCAACTCGGCGGGGGCCAGGTTGACAACCACGCGGTGCTGCGGCCGCTGAAAGCCCGAATTGACCAGCGAGCGTTCCACACGATGCGTACTCTCCCGCACGGCCGCCTCGGGAAGGCCCACCAGAATCGTCTTGGGCAGACCCGAGGTCGAGACATCGACCTCCACATCGACTGGCACAGCGTCGATTCCCAGTAGCGAAAACGTATGGAGACTAGCCAGCATGAGGACCACACATCGTTTACAGACATCATTACATACCCCTCATTATAACTATATTTTCTGGGCTGCAAAATTCTCGCAAAAACGTAGGATCTCAGGGAAAGCGACCGCCCTCAAAACAGTGACCGCAGGTCCGGGTCATCGAATGCACCACGGAAGTGGTCGATCTGTGGCGGTCGCCAGCGGTGACGCCAAATGACGGCGACCACGTCGAAGCGGACCGCGCAGCCCAACAGACCGTGTTGTTTACAGAAGTGGAGCGCAAGGCGCCCCAGGCGCCGCTGTTTGCGATGATCGACGGCCAGCGCCGGAGTGCCGGCGCGCATCGAGCGCCGCGTCTTGACTTCCACAAAAACAACCGTGCCATCATCGAGGGCGACTAAATCGATCTCGCCGAGCGGAGCGCGGACACTCCGGCCGACGATACGGAGACCTTTGCGTTTGAGATATCTGGCCGCCGCCGCCTCTCCGCGGGCGCCCAGTGAGCGGCCTCCCAACGGGCCGAAGTGCCAGAATGTTCCTGCGCGCACCACTCGTCCTCCGGTTGAGGAGATCGTGCGGGCCCGCGGGGACGTGCCCCCCTGCGATCTTTGGAAAGGCCAGCGGACCGCTGGAGTCCCCGCGCAACCACACAATCGCATCCTGCCAGATCGGGGAGACTCGTCTGGTCACTCGAGACCCAAACTGCGATCGATTCGGTGCGCGCAGCAATTGCCGAACCAACCTGCACAGGTCGACCTGGCCAGCACAACGGATTGTCACTGGCCGGGTAGGAATCGGCCGGCGGGCGTTAGAGTTCCCGCAGTTGTTCCAGACCGGCTTTCAAACCCGCGATTCCGTGGTGCACCAGTGTCCCCACGTTGATGAAGCGATAACCCTGTTCCCAAGACCGGCGGGCTTCTTCCAACGTATTGAAAGTGATACCCGCTGATTTACCATGCGCCTCGACGCGGGCTGGAAAATCAGCCAGGAATTGCTGCACCTTCGGGGTTTCGGGGTGCCCGATGACACCCATCGTGGCAGCCAGGTCAGCCGGACCCGCGAATACAATGTCGACACCCTCCACGGCGGCAATCGCATCGAGATTCTCGATGCCCGCAGCGGTCTCAATCTGGACAATCACACAGGTTTCCTGGTTGGCCACGGGCAGGTAGTCTTGCCAATCCACATTCATGAACGTCGTCCACAGCGGCGACACACCGCGCGATCCGGCAGGCGGATACTTGGCAAATTCCACTGCCAGGCGGGCCTCTTCCGCCGTATTGATCTGCGGCACCATGACGGTGTCGGCGCCGATGTCGAGCGCTTTCTTGATCCAATTCGGGTCAAGACCCGGAACGCGAATCATGGAACTACAACCCGCCTGACGGCAAAGAATCGGAATCCAGCGGACTTCATGGGTCCCGTACGGCCGATGTTCCAGGTCAATCCAGAGGAAATCAACATCACAGTCGATGGTCAACTTGGCAACGATGTCCGAGGCGTCCGGGACACTAGCGCCCCAAACCGCACGGCCGTCACCAAGACGGTGTTTGACACGATTCTCGAACATTCCGGCTCCCACAAAACGGATCAAAGTCGGCTCATTATGTCGCAACTTGCAGGCCAGCGACAGGACGGAGGGGTCCCAGGTCTGCCCGGCGCTAATCCACGTGCGGCTGTGCGCGGTAGTACTGAATCACACTCGACAGAATGTCGGCTAACGTCATCACCGGTCGATATCCCGTCAAACGAGAGATCTTCTCCAGGTCGGGAGTGCGACGCGGCATGTCCTCAAAGCCCTCTGCGTAGGCCTCGTCGTACGGGATGTGGACGATCTTCGAGTTACTACCGGTCATCTCACGAACTTGCTCGGCCAGAGCTTGGATGGTGACTTCTTCGTCAGAACCGATGTTAAACACATCGCCAAGCGCTTCGGTTTTCTCGACCAAACGAATCATCGCGTCGACGACATCCCCAACGTATCCAAAACAACGCGATTGACTGCCATCGCCGAAAATCGTGATCGGTTCATCGTGTAGCGCCTGCTGAACAAAACGCGGAATCACCATCCCGTAACGTCCGGTCTGACGTGGTCCTACGGTATTGAACAAACGGACCACAATGGCCGGGAGCCCGCGTTCCCGATGATAGGCAATCGCCAGAAATTCATCGAGCAACTTGCTACAGGCGTAACTCCAGCGTCCCTTCTTGCTATTCCCTAAGACCAAGTTGCCGTCTTCCTGAAAGGGAACAGCGGAGCTGAGTCCATAGACTTCCGACGTGGACGTCAGCAGAACGGTCTTCCCTTTCTCGGCTGCCTGCGCGAGCAGGACCTCGGTTCCCTGCACGTTGGTCTCGATCGTCCTCACCGGGTTTTCAACGACCAGTCGCACACCCACGGCAGCCGCGAGATGGAATACGACGTCGCATTGATTGACCAATTCGGCGACGATCGATCGGTTCTGGACAGAGTCGATGGTGTAATCAAAACGCGGATGACCCTCCAGGTGATTGATGTTGTCGAGACTCCCCGTGGATAGGTCATCGAGCAGCTTCACCTGATCCCCGCGCTCGATGCAGGCATCGGCCAGGTGTGATCCGATAAATCCAGCACCACCGGTGATAAGAACGTTCATGTGAAGAGCCTTGGAGAATGCACCCTTTTGTCGGGGCTGTCGGTCTGTTTGGTCTGTCACCGGAAACGGTTGCAGGAAAATACACACGGCCGAGTCGATAGAACGGTCTACCAAGCCGCCAACGGAGAACCCTCTCGGTTTCAATCATACGTGGCGATCCTCGTACCGCCAACGCATACGAGGGACCGGACCACGCGTTGCGAAGGTCCGCCGAATCACCGCCTTGCGCTTGATTGAGGCGAGGCCGACTGTCGCGTTACAATCGGGATGGTCATGATCCAGAACATTTCCT